>CAYNGZ010000135.1:0-13995 GCA_964396695.1 uncultured Pseudomonas sp.
CGTACGGTGGTGTGAGAGGACGGCGGGAGCAATCCCGCCTCCTACTCGATCTGCGAATAAAACTCCTGGCGTATAAACTGTCCAACCTTCGCGCTCAGGAGGGTTGGGCTGGTTCTTTGATTGAACCGACGGCCTTTTTAAGCATCCGGATTTTTACTTATCAGTACCCTTTTTGAGGTTCATGTCATGCGTTTAACTTTGCCTGCTCTGGTTCTGGGTCTTTTGGTCGCTCAAGGTGCAATGGCCGGTGATGGCAGCGCAGCGCTTGGCGGCGGCCTGGGTGGTGCGCTGGGTAATGTGGTCGGTCAGAAGCTCGGTGGCAGCACCGGCGCGGCGATCGGTGCAGGCGTTGCAGGCGCAGCAGGCAGTGCTGCCGGCGCGAAAAAGGGCCACCGCGCTAAAGCTGCAATCGGTGGTGGTGTAGGCGCGGCGGGTGGTTCGGTCATCGGCAACTCGCTGGGCGGCAAGACTGGCTCCGCCATCGGTGCTGGCCTTGGTGGCGCAGCCGGCGGTGCGCTCATGGGCAAGTAAGGGCACTGATCCCCGAAGCTCGATTCGCAAAAACCCGGCTGATTGCCGGGTTTTTTCATTCTGGGGCACTCGACCCCTAGCATCCCATGCTAGTGCGCTACCAGAGTCCAGAGCCTGCAATGACTCAGACGTCACAATTCCAACTGATCAGCCCTGATCCCGAACGCCATGGCGATCTTTTCCCGAGTGGCGCGGCGCGGTTTGTTCACCGCCTCCTGCTGGGCGAATGCAGGCTGTGAAATCCCCATACGCTTTGCCACTTCCTCTTGAGTCAGGTTCAAGTGTTCGCGCCAGGCACGGATCGGGCTGGCACCGTCGACGATGCGACTGACCACTTGATGAGGAATCAGCTCGGTGCCGCCGTGTTGAGCGACATACTGCTGGTAGGGGATGACCACAAAGGCGGGTTCACCGTCCGGGCCGTTGATGATTTGTATGTCAGTAGGTGCGTTCGTCACGTTTTTTGACCTCTTGAATGCTGACCACCTGGACCGAGCCGTCCCAGTCAAACAGAACCCGGTAGTGACCGACTCTCAGGCGATACCCGCAATTGTGCAGGGCCAAGGCCTTGACGTTGATGGCGTCGGGCATGCGCTCCAGCTGCGTTACGGCATCGCGGATATGTGCCCGGTGCTCCGTGTGTACCCTGAGCAACTGCTTCACGGCTTTGCGAGTCCAGTAGATTTCGTTCATGAGATACTAATAAGTCTTCCATAAGTCATGCAATAATTTTCTTATATTTCTATAAGTAACCGAGCAGCGCTTTCCTTGCGCTCGCTACACACCCTAGGCCGTGATCGGAGGGTAGGTGCCGGCAAACAGTTGCCGCATGTGAACCTCGCTCGCTATGCTGCCGGACCCTTTGCTCGATTCCCCTTTGATCGACCAAGGCACTGGCCGTACCTGAGCCGCTTCCCGGAATGTTGTGTTGATAACGGATCAGATGCGATGAATGCACCGCTCGACTTCGGCCCGATCAAGGCCGTGATTTTCGATATGGATGGTTTGCTGCTCGATACCGAGGGCATTTACACCGAGGTCACGCAAATCATTGCCGAACGCTACGGCCGAACGTTCGACTGGAGCATCAAACAGAACATCATCGGCCGCGGTGCCGGCGATCTGGCGCGCTATGTCGTCGAGGCGCTGGACCTGCCGATCAGCGCCGAAGAGTTTCTGGTGATCCGCGAGCCGTTGATGCGGGAACGCTTTCCGCGTGCGTTGGCGATGCCGGGGGCGCAGGAGCTGGTTCAGCATTTGAAGGCGAACAACATTCCGATTGCCGTGGGCACCAGCTCTTCGAGTCAGTCCTTCGGGCAGAAAACCACGTTGCATGGCGATTGGTTTGCGCTGTTCGACACCATTGTGACGGCTGATGACCCTGAAGTGGGCGCGGCCAAACCTGCGCCGGATATTTTCCTTACTGCCGCGCGACGTTTGGGGGTGGCGCCGCAGGATTGCCTGGTGTTTGAAGACTCGCCGTTTGGCGTCACTGCCGCGAAAGCCGCGGGGATGACTGCGATTGCCGTGCCGGATGCGGCCATGGCTGACGAAAAGTACGCGCATGCCGACAGCATTCTGCGTACGTTAAAAGCCTTCCAGCCGCACGCGTACGGCTTGCCGGTGTTCGAACAGGCATAAAGAAAACCCTGAACGACAAAGCGCCGGGCAACCTGATCAAAGGTTGCCCGGCGTTTTTTTGCGGTGTGGAGGCTGTGAGTCAGGCGCCAAAACCACCGTCGATGCTCAGGCTGGCACCGGTGATGTAGCCGGCTTCCGGGCCGGCCAGGTAGGCGACGAAACTGGCGATTTCGGAGGCGGTGCCATAACGGCCAACGGCCATCAGCGGGATCAGGCTCTCGGCGAAATCACCGTGGGCCGGGTTCATGTCGGTATCGACCGGGCCAGGCTGCACGTTATTGATGGTGATGCCGCGTGGCCCCAGGTCGCGGGCCAGGCCTTTGGTCAGGCCGACCAGCGCTGCCTTGCTCATGGCGTAAGGGCCGCCACCGGCGAAGGGCATGCGGTCGGCGTTGGTGCTGCCGATGTTGATGATGCGACCGCCTTCGGTCATGTGTTTGGCGGCCTCTTGAGTCGCGATGAACACACTGCGTACGTTGATCGCCAGGGTCTGGTCGAAGTCTTCGAGTTTGAAATCTTCCAGTGGGGCAACGGCCAGTACCCCTGCGTTGTTGACCAGGATGTCGAGGCGGCCAAAGGCTTTGACTGTGCTGCTTACCGCGTTGCGGATGGCCGTTGCGTCAGCGCTGTCAGCTTTGATGGCCAAGGCTTTGCCGCCGGTAGCGGTGATGCTGTTCTGCAATTCTTCAGCCTTGGCTGTCGAGCTGACATAAGTGAAGGCAACCGCTGCGCCTTCCGCCGCCAGGCGTTTGACGATGGCGGCGCCGATGCCGCGAGAGCCGCCCTGGATAAGAGCTACTTTACCGCTGAGGTTCTGAGTGGTCATGTCGATCTCCAAAGTCCCGAGGCGAGATGTCTCGGTTGATGGAGCCTAGTATCGATATCGGATTACCCCCTGTGTAGACGGTCATTGCTATAGTCTGTGTAAACCATAAGTTTATAGTGATCGCCATGGAAACCTTCAGCAGTATCGAATGCTTCGTGCGCAGCGCTGAGGTCGGCAGCTTTGCCGAAGCGGCGCGGCGCCTGAGCCTGACCCCGGCGGCGGTGGGTAAAAGTGTCGCCAAGCTTGAGGCGCGCCTGGGCGTTCGGCTGTTTCAGCGCAGCACACGCAGCCTGACGTTGACCGAAGCCGGTCAGCTGTTTCTCGGTGAAGTCAGTGCCAGTCTGCACACCATTCAAAATGCCGTGGCCAATCTGGCCAGCGCCGAAGGGCGTCCGGCCGGGACGCTGAAGGTCAGCATGGGCACGGTGTTTGGGCGGTTGTACATCGTGCCGCTGCTGGGCGAGTTTCTTCGACGTTTTCCAGCGATCAACCCGGATTGGCATTTCGATAACCGCCAGGTCGATCTGATCGGCCAAGGCTTCGATGCGGCGATTGGTGGCGGTTTTGAACTGCCGCAAGGAGTGGTGGCGCGCAAGCTGACGCCGGCTCACCGGGTGTTGGTGGCCTCCAGGGATTATCTGGCGCAACGCAAGGCGATTCGCGAACCGGATGATTTAAGTGACTGCGAAGGGATTCTGATTCGTTCACCGCAGACCGGTCGCGTGCGTTCCTGGCAACTGACCAGCCGTCGTCAGGAACACAGCCCGCTGAGCCTCAAGGCGCGGATGACCATGAGCGACTCCGAAGCCGCTTGTGCCACCGCCGCACAAGGCCTGGGGATTGCGCTGGTGAGCATGCCGTTCGCCGTGGCGTACCTGAATGCCGGCACCTTGCAACGCGTATTGCCGGATTGGTATGTCGATGACGGCAACATCTCGATTTACTACGCCGAACACAAACTGCTGCCGGGCAAGACACGAGCGTTCGTTGATTTCATCATCGAACAGTTTGCCGAGCAGCAATTGGCGCAGCGGTTCAGTGCCGTTTGACGTCAGACCGCATCGGTTCAATCGCTGGCAAGCCAGCGTCCTCGGAAGGGGTCAGGCTTTTTTGATGATGTTGCCCGCGTGCAAACCGCATTCTTTCTGCGTGGCTTCTTCCCACCACCAGCGGCCTTCGCGCTCGTGCTGGTTCGGCAGCACCGGGCGGGTGCACGGCTCGCAGCCAATGCTGATGAAGCCGCGTTCATGCAGGCTGTTGTACGGCAGCTCCAGCATGCGAATGTAGCCCCAGATCTCTTCGCTGGTCATTTGTGCCAGCGGGTTGAATTTGTACAGGGTGCGCTCCGGCGTCGAGAACGCGCTGTCGACTTCCAGCACGGCAACCTGACTGCGGGTGCCCGGGCTCTGGTCGCGGCGCTGGCCGGTGGCCCAGGCGCTGACGGTGGACAGCTTGCGACGCAGCGGTTCGATCTTGCGGATACCGCAGCATTCGCCATGACCATCCTTGTAGAAGCTGAACAGGCCCTTTTCCTTGACGAAAGGTTCGAGCCTGGTGTGGTCCGGCGAGACCACTTCGATCTCGATCTTGTAGTGCTCGCGCACCTGATCGATGAAGCGGTAAGTCTCCGGATGCAGGCGTCCGGTGTCGAGGCTGAAGACCTTGACGTTTTTGTTGATCTTCCAGGCCATGTCCACCAGCACCACGTCTTCGGCGCCGCTGAAGGAGATCCACAGGTCATCCCCGAACTCGGCAAAGGCCAGTTTGAGAATGTCCTGGGCGGATTTGGTGGCATAGGTCGCGGCGAGTTCAGCGACGTCGAACGATGGGCTCATCAGGGCGGTTTCCTACAGGTCGGTGGCGCTAAGCGCTCTATATGGTGGCGATGGTAGCAAAAACCCGAGACGACGGGGCGCTCGTCTGCGTTGCGTCGGTCAGTATGACTCGCTAGAGTTTGGCGGCCCGATTGCTCGCTCAACTCAATAATCAGTACAAATGGGAGTGTCTTGTGGAAATTGCCTGTCTCGATCTGGAAGGTGTCCTGGTCCCGGAAATCTGGATCGCCTTTGCCGAAAAAACCGGGATTGAATCCCTCAAGGCAACCACCCGGGATATTCCCGATTACGACGTGCTGATGAAGCAGCGTCTGCGCATCCTCGATGAGCACGGCCTGAAGCTGTCCGATATCCAGGAAGTGATCGCCACCCTGAAACCACTGGACGGCGCCATCGAGTTTGTCGACTGGCTGCGCGAGCGCTTCCAGGTGGTGATTCTTTCCGACACGTTCTACGAATTTTCCCAGCCGCTGATGCGTCAACTGGGCTTCCCGACCTTACTCTGCCATCGTCTGGTGACTGACGAAACCGGTCGAGTGACGGGTTATCAACTGCGTCAGAAAGATCCCAAGCGTCAGTCGGTGCTGGCCTTCAAGAGCCTTTACTATCGGGTGATTGCAGCGGGTGATTCGTATAACGACACCAGCATGCTGGGCGAGGCGGATACCGGAATCCTGTTCCACGCGCCAGACAACGTTATCCGCGAATTCCCGCAGTTCCCGGCCGTGCACAGCTTTGCCGAACTGAAGCAAGAGTTCCTCAAAGCCTCGAATCGCGATCTAAGCCTGTAAACACATCCCCGCGTAGGAGGTGGCGTGGACGACTCAATGGGTCACAGGCTTTGCAGGGTCTCGAGCAGCACCTTCACCTTGGTGATGGACTCCTGATACTCGGCCTGCCAGTCCGAATCGGCGACGATCCCGCCACCGCCCCAGCAGCAGACCTGACCGTCCTTGACCAGCAAGCTGCGGATGGCGATCGAGCTGTCCATTTCCCCGCGTACATCCAGGTACAGCAGCGAGCCGCAATACAAACCACGGCGGGTTGGTTCCAGCTCGTCGATGATCTGCATGGCGCGGATTTTCGGTGCGCCGGTGATTGAGCCGCCGGGGAAGCTGCCGGCAATCAAATCCAGGGCGTCTTTGCCGTCAGCCAATTCGCCGGTGACGCTGCTCACCAGATGATGCACGTTCGGGTAGCTTTCCAGGCTGAACAACTCTGGCACGCGCACCGAGCCAATACGGCAGGTGCGCCCCAAATCGTTGCGCAGCAGGTCAACGATCATCAGGTTTTCAGCACGATCCTTGGGGCTGGCCAGCAGTTCGGCGGCGTTGGCCGCGTCTTCGGCAGCGTTCTGCCCGCGTGGTCGAGTGCCTTTGATCGGGCGGGTTTCCACATGACCGTCGTTGACTTTGACGAAACGTTCCGGCGACAAGCTCAGTACCGCACCGCCGTCGGGCAAACTCTGGAAACCAGAGAACGGCGTTGGGCAGGCCGCTCGCAGCGCGCAATACGCCGCCCATGGATCACCCTGGCAGGGCGCGCGAAAACGTTGTGCAAAGTTGACCTGATAGCAGTCGCCGGCCTGGATGTACTGCTGGATACGCGCGAACGCCTGCTGATAATCACTGGCGCTGAGGTCGGGGCTCATGGCGCCGTTCAGCGTGAACGTCCCGGCGACCGTAGTCTGGGGCTGGCTGAACAGATAGATCAGACGTTGGCGCTCGGTTTCGCTCAGGTGTGGATGGAACACCAGTTGGCTGCTGCCGATCAGGTGATCGCTGATCAGCGCCCAGTCATACAGGCCGAAGCGCGCATCGGGTAGTTGCAGGTCATCGTGAGCCTGAGAGGGAAGGGCTTCCAGGTGACGACCGAAATCATAACTGAGGTAGCCGATCAGGCCTCCGGCGAATGGCAGCTCGTAGGGTTCCGGTATCGCAGCATCGCCGAGTCGACCCAGGGTGTCGCGCAGGCGTTGCAGGAACGCATCGCCACTTTCGTCAGGCGACACCGTTAGCGTTGTCAGCGGCCAGGCGCTGAGCACGTCATAACGTCCGCGCTCGGCACTGGGCCGGCCGCTGTCGAGCAGCACGCTGCCGGGGGCGTGACGAATCGCCGCGAAATACTCGGCGGGGTTGGCGCGATAGGGGAGCGGGTATACGGAACAGGTCAACATGAGCGGCGCAGATCAGCCAACGAGGCGGGGTGGCGATTGTAGTCCTCTGCAGGGTTTGCTCCTAGAGGCTTATCAAGATCGTTACCACGGGTGTGGGAACGATCATTACAAAGACTTAACCCTTGGCCGAGGGGATATTCCCGAACATGTGCTGGACAAACTCCACCCGTTCCTGCGCAGTTTCGGTAATCCCTCTGGCCTTCAGCTCTTCCAGGCGTGCCTCGACTGCTTGAGTGCGTGAGGTCAATCCGCAGTCATTGGCAATCTGGATGTTCAGCCCTGGCCGCGCGTTGAGCTCGAGAATCAGCGGGCCTTTTTCCTGGTCCAGCACCATGTCTACACCGATGTAACCCAGACCGCACAACTCATAACAACTGGCGGCAAGCTTCATGAAACCGTCCCAGTAGGGCAGTTGCACGTCATCCACCGCGTTGGTGGTGTCCGGGTGCTTGGCGATGATGCGGTTCATCCAGGTGCCGCGCAGCGTCAGGCCGGTGGCCAGGTCGACACCCACGCCGATGGCGCCCTGGTGCAGGTTGGCCTTGCCGTTGGACTGCCGGGTGGGCAAACGCAACATGGCCATCACCGGATACCCCATCAACACGATGACGCGGATGTCCGGCACACCTTCATAACTGATGCTTTTGAAGATCTGGTCGGGAATCACCCGGTACTCGATCAACGCACGGTCGCGGTGACCGCCCAGGGAATACAGGCCGGTCAGAATGCTGGAGATCTGGTGCTCGATTTCTTCATGGCTGATGATCGTTCCGGAAACCGTGCGGTACTGGCCCTCGAAGCGATCAGCGATCACCAGGATGCCGTCACCGCCGGCGCCCTGCGCCGGTTTGATCACAAAGTCGCTGTGGTTGCCGATGATCTCGCCGAGCTTTTCGATTTCTTTCTCGGTGGATATCACGCCGTACATCTCCGGCACATGAATGCCGGCCTTGATCGCGCGCTCCTTGGTGATGATCTTGTCATCGACAATCGGGTACAGGCTGCGCTTGTTGTACTTGAGTACATAGTCGGCGTTGCGCCGATTGATGCCCATGATGCCCCGGGCGTGCAGGGCCTTCCAGGTCTTCCAGAAGCCGAACATTATGAGTCGGCCTTGACGAAGGCTTTGAAGCGCATGAGCTCGGTCAGGCGGTAGCCGCGATAGCGACCCATGGCCAGCATGAAGCCCACCAGGATCAACAGGATCGCCGGGAAGGTGAACACAAAGTAAACCAGTTCCGGAATGCTCATGATCAGGTGTCCCAGAGAGGCAGCGAACAGCGTACCTATTGCGACTTTCAATGCGTGGCCGGCGCCGCGCTCTTCCCAGGTGATCGACAGGCGTTCGATGGTCATGGTCAGAATCACCATCGGGAACAGTGCCACCGACAGCCCGCGATCCAGCCCCAGTTTATGGCTGAACAGGCTGATGGCGGCAATCAGCACCACGACGAAGGTCAGCACCACCGACAGTCTCGGCAGCATTTGCAGCTTCAGGTGCTCAAGGTAGGAGCGCAGCGACAGCCCCAGCGCCGTGATCACGGTAAACAGCGCAATACCGAAACCCAACCCGGTTTCGCGGAAGGCCAGGGCAATCAGCACCGGGGTAAAGGTGCCGAGGGTCTGCAAGCCGATCAGGTTGCGCAGGATCAGGATAACCAGCACACCGATCGGGATCATCACCATGATCATGAAGGTCTGCTGGGTTTGCAGCGGCAAGCCGTACAGCGAGTAATCAAGGAAGTTCGCGTCGGTATTTTCGTCGGTCAGCTTGGCCAGGCGAATGGCGTTCATTTCGCTGTTGTTCAGGCTGAAGGTGACGTTGGCTTTCTTGCCGCCTTCGACGGTGATCAAGTTGTCATCGCCGGTCCACCACAGCAGGCGATCGGTGGGCAGGCCTTGCTCGCCGGTTTCCGGGTTGAAGTACAGCCAGTCAGTGCCATTGAAGCTACGCAGCCAGAGTTCCGGGGTTTGTGGCTGATCGGCGACCAGGCGGATGGTATGGACCTTTTCCATCGGTACGTGGGCAATGGACAGCAGCAGCTCGACGATTTTCGCTTTGTGCGCCGGTGACGGATCGCCGGCCAGCAGCAGTTTTGCGTTGTCGTCATTGGCGTTGTTGACCCGTTTGATCGTTTCGCCGATGAAGGTCTCGACGTCTGCCGAGTGCTGGCGAATGGGGGCGAGCAGGGCGTCGGCGGCGATCTTCTCCGGGCCTTCGACGGCGATGCTGTCGCGGAAGGTCGGGCCTTTGACTTTGGACTTTTCACCGGTGTAGCGCTTGGTCAGCACCAGTCGGTAGTAAAGCGTCTGGTTGCCCTTGGCCCGGCGTGCCGACCAGGTGACCTTGCGGTTGCCGTCGACACGGTTGACCGAAACGCCATAGTTGTTGGAGATAAAACTTTCATTGAGGCTGACGTAATCACGGCTCAGTGGTGGCACGAACATCTGGATCTTGACCGGGTCCTTGGCACTGGCGACGAACTGGACCTTGGCGTCGATGTTCCACAAGTCGTCGGTGGCGTCTTCGGTCACCGGAATGCCCAGCACGAAAATCTGATAGGCCGTAACTGAAAGGCCCAGCACCACCAATAGGGTGATCAGGATTTTCAGGTGGAGGGTAAGGGAGCGCATGGGCATTACTCTGCGGTATGAGCGTCGGTGGCGCAGGCGGGTTTGCCAGCAGCGTATTTAAGACTCGGGTCGACCAGCGCATCAAAGCGTTTCAAGGCTTCGGAGCCGATCAAGAGCGGGAATTGGAATGCACTTCGGTCGGTCAGGTTCACTTCTATGCTGCGCAGCGCCGTGCCCATGCAGATATCCAGTTCGATCACCGGGCGAGCGGTGTACTGCTTGCCTTCCTCGGGATCGAAGTCGCCAGCACGGCGTTTGATTTTGCTCACGCGTGCCAAAGGGCGCTCGATCGGGTGCGAATGGGCGGTGTCAATGGCCAGATAAAAGCGCACCCAGGATTCGCCATTGCGTTTGAAGCGCTTGATATCGCGGGCACTGAGGGAGGCGGTTTTGGCCCCGGTGTCGAGTTTGGCGGCGACTTCCAGGTCGATCCCCGCCAACTGCGCATATTCGTTGAGACCGTACACCGTCTTTTCGCCCGCGTTAGCGAGACCCGGCAGGCAGAGTAGGCAAAACAACAGGGTGAAGGGCTTGAGTCTCATAAGTCCTGGCGCGGTGCCGTCCGTTCTCGGTTCAAGGCGACTGGCATTGCTGCACAAGCTCCTTCTCATGCCTGCCATAAAAAGATGACAGACAAATGCGGGCGGCATTCTAGCACGGTGGTTTTATGGCGCCAGCCGCGGGGCTGTCCTTTACTTAGGTTTTACCTAAGGTGTTTATTAGACGATTGTCGACAATAGATCTATTTCCTTTGACTGGCTGCGTGATATTGGTTAGTTTTTGGCGCATTGGTTTGCAAGGTGTCGACAATATGCTGGAGCAACTGGATCCCCCGGTGATGGCGTCAGACGATTCGGAAACCCTTTCCGAAAACGTTTTCCGGCGCATTCAGGCGGCCATCGTCAAGGGTGAAATCGCCCCGGGCAGCAAGATCTCCGAGCCTGAGCTGGCACGCACCTATGGCATCAGCCGCGGGCCGTTGCGTGAGGCGATCCATCGTCTGGAAGGTCAGCGCCTGCTGGTTCGCGTCCCGCATGTCGGGGCCAGGGTGGTGTCGCTGAGCCACGCCGAACTGCTTGAACTCTACGAAATTCGCGAGTCCCTGGAAGGCATGGCCTGCCGCCTGGCCGCCGAGCGCATGACCACCGAAGAAATCGATGAGTTGCGTCAGGTGCTGGAAACCCACGAGCGCGATGCGGCGTTTCAGGCAGGTAAAGGCTATTACCAGCAGGAAGGCGATTTCGACTTTCACTACCGAATCATTCAGGGCAGCGGCAACCGCACGTTGACGCAAATGCTCTGCGGCGAGCTGTATCAACTGGTGCGCATGTACCGCATTCAGTTTTCCGCCACACCCAATCGGCCGCGCCAGGCGTTCGCCGAGCACCACCGGATTCTCGACGCCATCGCCGACCGTGACGGTGAATTGGCCGAGTTGTTGATGCGACGTCACATCGGCGCTTCAAAACGCAATATCGCCCGTCACTATCAGGACGGCGCCCATCAGACAGCCACTCCACGAGGTGAGTCATGAGTTCGAACAAGAGCACACCAGGCCAGCGTTTCCGCGATGCGGTTGCCAGCGAGCATCCTTTGCAAGTGGTCGGCGCGATCAACGCCAACCATGCGCTGCTGGCCAAGCGCGCCGGTTTCAAGGCTATCTATCTGTCCGGTGGCGGGGTCGCTGCCGGCTCTCTCGGTGTGCCGGACCTGGGGATTACCGGTCTCGATGACGTGTTGACCGACGTGCGCCGGATCACCGACGTCTGCGACCTGCCGCTGTTGGTGGACGTGGACACCGGTTTCGGTTCCTCGGCGTTCAACGTTGCGCGCACCGTGAAGTCGATGATCAAGTTCGGCGCGGCGGCGATGCACATCGAAGACCAGGTTGGCGCCAAACGCTGCGGTCACCGTCCGAATAAGGAGATCGTTTCCCAGCAGGAAATGGTCGACCGCATCAAGGCTGCCGTCGATGCGCGCACCGATGACAGTTTCGTAATCATGGCTCGTACCGACGCCCTGGCGGTGGAAGGTCTGGAGTCGGCACTGGATCGCGCCGCAGCGTGCATCGAAGCCGGCGCCGACATGGTGTTCCCGGAAGCCATCACCGAACTGGACATGTACAAACTGTTCGCCAGCCGCGTCAAAGCGCCGATCCTGGCCAACATCACCGAGTTCGGCGCTACGCCGCTGTACACCACCGAGCAGCTTGGGTCTGTTGGTGTGTCGCTGGTGCTGTACCCGCTGTCGGCCTTTCGCGCGATGAACAAAGCGGCGGAAAACGTCTACACCGCGATCCGTCGCGACGGTACGCAACAGAACGTGATCGACACCATGCATACCCATATGGAGCTTTACGATCGCATCGATTACCACACCTGCGAGCAGAAGCTCGATGCGTTGTTTGCCCAGAAAAAGGGCTGATCAGCAGCAACGGATCAACCGTTTAGAACTTGCCGATTCCCTGACAAATTCAAGATTGGAGACAGCAATGGCCGAAGCAAAAGTATTGAGTGGCGCCGGGCTGCGTGGCCAGGTGGCCGGGCAAACCGCATTGTCCACCGTGGGACAAGAAGGCGCGGGCCTGACCTATCGCGGCTATGACGTTCGCGAACTGGCTGCCGAAGCGCATTTCGAAGAAGTGGCGTACATGCTGCTCTACGGCGAACTGCCGAACAAAGCGCAGCTGGCGGCCTACATCAGCAAACTGAGCAAGCTGCGCGACCTGCCGCAAGCACTGAAGGAAGTGCTCGAGCGCATTCCGGCGGACACGCACCCGATGGACGTGATGCGTACTGGCTGCTCGTTTTTGGGCAACCTTGAGCCGGAGCATAACTTTTCCGAACAGCACGACAAAACCGACCGGCTGCTGGCCGCGTTCCCGGCGATCATGTGCTACTGGTATCGCTTCAGCCACGACGGTAAACGCATCAACTGCGTGACCGATGAAGCGTCGATCGGTGGCCACTTCCTGCACCTGCTGCACGACAAAAAGCCGAGCGAGTTGCACGTCAAGGTGATGAACGTTTCGCTGATTCTTTATGCGGAACACGAGTTCAACGCGTCGACCTTCACCGCCCGCGTGTGCGCATCGACCTTGTCCGACCTGTTCTCCTGCGTCACCGCAGCCATCGGCTCCCTGCGCGGCCCGCTGCATGGCGGCGCCAACGAAGCGGCGATGGAAATGATCGAGCGCTTCGCGTCGCCGGAAGAGGCGATCAAAGGCACCCTCGGCATGCTCGAGCGCAAAGACAAGATCATGGGCTTCGGCCACGCGATCTACAAAGACAACGACCCGCGCAATGAAGTGATCAAGGGCTGGTCGAAAAAGCTCGCTGACGAAGTCGGTGACAAGGTGTTGTTTCCGGTCTCCGAAGCCATCGACAAGACCATGTGGGAACAGAAGAAGCTGTTCCCCAACGCCGACTTCTACCATGCCTCGGCGTACCACTTCATGGGCATTCCGACCAAGCTGTTCACGCCGATTTTCGTTTGCTCGCGCCTGACCGGCTGGGCGGCGCATGTGTTCGAGCAGCGTGCCAACAACCGCATCATCCGCCCGAGTGCCGAGTACGTCGGCGTCGAACAGCGCAAGTTCGTGCCAATCGAACAACGCTGATTGGGAGCAAGGGAGTGCGACAGTCAGCGCTCCCGTCCCTTTGTACCCACCGTGATCGAGTCCCCGCGCATGAATACTGAACACCGCAAATCGCTACCCGGCACTCAACTGGATTACTTCGACGTCCGCGCGGCAGTCGAGGCCATTCAGGCAGGCGCCTACGACACGCTGCCGTATACCTCTCGCGTGCTGGCGGAAAACCTCGTGCGTCGCTGCGACCCGGCCACGCTTACCGATTCCCTGAAGCAACTGATCGAGCGCAAACGCGACCTCGACTTCCCATGGTTCCCGGCCCGTGTGGTGTGCCACGACATCCTTGGCCAGACTGCACTGGTGGACCTCGCCGGACTGCGCGATGCCATTGCCCTGCAAGGCGGCGATCCTGCGCAAGTGAACCCGGTGGTGCCGACGCAATTGATCGTCGATCACTCTCTGGCCGTTGAGCGTGGCGGCTTCGATCCGGAGGCGTTCGAAAAGAACCGCGCCATCGAAGACCGTCGCAACGAAGACCGTTTCCACTTCATCAACTGGACCAAAAAGGCCTTCAAGAACGTCGACGTGATTCCGCCGGGCAACGGGATCATGCACCAGATCAACCTGGAGAAAATGTCCCCGGTGATTCAGGTGCGTGACGGCGTTGCCTTCCCCGATACCTGCGTCGGCACCGACAGCCACACCCCGCACGTCGACGCGCTGGGCGTGATCGCCATCGGCGTGGGCGGCCTGGAAGCCG
>CAYNGZ010000136.1:0-13875 GCA_964396695.1 uncultured Pseudomonas sp.
GCTCGAGTTTCTCCAAGACCCTGTCACCTGGTGTGCGCATCGGCTGGATGATTGCTGGCAAATACCAGCAGGAAATCCAGCGTTTGCAGACCTTCAGTACCCATTCGGCGTGCAGCGTGACGCAAATGGGGATCGCGGCCTATCTGGAGAACGGCGGCTACGATCGACACTTGCGCTACATCCGTCAGGAGTACCGCAAGAACCTCAGCGCTTTCCAGCTGGCGGTGCAGCAGTATTTCCCTGAGGGAACGCAGATGACCCGGCCCACGGGCGGCTTCATTTTGTGGGTCAGTCTGCCGGGGCGGGTCAATACACAAGAACTGCATGTCCGTGCGTTGCAGCAGGGCATCAGTATCGCGCCGGGGCTGATTTTCAGGAACACCGAGCAATTCAATCACTGCATTCGCTTGAACTGCGGCACGCCGTGGAATCGTGAAGCCGAGCGGGCGCTGATGACACTCGGGATGCTGGCGACTCAGCTATGTCAGGAGACCGCAGGCGGCTTTTGATGCAGGGCAGAGGACGGGATGGTGATGCGAGCTTGTCAGAGGCCTTTTAACAAGCGAGCATATGCCCCTCTGCCGTTAGCGCTGTAGTGTTCATGAAAGCGATTTTTCCTGCTGGTTTGATATTGGCGTGCCTGTTGAGTGTCTTCATTCCGGGTAGCGCCATGGCTGCGGCTGTCCCGGATAAAGGGGGCATCAGCACGTCCGAGGCGAAGGTGAAGCCCGTTGCGCCGGCAAAAAAGCACACCCCCGTCAAAAGGACCGAAGCGGCAAAGAAGCCGGCGCCACAAAAAAAACGCCCCCCCGTTGCCTCAAAATCAAAATCCGCGAGTGAGTTGGTCAGAACCACGTACTTGCCTCCGGCCAAGCTGGATTTGAGCCTGCCACCGGACATGGTCAAGCAGTTGCAACCTGTTGGCACCGTTCCGCTGGTCAAACATGCTCCTTTGCTACCGCCCATGTTTGGTGAAAAACCCAAGGATGACAGCCCGTTTCAGCTCAATGGACGCCTGCTCAGCAATGAAATGCAGTTGCAAATGCGTAAAGAAGAGCACCGGGAAGTAGAAGGTGCAGCACTGGAATTTCAGTTCAAACATTAAAAATCTGCAGTAATCTGTGACCCCTCGCACCTGACGCTTTGTCGGAGACTGGTCAGTCACGCGTGTTTGAGCGAAAAACCGCTATCCGGCCAATTTCAAACGGCTGTTTTAGCGGGTACTCTAGTCCACGTTATTCAACACACTATCTGCCGTGAGGAGCGTGCCGTCATGAACTGCCGTGAAGGCTGTGGCGCCTGTTGCATTGCCCCTTCCATCAGCACACCCATCCCTGGCATGCCAAACGGCAAAGCGGCGGGAGAACGCTGTGTGCAACTGTCTGTCGATAATCTGTGCAGTATTTTCGGCAAGCCTGAACGGCCGGCGGTATGTGGCGCATTTCAGGCGGATATCGAGGTGTGCGGCAACAGTCGGGAAGAAGCCATCAAGTTGATCGGTTGGTGGGAGCAAATGACCGCAGCGTAGTGTGTTCAACGAACGGAACTTCAACAATAAGGAATAAGACTATGGGTTCGCTGCATCGTATCGCTGTGTTGTGTGGTTTGACGGTTCTACTGGCCGCTACGGCCCAGGCCGAAGACTGGAAAATGGCCAAGGACGAGGACGGTATCAAGGTTTCCTTGAGTGACGTTGCCGGGTCCCAGTACAAGGCCTATCGCGGTGTAACCGTGATGAAGACCACCGTGGCCAAGTTGCGCGCTCTTCATGACGATGTGGTAGGTGCGTGTGCCTGGATTCACGAGTGCAAATCGCAGAAGTTGCTCAAACGCGAAGGCGATGAAAGCTGGACTTACACTCAGTTCAAAGCTCCATTTCCGGTAACTGATCGTGATTCGGTGTTGCACGTGACTACCGTCGCAGGGGCCGATGGCAGCCTGACGCGTAAGCTTGAAGGTGTACCGACCTACCTTCCTGAAGAAAAAGGCTTTGTGCGTGTCGCCCAGGTTCAAGGCTTCTGGAAGTTTGTTCCAAAAGGCGCCGATCAGGTCGAAGTGACCTATCAGGTTCACACCGAGCCAGGTGGCAGCGTGCCGTCCTGGTTGGCCAACAAGTTCGTTGTCGACGCGCCATTCGATACCTTGAAAGCACTGAAAGAACGCGCCGAGAAGTAATTCCGCGCTCTTCGCAAAGAGGCTGCCAACCGGCGGCCTTTTTGATGTCTCTGGGTTCAGCGGGAACGATTATCCGGTGTTCGGGGTCGAGATGTATGTAAGCTCATCCATGGGTTTATCCAGGGAGGCACCGATGCAAAAGTGGGAAGTCACCTACGTTAATGATCACGGTGTGCCGACCGTGGAGCATTTCGATTGCGAACAAAAACCCACGATGGAGCGGGCGGCGCAGTTGATCCGTGCAAAACTCCTGCCTGTCCCGGCCGAACTTGATCTCAATGATCTGGATGGTCGAACCGATGAACCGACAGTCAAAAGTCTGAAAGATCAGAACAGCATTCAAATTCTCAGTATCACGCCAACGGCATAACTTCTTGATGCGACTCGCAACCAGGTCTTGGCAGCCGGTCTGACTTGGGGCTACTCTGCAATCGAGATCAGCGAATGGATCGCTAAGGTCTGGTCTTGTCAGCTACATGCTTGTTTCCCGGCGGCAACTCTATTGCCGTATCACCCTCACCATTCGGTTGCGGGCGCAGGGAGTACGGAAAGTCTATCCATCGTTTTGAGGAGGACGTTTCATGAGCACAGCCTATCAAGAAGACATCAGCAGCAGTGTGCTGCGCCGCATGAAAGAGGGCGGTTTTGACTTTTCACGGTTCCATCCCATCGAGTTCTACGCCATTTTCCCGGATGAGGAGCGGGCACGGAGGGCGGCAGGGCATTTTCGCGGTGAATCCTTGAATGCACAGGTCAGCGTGCGTGATGACGGTGCCTGGTATCTGGAGTTGAGCAAGGTGATGTACGCCACTTATGGCGGTATCGGCGACTTCGAGCAGGACTTTGAGGCGGTGGTCGAGCCTTTGGGGGGGATTATCGAAGGATGGGGTGTCAAACAGGAGGTACGAGGGCTACTCGCATAACACTATGAACAGCGATAACACTCAGTAACGGCTGACCTCAGGGTTGGCCGTTTTTGTTTCCGGATATTAATAAATCAAAGGATCGCAGCCGCACGCGGGCAGTGAAATGAACTCTGGCTATGCTGGTTATAGCCATGAGCATTGCTTCGCAATGAAGCGGGGGGCGATCAGGTTGGGACATCTGCCGCACAGGATTGGTGCGGTGGATGTTGGGCGATTATCCAACCGATTGATAATAAAGCGTTTATGCCGCTGGCACGGGCCTTGCGAAGCCCAGGTGTCCGAGTGACAAGGAGTACGGCATGATCCGCACCTATTTTGATGAGATGTACGACGCTGGCGGCCTGGTCCGTCCGCACTATCGGGAGTTTGCCCGTTGGTTAGCTGAAACGCCTGACGAGCTTTTGGCACAACGGCGACGCGAGGCCGATCTGTTATTTCATCGCGCCGGGATTACTTTCACGCTCTATGGTGATGAGCAGGGGACAGAGCGCCTGATTCCCTTCGACACCATTCCCCGCAGTATCCCCGCCAGTGAATGGCGGATCGTCGAGCGCGGCTGTGTTCAACGGGTCAAGGCACTGAACATGTTCCTTGCCGACCTGTATCACGAGCAGCGAATCATCAAGGCCGGCATCATTCCGGCCGAACAAGTGCTGGCCAACGAGCAGTACCAGTTGGCCATGCAAGGGCTGGATCTGCATCGCGATATCTATTCGCATATCTCCGGCGTTGATCTGGTGCGCGATGGCGACGGCACGTACTACGTGCTCGAAGACAATTTGCGCACGCCCAGTGGCGTCAGTTACATGCTCGAAGACCGCAAGATGATGATGCGGCTCTTCCCCGAGTTGTTCGCCGCTCAGCGCATCGCGCCTATCGATCATTACCCGAACCTGTTGCTCGACACCCTGAAAAGCTCCAGCCCGCTGGATAATCCGAGTGTCGTGGTACTGACCCCCGGGCGCTTCAACAGTGCGTTCTTCGAGCACGCGTTTCTGGCGCGGGAGATGGGCGTGGAGCTGGTCGAAGGCGCGGACCTGTTCGTGCGCGATGACAAGGTGTTCATGCGCACCACCGACGGGCCGAAAGCCGTCGACGTCATCTACCGTCGCCTCGACGATGCTTTCCTCGATCCGTTGGCGTTCAACCCGGATTCGATGCTCGGTGTGCCAGGACTGTTGTCGTCCTATCGTTCCGGCAATGTGGTGCTGGCGAATGCCATCGGCACCGGTGTCGCGGACGACAAGTCGGTTTATCCGTTCGTGACTGACATGATTCGTTTCTACCTTGACGAAGAGCCGATCCTGAAAAACGTGCCGACCTGGCAGTGTCGCAATCCGTCAGAACTTGCTCACGTGCTGGCGAACCTGCCTGAGCTGGTGGTCAAGGAAACCCAGGGTTCCGGTGGTTACGGAATGCTGGTCGGACCCGCAGCCACCGCTGCCGAAATCGAAGCGTTTCGCGCACGCATCAAGGCCAAGCCCCACGCGTATATCGCACAACCGACGTTGTCCCTGTCGACGTGCCCGACGTTTGTCGAAAACGGCATCGCCCCGCGGCACATCGACTTGCGCCCGTTTGTCCTGTCTGGCCGCGAAACCCGGGTCGTACCCGGTGGCCTCACCCGTGTAGCCCTGCGCGAAGGATCCCTGGTGGTCAATTCGTCCCAGGGAGGCGGAACCAAGGACACCTGGGTGGTCGAGGATTGAAGGAAGCCTGCCATGTTAAGTAGAACTGCCTCGGATTTGTATTGGATGTCGCGTTACCTGGAGCGGGCGGAAAACCTCGCACGGATGCTCGATATCAGTTATTCGCTGTCATTGATGCCACAGGATGGCCGCGGTGACGGTCTGCACGAATTGGCGATGCCACTGCTGATCACCGGCACGCTGGACGATTACCTGGAGCGCCACGGCGAATTGCATGCCGAGCGATTGCTGCACTTCTTCGCTCTGGATGCAGCCAACCCGGCCAGCATCTACAGCTGTCTCGGGGCCGCGCGGGCCAGTGCTCACGCGGTACGTGGGCGGATCACCGCCGACATGTGGGAAAACATCAATTCGACCTGGCTGGAGATTCGCGGTATCGCCGAACAGGGCCTCAACCGTTACGGCATGAGCCGCTTCTGCGAATGGATCAAGGAACGTTCCCACCTGTTCCGGGGCGCGTCCTACGGCACCATCATGCGCAACGATGCGTTCCGCTTCATTCGTCTGGGGACTTTTATCGAACGGGCTGACAACACGCTGCGTCTGCTCGATGCCCGCTACGAAATGGCCGGCGATCAGGCCGAGGCGGTCAGCGATGGCACGGCCCACGCGTATTACCAGTGGAGCGCGTTGCTGCGGGCCTTGTCGTCGTTCGAGGCGTACACCGAGATCTACCGCGACGCACCCGGTGCCAGGCAGGTTGCCGAACTGCTGTTGTTGCGTGCCGATGTGCCGCGCTCGTTGCGCGCCTGCACCGAAGAAATCGACCAGATTCTCGCCAGCCTGCCGGGCATCAACGGCCGGCCGGCCCAGCGCCTGGCCGCCGAGATGGACGCGCGACTGCGTTACACCGGTATCGATGAAATCCTCGACGAAGGCCTGCACACCTGGCTGACCGAGTTCATTCCGCTGGTTGCCGAACTGGGCAACGCCATACACAGTTCCTACCTGGAGGCTGCATGAGACTTTCCATTAGCCATGAGACCGCCTATCACTACGAAGATCAGGTGCGGGCGAGCATCCAGTATTTGCGACTGACGCCCCACGACAGCGAGCGTCAGCATGTACTCAGCTGGCAGCTCGATCTGCCACGGCCGGTGCGCGCGCAACTCGATCCGTTCGGCAACATCCTGCACGTGCTGACGATGGACGAGCCTCATAAGGCGATCATTATCGGCGCACGAGGCCAGGTGGACATCGATGAGTTGCGTGAGGCCGAGCACGAGCGCCAGTCGGCGCTGCCGTTCCTGCGTTTCACTCGACTGACCGAGGCGGACGAAGCGCTACGTGCGTTCGCCGAGAAGGCATGTCGCCAACGCCGTGATCGCACAGCGCTGATCGACTTGATGCATGGCCTGAACCAGCACATGACCTACACGCCGGGCTCCACCGAAGTCGAAACGAGCGCCGCTCAGGCGTTCGCCGGACGCGCCGGAGTCTGCCAGGATCACGCGCACGCGTTTCTGGCCTGTACGCGCAGCCTGGGGATTCCGGCGCGGTACGTGTCGGGTTACCTGTACAGCGAAAACAGCGAACACCTGGCCAGTCACGCCTGGGCTGAAGCCTGGCTCGACGACGCGTGGTACAGCTTCGATGTCACCAATGAACTGGCCAGGCCCGAACGTCATCTGAAACTGGCGGTGGGCCTCGACTATCTCGACGCCTGTCCGGTACGCGGCATGCGTCGTGGCGGCGGGTGTGAGCAGATGCATGCCAAGGTGTTCGTCTCGCCGCCCCCGGTGATTTCGGTGCAACAGCAGTAAGATTGGAGACACCGCATCGTGAGCCTGCTCGCGATGCGGTCCTTTCTAACAGTGCATCTCTTAAGCTATCAGGGCTGAACCTTACGCCCCGCCATATGCTTCAAATACCCCACCAGCAACGTCAGCTCCTCATCCGACACTACCGACGTCGAGAACCCGGGCATCTTTGCCTGTGGCCATTGGCGCAGGCTTTGCGGATCGCGGATATAGCGCTTGAGGAATTCAGCGCCAAAGTACTCGGTAGGGCTGAAGGGGATGTTCAGGTCCGGACCGAACTGCGCATCGCCCGCGCCGTTCAGGCGGTGGCACGCCAGGCAGTTTTTCTGAAACAGCGCATAGCCCAGATTCACCGGATCATTGGCTGCGAGCGCCGGGTCTGGAAGCAGGGCAGGGAAGCGTACGCCGACCGCCGCCAGGCGTTTGATACTGGCGACCTGGAAAGGCCATTGCTCGGGGCTGATATGGCCGGCCTGAGGGTTGGTCCACACCAGATAAAACGGTCCGGCGCCGGGTTTGCCTTCCGCCAGCGCTGGCCAGGGGTTGGCCGGGTCTTCGATGGCCAGCCACGCCTGTGCGCCCACCGTGTCGAGCAAAGGCGCGGCAGCCAACTCGGCGGCGAAACCGTCCAGAGCCACGGCTTGCAGGTGGTCGTTGGCTTTGATGCCAGTCAACAACGCCGCCAGCGGCACGGCGCGATAACTCATGTCCCGTTTATAGGACACATCGTCGGTGATCTGAATCGTCTGAACCTGAGGGTGCTTGAGCAACTCCTCGGTTTTCCAGGTTCGGCTGCCGTTACCCAGGTCGAGCACCAGCTGCGCGGCATGCGAGGGCGTGCTGAGCAGCAAGGCCCCAAGCAAAAGTAGTGCTTTCAAGTGATCGCCTTCCTGTCGTGAGTGTGCCGTAAAGGTTGGCACACACACGCCGGCCCGAGTAGCGAGCGGGTCAGTTTTTTCGTGAGGCGCCGTCAACAGGCACGCGTGATTATCCGATCACTTTTGTAAGATTCGGCAAAATCAGTATCAGCGTGGTGGCGAATAGAATGAGCCCGGCTTGGCGTACTTTCGAATGTTTGAACATGGCTGACTGCCTTTTTTGTTATTTCCTGAGCGTCGAATGCTTGCCTGCATTTCTCCATGACGGCAAAGCGCTGTAGTTCCTTTCTCACGAGCGCCTCGGCAAAACCCGACGACAACCTCGTACGGTTTACCTTAGGGGCCCCGCAGACTGTGGTTTAGATCCATTTCGTATCAAATAAGCGCTGAAAGCTTCTAAAAAAGCATGAGGCCTATTGCCAGCTGCTTTGATGCCCTTTTGCTAGACCCTTCGGTGACCTGAATCGGTTAATCCGATAGCTCACTACCGTTCGTCTGAGCGTGGCCGTCAAGGCCGTTGAGCGCTTCGGTCATTGAATCCGCCGCTGCTGAGCCTAAGGTGAGAACTCGCTCATCAGCGGTACGAGGATGTCATGACCCAAGCTTTGATTTTCGATGCGTTACGCACGCCCCGCGGCCGCGGCAAGGCTGATGGCGCCTTGCACAGCGTCAAGCCGGTGAACCTGCTGGCAGGCCTGCTGGGCGCTTTACAACAGCGCACACAACTCGACACTCGCGAGGTCGATGACATCGTGATCGGCTGTGTCACGCCGATTGGTGATCAGGGCGCCGATATCGCCAAAACCGCAGCGTTGGTGGCCGACTGGGACGTTAGCGTTGCGGGCGTGCAAATCAACCGGTTCTGCGCGTCCGGGCTGGAAGCAGTGAATCTCGGTGCGATGAAAGTGCGTTCCGGCTTCGAGGACCTGGTGGTGGTCGGCGGCGTCGAGTCCATGTCGCGGGTGCCGATGGGCAGCGACGGCGGCGCCTGGGCGCTGGACCCGCAGACCAACCTGCACAGCCATTTCACCCCGCAAGGCGTGGGTGCCGACCTGATCGCCACGATCGAGAGTTTCAGCCGTCAGGACGTCGATGCGTACGCGCTGCACTCTCAACAGAAAGCTGCGCGAGCACGGGCCGACGGCTCGTTCAAAAAGTCCCTGGTGTCGGTGAAGGACCAGAACGGCATCGTCCTGCTCGATCATGACGAGTTCATTCGTGCCGAGTCGACGCTGGAAGGTTTGGGCAAGCTCAAACCCAGCTTCGAAATGATCGGGCAAATGGGCTTCGACGCTACCGCGCTGCGAGTCTACAGCCACGTGGAGCGAATCAATCACGTCCACACGCCCGGCAACAGTTCGGGGATCGTCGATGGTGCGGCGCTGATGCTGATCGGCTCCGAAGCCAAAGGTCGGGCACTGGGCTTGCAGCCTCGGGCGCGGGTTGTCGCCACCGCCGTCACCAGCACCGATCCGACCATCATGCTCACCGGCCCGGCACCGGCCACTCGCAAAGCCCTGGCCAGGGCCGGGCTGCGGGTCGAGGACATCGATCTGTTCGAGGTCAACGAAGCGTTTGCCTCGGTGGTGCTCAAGTTCATCAAGGACATGGCTGTCGACCCGGCCAGGGTCAACGTCAATGGCGGCTCCATCGCCATGGGGCACCCGCTGGGCGCCACCGGTTGCGCGATTCTCGGCACCTTGCTCGATGAACTGGAAGTGCGGCAACTGCGCTACGGACTGGCGACCCTCTGTGTCGGTGGCGGCATGGGCATCGCCACCATCATCGAACGCCTCTGAGCCTCCCGACTTCAAGGAAAATTGCCATGACCGATGCCATTCGTTACGAAAAAGGTCAGGACCAGATCGTCGTCCTGACCATCGACATGCCGGGCCAGAGCGCCAACACCATGAATGCGGTGTACCGCGAGGCCATGGCCGGCTGCGTTGCGCGGCTGGTGGCCGACAAGGATTCGATTGCCGGGGTGATCATCACCTCGGCGAAAAAAACCTTCTTTGCCGGCGGCGATCTCAACGAGCTGATCAAGGTCGGCAAGCCGCAAGCCAAAGCGCTCTACGATTGGGTGCTGACACTCAAGGCACAGCTTCGGACACTGGAGACGCTCGGCAAACCGGTGGTTGCGGCGATCAATGGTGCGGCGCTGGGTGGCGGTTGGGAAGTCTGCCTGGCCTGTCATCACCGCGTAGCGCTGGACAATCCGTCGCTGCAGATCGGTTTGCCGGAAGTCACGCTGGGCCTGCTGCCGGGCGGTGGCGGAGTCGTGCGCATGGTGCGCATGCTGGGGCTTGAGAAGGCGCTGCCGTATCTGCTCGAAGGCAAGAAAGTCCGGCCGCAACAAGCGCTGCAAGCCGGTTTGGTCGATGAACTGGCGGCGGATCGTGATGAACTGCTGGCCAAGGCGCGGGCCTGGATTATCGCTAATCCGACGGTCAAGCAGCCTTGGGATGTGAGCGGTTACCAGATTCCCGGTGGTACGCCGTCGCACCCGAAAGTCGCGCAGATGTTGGCCATCGCACCGTCGATTTTGCGCAGTAAAACCCAGGGTTGCCTGCCGGCGCCAGAGAAGGTCCTGTGTGCCGCGGTTGAGGGCGCCCAGGTCGATTTCGACACGGCGCAGCTGATCGAAACCCGCTATTTCACCGAGCTGACCACCGGCCAGGTGGCGAAGAACATGATCGGTACCTTCTGGTTTCAGCTCAACGAAATCAACGCCGGTGGTTCGCGACCCGCAGGCTTTGCAACTCATGTGACGAAGAAGGTCGGGGTGCTTGGCGCAGGCATGATGGGCGCCGGGATTGCCTACGTCAGCGCCGTGGCTGGCATCGACGTGGTGCTCAAGGACATCAACCTGGCGGCGGCCGAGAAGGGCAAAGCCCATTCTGCGGCGCTGCTGGACAAGAGCGTCGCCCGTGGTCAGATCAGCGTGCAGCATCGGGAAGCCACGCTGGCGCGGATCAAAACCACCGAGCAGGACGCCGATCTGGCGGGCTGCGACCTGATCATCGAAGCGGTGTTCGAAGACCGTGAACTGAAAGCCAAGGTCTCGTCGGCCGCACAAAAAATCGTCGGTGCAGACGCGGTGATTGCTTCCAACACCTCGACCTTGCCGATCAGTGGCCTGGCGACGGCCGTGCCGGATCAGTCGAAGTTCATCGGCCTGCACTTCTTCAGCCCGGTCGATAAAATGCCACTGGTGGAAATCATCAAGGGCGCCAACACCAGCGATGAAACCCTGGCCCGAGGTTTCGATTTCGTCCTGCAAATCAGGAAAACCCCGATTGTGGTCAACGACAGCCGTGGCTTTTTCACTTCGCGGGTGTTTGGCACCTTCACCAACGAAGGTGTTGCGATGCTCGGCGAGGGCATCTCGGCGCCGATGATCGAAACCGAGGCGCGCAAGGCTGGGATGCCGATCGGTCCGCTGGCGATTTCCGACGAAGTTTCCCTGAGCCTGATGAGCCATATCCGGCAGCAAACCGCCAAGGACTTACAAGCCGAAGGTAAAGCACTGACAGTGCATCCAGCGTTTGCCGTGATCGACCTGTTGCTCAACGAATTCAAGCGCCCTGGCAAGGCTGCGGGTGGCGGTTTCTACGACTACCCGGCCGGTGGACAGAAACAGTTGTGGCCGGGGCTGAAAACGCGTTTCGAGAAGGCTGACGGACAGATATCGCCACAGGACGTACGCGATCGCTTGCTGTTCGTGCAGGCCATCGAAACCGTGCGCTGTGTTGAGGAGGGCGTGGTGCGGTCGACGGCCGACGCCAACATCGGTTCGATCTTCGGCATTGGCTTCGCCGCCTGGACCGGCGGGGCGTTGCAGTTCATCAACCAATACGGCGTGAAAGACTTCATCGCCCGTGCCCGGTACCTGGCCGAGCAGTATGGCGAGCGCTTCACACCGCCGGCTCTGTTGCTGGAAAAGGCCGCGACGGGAACGTTGTTCTGACGGACTGGCGGCGCGCACCGGGCTTGCCTTGACCCCGCGTTTCGAGGCAGGCTCCGGGTGTGCACTATCGCCGCTATCGTGTCAGGTACTTTTTATGTCGTTACGCATCTGCATTCTGGAAACCGACATCCTGCGCCCAGAACTGGTCGATCAATATCAGGGTTACGGGCAGATGTTCCAGCGTCTGTTTTCGCAGCAACCCATCGCTGCCGAGTTCGCCGTCTACAACGTGATGCAGGGCGATTACCCAAGCGATGAGCTGAGCTTCGATGCCTATCTGGTGACCGGCAGCAAGGCTGATTCGTTTGGCACCGACCCGTGGATTCAAACCCTCAAGACTTACCTGTTGTCCCGCTATGAGCGCGGCGACAAGCTGCTGGGTGTGTGTTTCGGCCATCAATTGCTGGCGCTGCTGCTGGGCGGCAAAAGCGAGCGCGCGACCCAGGGGTGGGGCGTCGGCACCCACAAATACAAACTCGCCGCCAAAGCGCCGTGGATGAGCCCGGTGAGGGAAGAACTGACACTGCTGATCAGCCACCAGGACCAGGTCACCGCGCTACCGGAAAACGCCACGGTGATCGCTTCCAGCGATTTCTGCCCCTACGCCGCCTACCACATCAACGACCAGGTGCTGTGTTTCCAGGGGCATCCGGAGTTCATTCACGACTACTCGCGGGCGTTGCTGGAGATCCGCCAGCAGTACCTTGGCGAGCAGGTCTATCAGAAGGGCGTGGCCAGCCTGGAACACGAGCACCATGGCACCACCGTCGCCGAGTGGATGATGCGGTTTGTGGCTCACAAACCTCAGACCAAATCCGTGTAGCTCCTACGGGGGAAGGCTCTATAGCCACCCCGACCGCTTGAAGCTCGCCCACAATCCGAAACATCCTGCGGTCATAAACCCCAGCACCACAAAATAGCCGTAGTGCCAGCTCAGCTCCGGCATATTCTGAAAGTTCATCCCGTAGATCCCGGCCACCGCCGTCGGAAACGCCAGAATCGCCGCCCAGGCTGCGAACTTGCGCTGCACCACGCTTTGCCGGGCCGCTTCCAGCAACACACCGATCTCGATGGTCTGGCTGGCGATGTCGCGTAACGTCGTAAGGTCCTCCATCTGCCGCGTGACATGGATCTGTACATCGCGGAAGTACGGGCGCATGTTCTTGTCGATAAACGGGAAGCTCAGCTTCTGCAGCTCTTCGCTGATCTCCATCATCGGTGCTGCATAGCGGCGCAGGCGCAATACGTCGCGACGCAAGCCGTGCAGGTTCTGAATGTCCTTTTCGTTGAGCGTGCTGCACAGCACGTTGCGCTCCAGCTCATCGATCTCGCTATGGATCGCTTCGCCCACTGGCTGATAGTTTGCGATGACGAAATCGAGCAGGGCGTAGAGCACGAAATCTTCGCCGTGCTCAAGCAACAGCGGACGCGCCTCACAGCGTTGGCGCACATGGGCGTAGGACGCCGAGTGGCCGTTACGGCAGGTGATGATGTACCCCTTGCCGGCAAAGATGTGGGTTTCGATGAACTCCAGTTTGCCCTCATGGCGCACCGGTGAGTACGTGACGATGAACAGCGCATCGCCAAAGGTTTCCAGCTTCGATCGGCTGTGTTTATCCAGGGCGTCTTCAATTGCCAGTTCGTGCAGGCCGAACTGACGTTGCAGGTTGGCCAGCTCCTGGGCATTCGGCTCTTCAAGGCCGATCCATACAAAGTGACCGGGTTTTGCGGCCCAGGTGGCGCCCTCATCGAGGGTGATATTGGCGACTCTCTTACCGGCACTGTAGACCGCAGACGCAACGACTCTACCCATGATTCTTACCTACTTCTTATGGCAAATGGCAGTGACAAAGCAGCATCCAGCTTATCCTGCTCCGAGGCTTGAGAGTCAGCGGAATCGGCGAAGTTCGCCGGCAAAAAGAAGCCCGCACGAGGCGGGCTTCATTCAGGCTGCTTGTAGCTGTCGGTCCATCGACTCGATGCACTCGCGCATCTGTTCGCGGCATTGGGCGATCAGCATCGGCATGTCGTCCAGGCTCAATCCGGCGGTAGGAATCGCCGGCAGAGAACGGATCAGGATCTTGCCACTGCGCCAGCGGTTCAGGCGCATGTGGTTGATGTAACTGCTGACACACACGGGCACGATCGGCACACCGGCGGCGATGGCCATCTGGAATGCGCCTTTCTTGAATGGCAGCAGCTCTTCGCCGAGGTTGCGCGTGCCTTCCGGGAACACCCAGATCGACGTGTCCTTGTGCTGCAAGGTGTGGGTGGTCGTGAGCATCGACTGTCGAGCCTTGTACGCATTGCCACGGTCGATCAGCACATTGCCGGCCAGCCAGAACAATTGCCCGAACAGCGGCACCCACTTCAGGCTCTTTTCGCCAATGCACACGGTGCGGTGCGGCACTACATTGCCCAGCAAAAACAAGTCGTCGTTGGCCTGGTGTGTTGCCG
>CAYNGZ010000137.1:0-13849 GCA_964396695.1 uncultured Pseudomonas sp.
AACACGTCATCTAATGGCACCCGTGCAATGGTAATGCTGGGGACCCGTGCCGTCGTCATTCGTTCGTGTTGGCCATCGCCACCGCCGTGCTGGGCGGGTTCGGCAGCAACGGCTATCGCCTGGCGCTGGAGCATTTCAGCACACGCTTGAAGGGATGAGCCACATGTCGCAGAACAACACGGTACTCGCAGGACTGATCGGCGCCGGCATCCAGGCGTCCCGAACCCCCGCGCTGCATGAGCGCGAGGGCGATGCCCAAGGCCTGCGCTACCTCTATCGGTTGATCGACCTCGATCAGTTGAAGCTCGACAGCGGCGCCCTCCCCGACCTGCTGATGGCGGCCGAGCGAATGAACTTCACCGGCCTGAACGTCACCTTTCCGTGCAAGCAGGCGATCATCCCGCTGCTCGACGAACTCTCGCCTGAAGCCCGAGGCATCGGCGCGGTGAACACCGTGGTGCTCAAGGACGGAAAACGCATCGGCCACAACACCGATTGCCTGGGATTTGCCGAAGGCTTTCGTCGGGGCCTGAGCGGAGTTGCCCGCGAGCGCGTCGTGCAAATGGGCGCCGGCGGTGCGGGGGCAGCGGTGGCCCACGCGCTATTGAGCGAAGGCGTACAGCAGTTGAGTATTTTCGACGTGGACGTCGGTCGCGCGCAAAGCCTTGCGAACAACCTCAACCAGCATTTTGGCAGTGGCCGGGCGTGTGCCGGCAGCGATCTGCCGAGTGCGCTGGCGCACGCCGACGGACTGGTGAACACCACGCCGATGGGCATGGCCAAACTGCCCGGCATGCCGGTTCCAGTGGCGTTACTGCGCGCCGAATTGTGGGTCGCGGAGATTGTGTACTTCCCGCTGGAAACCGAATTGCTGCGCAACGCCCGCGCCTTGGGTTCCCGTACCCTGGACGGCGGCAACATGGCGGTGTTTCAGGCGGTGAAGGCCTTTGAATTGTTCAGCGGCGTGGTGCCGGATGCGCAGCGGATGCTGGAGCATTTTCAGAGCATGAATGGTTGAGGAGCAAAAGATCGCAGCCTTCGGCAGCTCCTACGGGCTGCGATCTTTTTGGTAGCTTCAGGCCTGTAAATAGCGCAACACCGACTCACAGATCATCTGGCGATGGCGCTGTTTGATCGTTTCATCCGGCAAGTCGATCTGAAAGATCTCGCCCAAAGTATGACGGTTCGACACCCGGTAAAAACGGAACGAACTGATCAGCAGATGCACGTCCAGCGGATCAAGCCCACTGCGGAAGACACCCGCCTCGGCACCGCGACGCAGAATCACGCCCAGTGAATCGAGGATGGTGTTGTTCATCGCCCTGATCGCTTCGGACTGCTTCACATACTCGGCGTTGTGGATGTTCTCGATGCTGACGATGCGCACGAAATCGACGTTGCGGTCATGGTGATCGAAGGTGAACTCCACCAGCCGCCGGATCGCCTCACGCGGCTCCAGCTCAGCCAGGTGCAAGCGACTCTCGGTGCTGCGAATGTCGCCGTAAAGCTTCTCCAGCACCTCGACGTAGAGCTGTTCCTTGCTACCGAAGTAGTAATAGATCATCCGTTTCGAGGTGTGAATGCGCTCGGCGATCGCATCGACACGAGCGCCGGACAGGCCCTGCTGGACGAACTCGACAATGGCTTCTTGAAGAATGTTCTCGCGGGTCTTTTCCGGGTTGTTCTTGCGACTCTTGCGCGGCTCGATCAAAGGTTCGTCGGACGCGACGGTGAGTTCTGTGGTCATGCTCATTCCGGGCTCAAGGCCATTACTGCACAGCTGGCGATTATGGGCCGCACGCTGCAGTGAAGGAAGCTTCGCCACGGCCGTTTCCCCCTGCGTTTACCAATTTCCTACAACTCGGCGTGACGCACACCCCCACTGCGTGATTTCGCCATTGCCGCCAGACGCACCGCGACGTTGGCCGCACCATATCCCGCATAACCCTTTTTGCGCTGAATGATTTCGAAGAAGAAGCGCCCTTCAAAGGGCTCGGTGTACACATGAAACAGCTCACCGCCCTGAGCGTCGCGGTCGTACAGCACGTTGTAATAGGCCAGTTCGCTGAGGAACTCGTCATCGAAATCAAAGCGTGCAGCAAGGTCATCGTAATAATTGAGCGGGATGTCCAGCAGCGGTACACCGGCCTCTTTGGCGCGACGGACTTCAGCGAAAATATCGTCGCAGTCAAAGGCAATGTGGTGCACACCGGAGCCGCGATAACTGGATAAAGCGTGTGAGATGGCGGTGTTGCGGTTCTCGGAAATGTTCAGCGGCAAACGGATCGAACTGCAACGACTGCGCAATGCACGGCTTTTCACCAGGCCGTAAGGGTCAGGCAGCACCACTTCATCGTCGGCCTCGAAATCCAGCAGGCTTTTGTAGAACAGCACCCAACTGTCGAGGCTGTCCGCCGGCAGCGCCATCGCCATGTGGTCGATCCGCTTGAGCCCGCCACCGGTGGCCACCGTCGGTTGCAACCTGAAATCGGTGCCATAGACGTCGGCGTGTTCATCCACCAGATAAATCAGGCTGCCATCCGGCGCACGGACCGCCGCCAGTTCCAGCTCATTGGGGCCGACCAGCCCGCGATAAGGTTGCCCTTTGTACGCCACCGCTCGGGCCAGCGCGCTGGCGCTGTCCTTGACCCGCACCGCGGTCGCGCACAATGACGGCCCGTGCGCTTCAAAAAAGCTGTGGGCAAACGAATAGGGTTCAGCGTTGAGGATCAGATTGATATCGCCCTGACGCAGCAGCGTAACGTTCTTGGAGCGGTGTTCACCGGCCTTGACGAAACCCAGTCGCCCCAGCCAATGCGCGAGTTTCGCGCCGAGGCTTTCGTCCACCGCGAACTCGAGGAACTCAATGCCGTCGTACTCACTGGCCGGCGGCGTGGCGAACAGAATGTCGAGATTCGGCGCAGGTGTAGCGTGTTGCTGCTGCAAACGCGCTCGCGTCTTCTCTTCCAGATACAACAATGAGCGCAGGCCATCGGCGGCGTTGGCGCGTGGTGGAGCGGCGCGGAATCCGTCGTTGAAAATTTCCAGCGACAACGGTCCGGTGTAGCCGCTCTGGATGATCGGTGCGAGAAAACCCGGCAAGTCGAACTCGCCCTGTCCGGGGAAGCAGCGAAAATGCCGGCTCCACTCCAGCACGTCCATGGCCAGGATCGGCGCATCGGCCATTTGCACAAAGAAAATCTTCTCGCCGGGAATGTCCACGATCGCCCGTGGATCCCCCTTGAGCGACAAGGTATGAAAACTGTCCAGCAACACGCCCAGACTCGGATGGTCTGCCTGGTGAACAATATTCCAGACCTGTTGATAGGTGTTCACATGCCGGCCCCAGGCCAGCGCTTCATAACCGATCCGCAAACCGCGAGCCCCGGCGCGCTCGGCCAGCAGTCGCAAGTCCTCGACCAGAATCTGCTCGTCGCCAAGGCTGTCGGCCAGGGCATTGCTGCACACCAGCACCAGGTCGGTGCCCAGGTCCTGCATCAGGTCGAACTTGCGCTCGGCGCGTTCGAGGTTGCGCGGCAAGCGGTCACGGCGACAGCCTTCGAAATCACGGAAGGGTTGAAACAGGGTGATGGCGATGCCCAGGTCAGCGCACATCTGTTTGATTTCACGCGGACTGCCGTCGTAGTACAGCAGGTCATTCTCGAAAATCTCCACCCCATCGAAACCCGCGGCGGCAATGGCTTCGAGCTTTTCCGGCAGGGTACCGCTCAAGGAAACGGTGGCAATGGAACGCTGCATGTTTCGACTCCCGGTGGGATGGGCTGATCGGGTCAGGGGCATCGCGCTTTTTGGGGTGCGCTGAGGTCGAGGGGAATTATTGGGCTGGTCTGTTCATTGGGCAATTTAAAGTGTACCAACCGGTTAGTTTACTGTGCGATTATCGAACACAATGGCGGTTGGCGAATTGACGATTTTTCGCTCGCTGCGCACCATCGACAGCACATTGAGTCCCGTCACGAACGATCGGTCTCAATGGCCAAAGACCCAGAACACACCATAAAAATTTCAAAAATCGGGTACACGCATGACTCCTTCTCAAAGCTCCCGCATGGCCGCAGGCCTTGGCGCCTCGACCGGCGGCATCGGCGACAAAATCCGCGGCGCCATGGCCGTCGGCAAAACCCGTTGGGGAATGCTGGCTCTGGTGTTTTTCGCCACTACCCTGAACTACATCGACCGCGCCGCACTGGGCGTCATGCAGCCCATCCTGGCCAAGGAAATGAACTGGACGGCGATGGATTACGCCAACATCAACTTCTGGTTTCAGGTCGGTTACGCCGTCGGCTTCGTGCTGCAAGGCCGGCTGATCGATCGGGTCGGCGTGAAGCGCGTGTTCTTCTGCGCGGTGCTGCTCTGGAGCCTGGCGACCGGCGCCCACGGTCTGGCGACCTCGGCCCTGGGCTTTATGGTCTGCCGCTTTATCCTCGGGCTGACCGAAGCCGCCAACTACCCGGCTTGCGTGAAAACCACCCGGCTGTGGTTCCCCGCCGGTGAGCGCGCCGTGGCCACTGGCATCTTCAACGCCGGGACCAACGTCGGTGCGATGTTCACACCGATGCTGCTGCCGCTGATCCTGCACGTCTGGGGCTGGCAAGCCGCGTTCCTGTGCATGTCGGCACTGGGCGGAATCTGGCTGCTGTTCTGGGGCCTGAAGTACTTCAACCCGGAAGATCATCCGTCAGTGAAGCAATCGGAACTGGACTACATCCAGAAGGAAGTCGAACCGGAACAAACTCGCGTGCCGTTCTCACGGATCCTGCGGATGCGCGGCACCTGGGCCTTCGCCCTCGCCTACTCGATGACCGCGCCGGTGTTCTGGTTCTACCTGTACTGGCTGCCGCCGTTCCTCAACCAGCAATACAACCTGGGGATCAACGTCACACAGATGGGTATTCCGCTGATCGTCATCTATATGACGGCCGACTTCGGCAGCGTGGGCGGCGGCATTCTGTCCTCGTTCCTGATCGGCCGCGGGGTCAATCCGATCAAGGCCCGGTTGATGTCCATGCTGCTGTTCGCCTGCTGCATCATCGGCGTGATCATGGCCGCCGGCTCCAGTCATCTATGGGTCGCGGTGTTTGCCATCTCCCTGGCCATCGGCGCGCACCAGGCCTGGACCGCGAACATCTGGAGCCTGGTGATGGACTACACACCCAAGCACATGATGAGCACCGTGTTCGGTTTCGGCGGGATGTGCGCGGCCATTGGCGGAATGTTCATGACCCAACTGGTCGGGCACATTCTGACCATCACCAACAACAACTACACCGTGCTGTTCACCATGATTCCAGCGATGTACTTCATCGCGCTGACCTGGTTGTACTTCATGGCACCGCGCAAGATCCCGAACCTCGCCAGCCACGCATGCTCGGAGGCGGAGTAGCCTTTCGTCCGCCATCGTCTGACGACCGGACTGGCAGCTACCCCACTCACCGGCAACACTCATCACCATGCTCAAACAGAGGATTCCCACATGCAAACCGTGCTCAGGGTATCTGCCAAGCTCCAGGCCTCACGCCACCAAGGCCAGGTCAATCAATGCAACACCTTCGCGACGAAGAACCTCTAAATGCGCACGCGCTGGCTGCTGGTATTCACTCTGTTATTCGGCAGCGCCGATCTCCTGGCTGCCGAGCATGGAGTCAAGGTCATCAGCTCTGGTCGCCTGAACCCGGGCGACCAGAGCTGGTGGTTGGGGTGAGCCAGTCATCACCGCAAATCCAGCGTGTACTGATCGTGATTCATGGGCGCTTGCGCAACGCTGAAACCTACCGCCAGAGCGCGGAAAAAGCCGTCGAGCAGGCCGGACAAGGCGCTACCACGTTGGTGATCGCGCCGCAGTTCCTCAATGAAACCGACATCGCTCGCCACCAATTGCCCGACAGCCTGCTGCGCTGGCGCGGCAATGAGTGGATGGCCGGCGACCTGTCCATCGGACCGAACCCGCTGAGCTCCTTTGCGGTGCTCGACAAGATTCTGGAACGCCTGAGCGATCGCCAGCAGTTTCCAACCCTGAAAGAAATCGTCATCGCCGGCCACTCCGGTGGCGCGCAAGTGGTGCAACGTTATGCACTGCTCGGCCACGACCAGCCGGCACTGCAATCCGCAGGCGTCAGCGTGCGTTACGTGATCGCCACCCCCGTCTTCGTATGCGTATTTCGATGAGCAGCGACCGGTGCCGTTCGATGCCACGCGTTGCCCCGGTTTCAATGACTGGAAGTACGGATTGCTGAAACTGCCGGACTACGCCAACGGGCAAACGGCGCAGCAACTGGAACAAGGCTACGTTCAGCGCAACATCACCTATTTGCTGGGCCAGCGAGACACCAACCCGCATCATCCGGCACTGGACAGAAGTTGCGCCGCCGAAACGCAGGGCGCGTCTCGGCTGATTCGGGGGCATCAGTACTTTGACTATCTACAGCAGCGACATCCCGAAGGGCTGAATCAGCGACTGATCGAAGTGCCCGGGGTCGGGCATAACGGGGACAAGATGTTTACCTCGCCCGAGGGGGCAGAAGGCGTTGTTTCAATAACGTCAAAAGATCGCAGCCTGCGGCAGCTCCTACAGGGGTTGCGATCTTCTGGTTTCAAGCCGACAACATCTGCCGTAGCTGCACACAATCCTGCGCATGCCAGTCGGCCAATTCGGGCCACGGGTTATCCGGCAGGTTCACCAGCACCGTTCGTGCGCCCGCCGCGCGCCCGCAATCCAGGTCAAAGCGATAATCGCCGACCATCACCAACTCGCTCGGCGCCACATCCCAGGCCTCGGCCAGTTTCAGCAGGCCACCCGGATGAGGTTTGGGCGGCGCTTCATCGCGGCCCAGCACATCCTCTACCGCAAAGCAGTCAGCCAGGCCAATCGCCTCAAGCGTGACATGCGCCAGCTCGCGGGCATTGCGCGTGAGAATGCCGAGACGATAACCGCGCCCAGCCAGCTCACGCACCAGTTCCACCGCGCCGGGTGCCGGTTTGGAGCCCAGCGCCAGATCCCGTTCATGCTCCAGCAACCAGGCGTGTTTCGCCGCGGCTTCATCGGCCGGCAGCGCCGCGAGGTGAGTGAGGATGTCGTGTTCAGCGGGAATCGCCAGCGCCTCGCGAATCGCCACGAAATCGTGCACGGCAATGGTCAGCGTGCCGTCCATGTCGAACACCCAATGTCGCACCTCGCCGAGGCTCATGCCCAATCCTTGCGATGACGAATCAGGCCTTCCTGAGTGACCGACGCCACCAGTTTGCCTGCGCGGTTGAACACACTGCCGCGTGAGAAGCCGCGAGAATTGCCGGCCCACGGGCTGTCCATGGCGTAAAGCAGCCAGTCATCGGCGCGCAGATCGGCGTGGAACCACAGCGCGTGGTCGAGGCTGGCGACTTGCATGTCTTTCTGCCAGACCGACTTGCCATGCGGCAACATCGAGGTCGTCAACAAACCGAAGTCCGACGCGTAGGCCAACAGGTATTTGTGCAACGCTGGCGAGTCCGCCAACGTACCGTCGGCGCGGAACCAGACGTACTTGATCGGGTCGGCCGGTTGCGGGTTGTAGGGGTCTTTCTCAGTGACCGGGCGGACTTCGATCGGCTTGGGGCACAGCAGCTTTTCGCGCATGTGCTCGGGAATCAAATGCGCGCGTTGCTGGGTGATTTCCAGCTCCGACGGCAGGTTTTCCGGGCCGACCACGTGCGGCATCACGCTCTGGTGATCAAAGCCTTCTTCGTCGTACTGGAACGACGCGCTGCACGTGAAGATCGGATTGCCCTTCTGGATCGCCGTCACGCGGCGGGTGCTGAAGCTACCGCCATCGCGCACCCGATCCACCTGATAGACCACCGGCAAACCCGCGTCGCCCGGGCGCAGGAAATAACCGTGCATCGAGTGCACATGGCGCGCTTCTTCAACCGTCTGGCTGGCTGCGGAAAGGGACTGGCCCAACACCTGACCGCCGAACAGCTGACGAAACCCCAGGTCCTGGCTGCGACCGCGAAACAGGTTTTCTTCGATCGGTTCCAGGGTCAACAAGTCGACCAGATCATCCAACACATGGCTCATTCAGACTCTCCTCACACAGAGCAATGCCGCGCAGTCTTGGCTGCGGCGGTCGATTCAGATAGTGGCGGCCCGGGCCATCCATGAGCCCATTGTAAACATCTTATCCATGCAAGGTTTCCAACCATTGTTCACGGGTAATGTGGTACAGCACGTGGCGGCGCAGTGGATGATCGGCCGCAAGTTTGGGGTGCTCGAAATCCGCTGCGGGGTCGTGATGCATGCCGATGGCCTGCATGACTTTCTGCGAAGGCAGGTTGGCCTCGCTGGTAAACGCCACGACTTCGTCCAGCACCAAACGATCGAAGCCGCAACGCAGAGCGGTCCAGGCCGCTTCACTGGCATAACCCAGGCCCCAATGCTCGCGAGCCAGACGCCAACCGATTTCGGTAGCCGGTGTGAAGGCAGCCTCGAACCCGACCACCGCCAATCCGGTAAAACCGATAAACGCACCGGTGTCCTTGCGCTCCAGCGCCCAGAGGCCGAAACCGTGTTCAGCAAAATGACCACGGATTCGCCCGATCAATGCAGCGCTTTCCAGACGGCTCAAGCGTGCCGGAAAATAGCGCATGACCTGCGGGTCGGCGCACATCGCCGCAAACGCCGGCAAATCGTCATCACGCCACTGGCGCATCAATAGCCGCGCGCTCTCGAGTTGCAGTATCGGCTCCATCATTCCCCCTCCGTTCCCCTGCAAACAAGTCTACATCGCTGGTAGGATCTTTCACTCAATCACTCCATGAAATCACCATGTCGTTGCCGCTGATTTACCACGAAGACTACAGCCCCGAGTTCCCGGCGGAGCATCGCTTTCCCATGGACAAGTTCCGACTGCTGCGCGATCACCTGGTGGACAGTGGTTTGACCCAGGATCAGCAGTTGCTGCGCCCGGAAATCTGCCCAAACGAGATTCTCGCCCTCGCCCATGACCCTGCGTATATCGAACGCTATATGGGCGGCGAGTTGTCCCGCGAAGACCAGCGGCGCCTCGGTCTGCCGTGGAACGAAGCGCTGGCCCGACGCACCGTGCGCGCGGTCGGCGGTTCGTTGCTGGCCGCGGAACTGGCGCTGGAACACGGCATGGCTTGTCATCTGGCCGGCGGCACGCATCACGCCCATTACGATCACCCGGCGGGTTTCTGCATCTTCAATGACCTGGCAGTGATCAGCCATTACCTGCTGGAAAGCGGTCGCGTCGGTCGGGTACTGATCTTCGACTGTGACGTGCACCAAGGCGATGGAACGGCACGCATACTGGAACATACCCCGGATGCAGTGACGGTTTCCCTGCACTGCGAAAAGAACTTTCCCGCACGCAAGGCCAAAAGCGACTGGGACATTGCGCTGCCCATGGGCATGGGCGACGAGGATTACCTGAAAGTCGTCGATGACGCGCTGAATTACCTGCTGCCGCTCTATCAGCCCGACCTGGTGCTGTATGACGCCGGTGTCGATGTGCATAAAGACGACGCGCTGGGCTACCTGAAACTGACCGATGAAGGCCTCGCCGCCCGCGATGAAAGCGTATTGCGCCATTGCCTGGGGCGCGATATTCCGGTGGTCGGAGTGATCGGCGGCGGCTACAGCAAGGACCGCCAGGCCTTGGCGCGACGTCACGGCATCCTCCATCACAGCGCGCAACGGGTCTGGCAGTCATCAGGTTGTCACTGAAGTGTGGATGCTTTACCCACAATGCCTGTGGAACGGCCTGTGGATAACCTGAGTGAAAGGACCTACAGACCATGCTGCATATAGCCTGCAAAGAGATGGGTGTTTTTTGACCAGCATTTTCAACACACCCCAATCGAATGTGGGTTGTACTGATAGAATGCCCGCCCTATTCCGCCGAACCGCAGCTCACGCCATGATCCAGCCCTCCGCCAACCGCCCTCACCACGTCGCCATCATCGGCGGCGGCCCCGCTGGCCTGATGGCCGCCGAGGTGCTGAGCCAGGCTGGGGTCAAGGTCGATCTGTACGACGGCATGCCCTCGGTGGGCCGCAAGTTCCTGCTGGCCGGCGTCGGCGGCATGAACATCACCCATTCCGAAGCCTACCCGGCGTTTCTGTCGCGCTATGCCGAACGCGCCCCGCACATCGCCCCACTGCTGCGCGAATTCGGCGCCGAAGCCTTGTGCCAATGGATTCATGGCTTGGGCATCGAGACCTTTATCGGCAGCTCTGGCCGCGTATTTCCGACCGACATGAAGGCCGCCCCGCTATTGCGCGCCTGGCTCAAACGCCTGCGCGACGCCGGTGTCGTTATCCACACCCGACACCGTTGGTTGGGCTGGAACGCTGATGGCAGCCTGCGTATCGATAGCCCTGACGGTGAGAAGGCGATCCGCGCCGATGCACTGTTATTGGCGCTGGGTGGCGGCAGTTGGTCGCGTTTGGGCTCGGATGGCGCGTGGATGCGGCCACTGGAACAACGCGGAGTTGCCCTGGCGCCGCTGCAACCGAGCAATTGTGGATTCGAGGTGACGGCCTGGAGCGAATTGATGGTCAGCAAATTCGCTGGGGCTCCGCTGAAAAATATCGCCATTGGCCTCAACGACGATGTGCCTCGACTCGGCGAATGCGTGATCACCGCCGCCGGCATCGAAGGCAGTCTGATCTACGCGTTGTCGGCGCCGATTCGCGAAGCCATCAATCAAACCGGCTCGGCAACCCTCCACCTCGACCTGCTGCCCGGCAAGCCTGTGGATAAAATCCGGACAGCGCTGAGCAAACCCCGTGGTTCACGCTCCATGGCCAAACACTTGCACAGCCAACTCGGCCTCGACGGCGTCAAGGCGGCGCTGCTGCGCGAACTGACACCGGCTGAATGCTTCGCTGACCCGTTGCGACTGGCCAGCGCCATCAAGGCCTTGCCCCTGACGCTGGTCAACACCCGCCCATTGGACGAAGCCATCAGCAGCGCCGGTGGCGTGACGTTCGAGGCGATGAATGAAAACCTGATGCTCACGCAATTGCCCGGCGTGTTCTGCGCAGGGGAAATGCTCGATTGGGAAGCGCCGACGGGCGGCTATCTGCTGACCGCGTGTTTCGCCAGCGGGCGAGCGGCGGGGTTGGGGATGGTGGAGTGGTTGAAGCACAGGATGTGATTCATTTTCCTCTCGCTCCCCTACAACCTTCCAGATCCACCCACCCCAGCCCTCTCCCCAGAGGGGAGAAGGGGAAGGGAGCAGATCTCCATGCCTTTCAAAACCTGAGTTCGACTCGGACTTTCAGGTCGATATAACTCGAAAGAACACCTCGGTCAGTCCCCTCACCCCTTTGGGGAGAGGGTTAGGGTGAGGGGGGATCTCAAGCCGATCAAGGCTTACGCTTACGCGGCCCGGTATTGAACACCGGTACTTTTCGCACAGGCTTGACCGAAGGCTCCGGCACCGAAGCATCACCGCTGTCCACCCACTTGCCCAGGTTGCGTTTGCCGCCACCGGAGACTTTTGGCTTCTTCGGCTTTTTCGGTTTCTTGACCACTTGGCCGCTGGCATCGGTCTCCGGTACGCGGTGCTCAGGCTCGAAATCCTGCTCCATATGGCGGGTCAGGTTCCGACGCGTCAGCATCTCGATGGCCGACAACTGATTCACCTCATCGGCACACACCAGCGAAATGGCCTCACCGGTCGCGCCCGCACGACCGGTACGACCGATACGGTGGATGTAGTCCTCGGCGACGATCGGCAGGTCGAAGTTCACCACGAGAGGCAAGTCTTCAATATCCAGACCACGGGCCGCGACATCGGTGGCCACCAGAATCTGAATCTCGCTGGCCTTGAAACGATCCAGTGCACGCTGGCGCGTGGCTTGAGGTTTGTCGCCGTGGATGCCATCGGCATTCACGCCCAGCCCCTGGAGTTTCTCCACCAACTGATCAACACCGTTGCGGGTCTTGGCAAACACCAGCACCTGCTTCCAGCGGTTCTTGCGCAGCAAGTGAATGAACAGCTCCGGCTTGCGCTTCTTGTCGACCGTAACCACCCACTGCTTGACGGTATTGGCGGCAACGTTACGCGGGCTGACTTCGATACTCAGCGGATCATTGAGCATTTGCCCGGCCAAGGCGCGAATCGCATCGGAGAAGGTCGCGGAGAACAGCAGCGTCTGACGCTTTTTCGGCAGTGCCTTGTAAATGTTCGCCAGCTCTTCGGAGAACCCCAGATCGAGCATGCGATCGGCTTCGTCCAGCACCAGGGTTTGCAGCTGGTTGAACTTCAGGGCGTTCTGGCGGAACAGATCCAGCAGACGACCGGGCGTCGCCACCAGCAGGTCGACGCCTTTGCGCAGTTTCATCATTTGCGGGTTGATGCTGACGCCGCCGTACACCGCGTAAGTGCTCAGCGGCAGGTGTTCAGCGTACTGACGCACGCTTTCATGAACCTGCTCGGCCAGCTCGCGGGTCGGCACCAGAATCAGCGCACGCACCGAATTGCTGCTGACTTTCGGCCCCTCCATGGCCAGCAACTGCAACAGCGGCACGGCGAAACCGGCAGTCTTGCCGGTGCCGGTCTGGGCCGCGGCCATCAGGTCGCGACCGGCCAGCACCGCCGGCATGGCTTGTGTCTGCACCGGGGTCGGGGTCTGGTAACCGAGCGCCTCAAGGGCGCGCAGCAAGGGTTCGATCAGGCCAAGAGTGGCGAAAGTCATGGGAGTACCGTAGGAAAATCAGCGCGAGTGTGCAATGGCGCGCAGTTTACCCTAATTCACACGGGATTCTGTCGGCACCAGGGCGGCAGGCCGTTCGGGAGCACGTCGCCACTGCGGCGAGCCGATCAGCACCACCGCGCTGATGATCACGGCCATCGCCAACGCCTCTTCGATGCCGATGCTTTCGCCGGCAAAAACAATCCCCAACAACACCGCCACCGCCGGGTTGACATAGGCATAACTGGTAGCCGCCGCCGGGCGGACGTTTTTCAGCAAGTACATGTAGGCGTTAAAGGCAACGATTGAGCCGAACACGGTCAGGTACATCAATGCGACCCAGCCCTCGATCGGCGGCAAGCGTTGCAGGTGTTCGTCGGTCAACGTGCTGCCGATCAACAGCACCACGCCACCGACGAGCATTTGCGCCGCGCTGGACATCGCGCCCTGAGGGAGCGGCAAGTGCTTGCTCCACACCGAACCAAAGGCCCAGGCTGCAGCAGCGAAGACCAGCAAGGCAGCCCCCAGAGGGCTCGATTGCAGATTGGAGCCCAGGTTGAGCATGGCGATGCCGATCAGCCCGAGCACAATCCCCGCCCATTCCAGACGGGTATTACGCGTGCCCCAGAAATACCCACAGAGCAAGGTAAACAATGGCACCGTCGCCACCGCCAATGCCGCAACGCCAGAGGCCACGCCCGTGTGCTCGGCCATGCTGACCGCGCCGTTGCCAAAACTGAGCAACAAAATCCCGATCAGCCCCGCCGCCTTCCACTGCGGCCAGGTCGGTGCCGGCACACCGCGCCAGCGCAGGAAGGCGTACATCAGCGTCCCGCCGACAATAAAGCGAATGCCGCCCAGCATCAGCGGCGGCCAGTACTGCACACCGATGCGAATCACCAGATAGGTCGATCCCCAGATCACATACAGCGCGAAAAAAGCACCAATCAGCGGTAACGGGAAACGGCGTAGACCAGGCATGGGATGCTCGAAGGCAGGACAAGGAGAGCGTTATTTTAGAAAGCCGATGGACGGAACTTAAGTTACAAAAGCTGTTTATAAGGCCGGTACACTTTTCAAAGATCGCAGCCTGCGGCAGCTCTTATGGAACAAAAAATAACTTATTGATTTA
>CAYNGZ010000138.1:0-13846 GCA_964396695.1 uncultured Pseudomonas sp.
TACGGGCATTTTCTTTAACCGGCCAGCAGATTGCTAGGTTTTCACACAGTCTGCTTGCGGATCGCCTTTTTCATTACTTCACAACCTTCAAGCTTGGCCGGCCGCTGGGGCGCGGTGGCTCGCTGTCGGGTGGTGGAAGATCATCACCCGGCTCGATCTCTTCCTCGTCGTCCATAGGCGATTCCAGATCGAACACCATGCCCTGACCGTTCTCCCGGGCATAAATGCCGAGGATCGCACCGATAGGCACATACAGCGTATGCGGCACGCCACCGAAGCGCCCTTCAAAGCTGACCGCGTCATTGTCCATGTGCAGATGGCGCACCGCCGCAGGCGATACGTTCAGGACAATCTGTCCGTCACTGGCAAAACCTTGCGGCACCTGCACCGACGGATACTCGGAATTGACCAGCATGTGCGGGGTGCAATCGTTGTCCACAATCCACTCATAGAGCGCGCGAACCAAATAAGGTCGACTGGAGTTCATAGCGGCTCCTTAAGCCTCAGCGCATATCGCGTTCGACACCAGACAGACTCGCCTGGAAAGTCTCACGCGCAAACTGGCGCTCCATGTAATCAAGCAGCGGCTTGGCAGGCCGCGGCAGTTCAATACCCAAAATCGGTAAACGCCAGAGTATTGGCAGTAGGCAGCAATCCACCAGACTTTGTTCCTCACTCAAGAAGAACGGCTTGTCGGCGAACAGCGGCGAAACGCCCGTCAGGCTTTCACGCAACTCTTTACGGGCCTGCACCCGCGCAGGCTCCTTGGTCCGCGAGTCCAGAATCAGATCCACCAGACCACACCAGTCACGCTGAATACGATGAATCAGCAGACGGCTGTTGGCACGCGCCACCGGATAAACCGGCAGCAAAGGTGGATGCGGGTAACGCTCATCCAGATATTCCATCACCACGGTCGACTCCCACAACGCCAGGTCACGATCGACCAGGGTGGGCAAGCTGCCGTAAGGGTTCACTTCGATCAGCGCTGGCGGCTGACGACCCGCCTCCACACTGATGATCTCGGCGCTGACACCCTTCTCTGCCAGTACGATACGCACTCGGTGGGAATAGTGGTCGGCGGGGTCGGAGTAACAGGCCAACCGATTGGTCACGCCCATGGCGATCCTCCTCGCTTGTTGAAATTATCGGAAGCGGAAAAACGAGCGCGCCCAGAGGGCGCCTCCCGTAACGTCTGAATGACCAGGCTCGTTACACGTTCAGAGACACCCTTGGGCGCGCGCGATTAACAGCAATTGCTTAAAGCTTTATCAATGCACGTCTTTCCAGTATTCACGCTTGAGCAGGTAAGCGAATACGAAGAAGAACGCCAGGTACAGCAACACATAGGTACCGATGCGCTGATGCTGCAGCTTCACCGGGTTGGCCGAATAAGCCAGGAAGGTCACCAGATTCTTGACCTTCTCGTTGAACTGCTCTTCGTTCAGGGCACCGGTTTTCGGCACGATGGTCAACTGATCGCACGCTTCATGAGTCAGCGCCGTGCCGGTCAGCGGATCATACTGCTTCTTGCCGTTTTCGACGATTTGAACTTGTTTGCAGCCTACCACCTGGCGACCCTGCAGGCCGACCAGAACGTTAGGCATACCGACGTTCGGGAACACCTTGTTGTTCACACCCCAAGGACGAGCCGGATCTTCGTAGAAAGACCGCAGGTAACCGTAGAGCCAGTCAGTACCACGAACACGAGCGACCAGCGTCAGGTCAGGCGGCGCAGCGCCGAACCAGGCCTTGGCGTCTGCCGGCTGCATGCCGATGCTCATGTGGTCACCGATCTTGGCACCCGTGAACACCAGGTTCTTCAGCATCAGATCGTGAGGAATCCCCAGATCGTCGGCAACGCGCTCATAGCGCTGGAACTTGGCACTGTGGCAACCCATGCAGTAGTTGGCGAACGTACGCGCGCCATCTTGCATTGCCGCTTTATCGGAAACGTCGATATCGACTTTTTCCAGCTCTGGACCACCATGCTCGGCCGCGAAGGACAAGACAGGCAAGGCAGCAAGAATCAGTACAGCAAATAGCTTTTTCATCAGCCAGTCACCCTTTCCGGAACCGGTTTGGTCTTCTCGAGCCTGGTGTAGAACGGCATCAGAATGAAGTAGGCGAAGTACAGGAAGGTACACACCTGCGACAGCAACGTACGCTCCGGGGTAGGCGCCATGACGCCCAGCCAGCCAAGAATCACGAAGGAGATGCAGAACACCCAGAGCCAGATCCTGCTCAGCCAGCCTTTGTAGCGCATGGACTTGACCGGACTACGGTCAAGCCACGGCAGGACGAACAACAAGGCAATCGAAGCACCCATGGCAACAACACCCAGGAGCTTGTCCGGAACCGCACGCAGAATCGCGTAGAACGGGGTGAAGTACCAGACCGGGGCAATGTGTTCCGGGGTCTTGAAGGCGTTCGCCACTTCAAAGTTCGGCTTCTCGAGGAAGTAACCGCCCATTTCCGGGAAGAAGAACACGATTGAGCAGAAGATGAACAGAAACACCACCACGCCGACGATATCTTTCACGGTGTAGTACGGGTGGAAGGCAATGCCGTCCAGTGGTACGCCGTTTTCGTCTTTGTGTTTCTTGATGTCCACGCCATCCGGGTTGTTCGAACCGACTTCGTGCAGCGCCAGAATGTGCAGCACCACCAGACCGAGAATCACGATCGGCAAGGCCACGACGTGCAAGGCGAAGAAGCGGTTCAGGGTAATACCCGAAATCAGGTAGTCACCACGGATCCACTGGGTCAGGTCGTTACCGATGACCGGGATCGCGCCGAACAGCGAGATGATCACCTGGGCCCCCCAGTAAGACATCTGGCCCCACGGCAGCAGGTAACCCATGAAGGCTTCAGCCATCAGCGCCAGGTAGATCAGCATGCCGAAGACCCACACCAGTTCACGCGGTTTCTGGTACGAACCGTAGAGCAAGCCACGGAACATATGCAGGTAAACCACGATGAAGAACGCCGAAGCGCCGGTGGAGTGCAGCAGACGCAGAATCGAGCCGTACTCGACGTCGCGCATGATGTATTCGACGGAGGCGAATGCCTCTTCCGCCGATGGGGTGTAGCTCATGGTCAGCCAGACGCCGGTTACGATCTGGTTAACCAGAACCAGCAGCGCCAGGGAGCCAAAGAAGTAGAAGAAGTTGAAGTTCTTCGGGGCGTAGTACTTGCTGAGATGGTCTTCCCACATTTTGGTGGCGGGAAAGCGCGCATCAACCCAATCCATGAACTTGCTCATCACGCTTTCTCCGTATCGACGCCAACAACAATAATGTCGTTCGACTCATAGGAATGCGGGGGAACTGGCAGATTCAAAGGCGCGGGTTGCGCCTTGAAGACGCGGCCAGCCAGATCATAGTGAGAACCGTGGCAAGGGCAGAAATAACCACCCACCCACTTCGGGCCAAGATCGGCCGGCGCGACTTCTGGACGAAAGGTTGGAGAGCAACCCAAGTGTGTGCAGATACCGATCAGCAGCAGAACTTCCGGCTTGATCGAACGCGTCTTGGGGTCCACGTAAGTCGGTTGTACCGAATTCTTGGAGTCTGGATCAGAGAGATCACCCTCGATCTTTGCAAGATTCCCCAAAATCTCCTGGGTACGGCGGACGATGAACACCGGCTGACCGCGCCATTCAGCAATCATTTGCTGACCTGGTTCGATTTTGCTGACATTCACTTTCACCGGTGCACCTGCAGCTTTCGCCTTGGCACTGGGAAACCATGACCCCACGAACGGGACCGCAGCCCCCACCGCTCCTGCAGCACCTACCACGGATGTGGCTGCTACCAAGAAGCGACGCCGGCCTGCATTCACGCCGTCATTGCTCATTCAGTCCTCTCCCATCAGCTTTGTGGCCTGTTAAATCAGGCATCTACTAAGTAAAAATCTGAACTTATAAAAATTTTGCAGAATGGTAATGAAAAGCCCCAATTCTGACAAGGTAATTACCACCCGGCCTCAGCGCCAAGCCTTGTAGTATAGGGGCTCTACGGATGTGGCAAGTTGTCACATCATAAATCTTCGCGCAAAAAAAAACGCCCAGCTCCGTGAGGAGACTGGGCGTTTTTGAACGCGAAAGCGAATTAACGCTTCGAGTACTGCGGACGCTTACGCGCTTTACGCAGACCAACTTTCTTACGTTCAACTTCACGTGCATCGCGAGTTACGTAGCCGGCTTTGCGCAGAGCACTACGCAGAGTTTCATCGTAATCCATCAGAGCGCGAGTGATACCGTGGCGGATTGCGCCAGCCTGACCACTTACACCACCACCGATCACGGTGACGTAGATGTCGAACTTCTCGACAGTCTCAGTCAATTCCAGCGGCTGACGAACTACCATGCGGGCAGTTTCGCGACCGAAGAATGTATCCAGGGAACGGTTGTTGATGGAGATGTTACCAGTGCCCGGACGCAGGAAAACGCGTGCGGTTGCGGTCTTGCGACGGCCAGTGCCGTAATTTTGAGTCGCCGACATAATGAACTATTCCGTTAAATCTTCAGTTCTTGGGGCTGCTGAGCAGTATGAGGGTGTGCAGCGCCCGCATAGACTTTCAGCTTACGGTACATGTCGCGACCCAGCGGGTTCTTAGGCAGCATGCCTTTGACCGCGGTCTCGATCACACGCTCAGGGGCTTTAGCGATCAGCTTTTCGAAGTTGATCGACTTGATGCCGCCCGGGAAACCGGAGTGGGAGTAGTACATTTTGTCGGTGGTTTTAGCACCGGTTACACGGATCTGCTCGGCATTGATCACGACGATGTAGTCGCCGGTGTCAACGTGAGGAGTGTACTCAGGCTTGTGCTTGCCACGCAGGCGGCTCGCGACTTCAGTGGCCAGACGACCCAGGGTCTGACCAGCAGCGTCGACGACGAACCAGTCGCGCTTTACTGTTTCCGGTTTAGCAGTAAAAGTTTTCATTCTTTATAGCCTCAGGGGCCGCCCTGTAAATTAGACGGCGGATCTTACTGAATAGTGCGTACTTTGACAAGTCAAAGGCAGCCGGATACAGACGCTTTCGGGGGCTCGGGTCGGCGCGTCCGTTCAACGGCAAGATTCTTCGGCGGCGGGGCATCACTTCCACTGCAGAAAGAGGTGCGCAATTATGCAGATTGCGAAAAAAAATTCAACCTGCTTTTATGCTTGTTTTCCTTCCAGGACTACCCGATGGACTATCGACAGCTGGGCCGTACCGATCTGAACGTAAGTGCAATCTGCCTCGGGACCATGACCTGGGGCGAGCAGAACAGCGAGGCAGAGGCCTTCGCGCAGATCGAGCGGGCCAAGAGCGCCGGAATCAACTTCATCGACACCGCCGAGATGTATCCGGTGCCGCCCAAGGCCGAAACCTACGCCACCACCGAACGCTTCATCGGCAACTGGTTCAAGCGCCGTGGCGATCGCGCCGACTGGATCCTGGCGAGCAAGATCGCCGGCCCCGGCAACACCATCGACTACATTCGCGACAAGAACCTGCGGCACAACCGCCAGCACATCACTGAAGCCGTCGATGCCAGCCTCAAGCGCTTGCAGACCGACTATATCGACCTCTACCAGTTGCACTGGCCGGAACGCAGCACCAACTTCTTCGGTCAGCTGGGCTACAAACACAAGATCGAAGCCAACCTGACCCCGCTTGAGGACACCCTCGAAGCACTGGACGAACAGGTCAAGGCCGGCAAGATCCGCCACATTGGCCTGTCCAACGAAACCCCGTGGGGCACCATGCGATTCCTCGCCCTGGCCGAAGCCCGTGGCTGGCCGCGTGCAGTGTCGATCCAGAACCCCTATAACCTGCTCAACCGCAGCTTTGAGATCGGCCTGTCGGAAATTGCCATCCGCGAACAATGCGGACTGCTCGCCTACTCCCCGCTGGCGTTCGGTTTTCTCTCAGGCAAATACGAAGGCGGGGCTCGCCCGGCGAAAGGTCGCTTGAGCCTGTACAGCCGCTTCAGTCGCTATTTCAACCCGCAGTCGGAAGCCGCGTGCAGCCGTTACGTGGCACTGGCCCGTGAACACGGCCTGGACCCGGCGCAAATGGCCCTGGCGTTCGTGACCCAGCAATCGTTCGTCACCAGCAACATCATTGGCGCGACAACACTGGAACAACTGGACAGCAACATTGCCAGCTTCGACCTGAAGCTGTCGGATGAAGTGCTGGCGGGGATTGAGGCGATTCACAAGGATCACCCGAACCCGGCGCCGTAATATGCGGTGATTGCGAAAAGATCGCAGCCTTCGGCAGCTCCTATCATGGGATTGACGTCTCCCCGCGGCTGCGATCTTTTCAACCCTCACAGAGACTCAAAGCGACCGCGCAATGATCTCCTTCATGATTTCATTAGTCCCGGCATAGATCCGCTGCACCCGTGCATCCGCCCAGGCCCGGGCGATCGGGTATTCCCACATGAAACCGTAACCACCATGCAACTGCACGCACTCGTCGAGCACCTTGCATTGCAGGTCAGTGCCCCAGTATTTGGCCATCGCCGCCGTCGGCACATCGAGCTTGCCTTGCAGGTGCAGCTCCAGGCAGCGATCGACGAAGACCCGGCCAATCTGAATCTCCGTGGCCATTTCCGCCAGTTTGAAGCGGGTGTTCTGAAAGTCCGCAATCGCCTTGCCGAATGCCTTGCGCTCACGGGTGTAATCCAGGGTCCACTGCAACGCGGCCTCGGCTGAGGCCAAACCGCCAATGGCAACCGTCAGACGCTCCTGCGGCAATTCCTGCATCAGATAAGCGAACCCCATTCCGGCCTGCCCCAAAAGGTTTTCCTTGGGCACACGAACGTCCTGGAAGAACAGCTCCGAGGTGTCCTGCGCTTTCATCCCGACCTTCTCCAGACGCTTGCCCTTTTCGAAGCCCGGCGTGTTCGCTTCCACCAGAAACAGGCTGGTGCCCTTGGCGCCAGCCTTGGGATCGGTCTTGGCCACGACGATTACCAGGTCAGCGAGGAAACCGTTGGTGATGAAGGTTTTCGAGCCATTGATCACGTACTCGTCGCCGTCCAGCACGGCAGTGGTTTTCACCCCTTGCAGGTCGGACCCGGCACCGGGCTCGGTCATGGCAATCGCGGTAACCATTTCGCCCGAAACCAGCTTCGGCAGGTATTTGTGCTTCAGCGTTTCGCTGCCGTAATGCAGGATGTACGGCGCCACAATGTCCGAATGCAGGGAAAAGCCGATACCGGTCAACCCCAGTCGCCCCACTTCTTCGATCACCACCGCGCTGTAGAGAAAGTCCGCCCCGAGGCCGCCGTACTCTTCCGGCAAATGGGAGCAGAGCATCCCCGCCTCCCCTGCCTTGCTCCACAGCTTGCGGTCGATGTAGCCCTGCTTCTCCCATTGCCCATGGAACGGCACGGCTTCTTTTTCGAGGAAGGTTCGTACGCTGTCGCGAAACAGTTCGTGCTCGGGACTGAACAAGGTTCTGGGGATCATCGGGGCACCTGTGGTTAGTGTTGATCGCAAATGAATCCTGAGCCTAAGCCTCCACCCCTTAACAGGACACTGGACACATCAGACAAAAAATAAGACGATCCAGCCGCTTGGTGACCACTTTCCCCTATAAGAATAAATTGAATATGTCTATCCAACTCTCCACGCCCTTGCGGCGCGTCAGCATCCTGGCGATCGACCGGGTTTTTGCTTCCACCCTCATGCAAGCCAAGGATTTCTTCCATCTGGCCAGCCTGCGTTACGGCAAACAACTGGGCCACGGCCTGACCCCGGCGTTCGAAATCCGCCTGGTCAGCCCCGACGGCAAACCGGTCAACAGCTTCAGCGATGTCGTCATGCCGGTGGACGGCGGCCTGGAAAACGCCGACATCATCATCCTTCCGGCCTTCTGGGACGACTTCGACACCCTCTGCAAACGTTATCCACAGGTGCTGCCGTGGCTGCGCGAGCAACACGCACGCGGCGCAGTGCTCTGCGGCGAAGCCACCGGAGTGTTCTGGCTCGCCGAGACCGGCCTGCTCGATGGCAAGGAAGCAACCACCTACTGGCGCTTCTTCAACACCTTCGAAGAGCGTTTCCCCAACGTTCAACTCAATCAGGACAAGCACCTGACCGACGCCGACAACCTGTACTGCGCCGGCGGCACCACCTCGGCCTGCGACCTCTACATTTATTTGATCGAGCGCTTCTGCGGGGCCAACGTGGCCCAGGCCGTAGCCCGCGACATTCTGTATGAAGTGCAGCGCAGCTATTCACCTGGCCGCATCGGTTTCGGCGGACAGAAGCTGCACCAGGACGTGATCATCCTGCAGATCCAGCATTGGCTCGAAGAGCACTTTGCCGACAAGTTCCGCTTCGAAGACGTCGCCCGCGAGCACGGCATGAGCATTCGCAACTTCATGCGCCGTTTCCAGACCGCCACCGGCGACAAGCCGCTGCACTACCTGCAACGCCTGCGCATCGAAACCGCCAAGGGCCTGCTGTCCGGCAGCCGCAAGAGCATCAAGACCATCAGCTACGAAGTCGGCTACGACGACGCGAGCTTCTTCGCCCGGTTGTTCCGCCAACACACCGAGTTGTCGCCGAACCAGTATCGGCAACAGTTTCAGCAGGCGGCTTAACGAAACGCGCCTCCTGTAGGAGCTCAGCTTGCTGGCGATGAACGATGGCTCGGTTGCCTGATGAACCGTGTCGCTGCAGTCGCGCGCAAGCCTTGCTCCTACAAATCAGCGGCTTTCGAATATCTTTTTCCCACACTAAATCGGGAATACAGAGCAGCGCAGAACCCAATTCTGCTCACATACACTGCCCCCGAAAAACTCCAACATTTTTCCCTGTCAATCACATCAGGGAAGATCAACAGTGACCATCGGATCAAGCTACAACTACCCATCATTTGTCGCCAAGGCCGTTCGGGCAAAGCGTTCAACTGTAAACAAATGGGCGACTCGCTTTCCAAATCCACCCGACTTGTGCTTCGACTATCGAGCATTGGTTGAACAGGAAAACGGCATCGCCAAGGCAACTGATCCACAACATAAAATTTGCATTATTGGCGCCGGGGTCACCGGACTGACGGCCGCCCGAGAACTTTATCGTTGCGGGTTCACCCATATCACCCTCATAGAACAATCCAGACGCATAGGCGGCAGACACCTGACCGTCCCTGGCAGCCCGAACTCGCCGATAAGTCATACACCGTTTGAAATGGGGGCCATGCGCATGCCCTTCTTCAACCGGGCTGACGAGCCACCGACAGAGGGCCGGTCGCTGATGGCTTACTACGCCAAGGTGTTCGACCTGGCGTTTTCAGATTTTGCCAATCCCGGGAGCCAGTGGGTCACTTCGACCGGGATTTATCTGCGAGAGGGCAGCGTTGGCCACGGACCGACTCCGCAGATGCTGATCTGGAAAAATGAAGATGGCCAGACACCACCTCCCGGCGAAGAACTGCAAAAGGTTTATGCAAAGTGGAAAGCCTTTGCCGATCGCATGACCCGACATGTCGCAGAGGTTTACGCCAGTCAGGCATGGGAAGCCATGTGGGCCGCCATCGTAGAAAAATACGAGAGCGTTTCGTTTCGCGATCTGGTCAGCATGCCCGCTCTGCAAGCGTGGGATGAACGCTCACCGGGGGACTTTGGCGGAATGGGAATGTCCGCGGAGGAGTCCGCGATCTTTTACGCCATAGGCATCGGCGACGGTAGCTGGGGCGCCTTTTACGATGTCTGCTCCCTTTATCCCCTGCGCACTGCCATTTTTGGATTCAGCAGCCAGCTGCAATTGATCCATGGTCGGGTGGACTCAACTGGCGATCCGCTGGATTCACCCTGCCTGCACAACGAAGCCGTTTTTGACTCGATGGGGCAGAGTTTCGACAGGCCCCGCTACATCGGACTCGCATCACTGGACGAATGCCTGCTGTTCATGAAAACCGACGAAACCGGGAAGTCCTTCTACGAACACTGCCGGGAGAGAAACAACGGCTTGCTCATGGACTCATCCGTTACAAAACTTAAAAAACTGACGAACCAGAAAACACGCGTCTACTACAACTCGAGACATAGCCAACCCGAGCAAATCCAGGAGCACTACGATGACTTTGATTCGGTCATCATGACCCTTCCCTCCTGGCTGATCGAAACTCGCATCCAGCTTGAAAACTTCACGCCACAGATGCTGCCTTTCGAGACGATCAATGCCTATAAAACCGCGCACTGGGAAACCAGTTGCAAAGTCTTCGCACCGTTAAAAAAATCCTTCCTTTCGAAAAACAGCAAAATCCCGCAAGTCATCGTCACGGACAGTTTCATCCACGACGTCTACACCTACCGCTACAACGATAACTACAGTTATGACTGCATCCTTTTAAGTTACACATGGGAAGATGACGCCACCAAACTGGCCTCTTTCACAGACAAGGAACTGGTGCACAAGTGTGCCAAAGAGCTGGACCGGATCCTTATGCATTCCACCAATATCCAGGAAAAAATCACTCCCTATATTGGCCTGGACCAAGCCGTGGTCCAACGCTGGATCACCGATAAAAATGCGCTGGGCTGTGCGAAGTTATACCGACCTGGCACCTACTACGACGCCGTCAGCCTGATGAAGTACAACCGGGATTTCGCGCATGTTTCAGGTCTGTATTTTTCTGGAGAGTCATTTTCAGTCGATGCCGGCTGGACCGAGCCGTGCTTTCGGGGCGCCGTCGATGCGGTCATCCATATTTGCAACAAAACCGCCGCGGCCTTCCATGGCGGTTTTTCCATGAGCGACTATCCGCACTATAACGTCAGAACCTGATCACCTTCCCCGCCCTGGAGCCATGCACGACGTGCATTGGCTCTACCTCGACGCCCCTCAAACCAAGCGCCTTGCGCAGTCATCTTGGGATACGGACTACACCCTAAACGGAAGTAGCTGACTTACGCGCTCTCTCCGATTCGACTCTTATGAACACGCACTTAAACAGCGTGAATAACAATAAAAAGAGGTCATCGGGAATGAGCGAGCCAACAAGTCCTGTTCGTGTAGCAGTCGTGCAATTCGATCCACAAGTCGGCATGCAAAATCGCGAAGCAAATCTGCGTAACAGCCTGGAATTAGCGTTTGAAGCAGCAAATGACGGTGCGAATCTCATCGTCCTGCCCGAGCTTTCTAGCACGGGTTACTTCTTCAGCAACCGGCAGGATGCGTTCGAGCATTCGGAGGCCGTTCCCACCGGGCCGAGCGTGCAAAGCTGGATGGACTTTGCCCGCCAGCACAACGTTTATCTGGTCGCCGGATTGACGGAACGCGACGGCATGCAGCTGTTCAACACCGGCGTTCTTGTCGGGCCTGACGGCTTCATCGGCAAGTACCGAAAAGCACATTTATGGAATCTGGAAAAGTTGTGGTTCACGCCCGGCGATCTGGGATTCCCGGTTTTTGATACCCCAATCGGTCGCATAGGGTTGTTGATTTGCTGGGATATCTGGTTCCCGGAAGTACCGCGCATTTTGAGCCAGCAAGGCGCCGACATCATTTGCAGCCTGAACAACTGGGTCTGGACCCCGCCGCCCCTGTTCGATGACGCCGGCAAGTGCATGGCGTCATACCTGACGATGACGGCGGCTCACGTCAACAATGTGTTTATTGCGGCGGCGAGCCGGATCGGCGAAGAGCGAGGTGCACGTTACCTGGGTTGTTCGCTGATCGCGGGCACCAACGGCTGGCCGATTGGCCAAGTGGCTTCAGCGGACAAGCAGGAAATCCTGTTTGCCGACATCGACCTGACCAGCTCGCGCAGCGCGCCGATCTGGAACAGCCTGAACGATTTGCATCGCGATCGCCGGGCCGATCTCTACGACCCAATGCTCGGCTACACCCAGCACCCTTGTCTGCCGCGCTGATAAGGGGCATGACTGATGGAAACCACAAACGAGAAACCGCAAAAGCGGCTTGCCGCCAGGTCGCCGCTGAATATGGTGATCATCTGGCTGATGCTCGGCACGGCACTGTTGATCATCTGGCTTTCATTCACTTACCGGACATCCTGGTCAGCCCTTTGGCCAGACTACAACCACATGGTATCAAGCCTGCCGGAGCCGAGTGCCTGGCTGCGCTGGGTCCTGGGAGACATCAGCGAGGTGGCGTTCTACAAACATGAGTTCGCTTCGATCGGGGTGCTTGCCGGCGCCTATCTGGCCTACTGGGCGAATCGAACGGGAAAAGCCTGGCAAGGCTTTACCATTTGCTACGGCAGCGGATTATGGCCGTGGCTCGTCAGCAGTTCGTTACTTGGCCTGTTGCTGAGCAACCTTCTGTGGGGCTGGACGGTGACGGACACCAGTTGGCAACCCACGTTTGCCGCCTTTGTTTCGTTGCCGGCGGCGATGGTGCTGATGTTTGGCGGTAGCTGGAAGGTCACGATCAATGGCGCAATCATGGGCGCCGTGTTCGTCACGCCGATGTGCTTGTTGATCGTCAATTACGTCTGCAACCCCCTCGGATTACCCGTTGTGATCGGCAACGTCACAGGCATGGCGATCGCCAGCGTCGGCGCTTTTATGCTTTGTCGTTACTTGCCAAATCTGGTGAAGTCTGACCGACCCGAGACGCCGTCCGCCCCTGCGCCTGCACCCGCCAGCACAAAAACGCCCGACTATGGTGTCGTGTGGAGCCTGCGACGGGTGTTGGCTGACTTTTCGGAGGCGCCGTTCTTTGGCAATGAATGGGCCAGTCTCGGTTTGATCGCAGGCGCCTTGCTGGCTTACACCTTGAACCCGACCAGCCCGGTGTATGGCACGGGCTTACTGCCACAACTGATCGCCGCGCAGGCGTTGACCTCGGCGATAGGGGTAGTGATCTGGCGTCAGCAATGGATATCGCGCGGCTGGTATCCCACCTACGTTCCGCTGGTGTCAGTCGTGCCGGCGGCCGTTCTGACGTACGGTGGCAGCTGGCAGGTCATCGCCTCAAGCGCACTGCTGGGGGCTCTGATTGCGCCGCCGCTGGCGTGCGCGATTGCCAAGCGGTTGCCGGCCGACATGCATGGTTTCATCGGCAATGTACTGGCCATGGCCATCAGTACACTGCTGATCATTCCGTTTATCGGGCTGCTGATAGCCAACTGACGAACGTCGCGATTGGGCTGTATCACGGACTCAAATCCGGATACAGCCACTTCTCATCACAAGCAATTGAGGTATCACATGGACCTGCCCAAACTGGCCATCGCGGCGCTCGGCGGCACCGTGAGCATGCAAGCCAGGAACGCCGGCGAAGGGGTGATCCCGACCGTCAGCGGCGAAACCCTGCTGGAATCGGTACCCGAGTTGGCAACCTTGGCACGGGTCACCGTAGAAACGCTCGGACTGTTGCCCAGTGCCTCACTGGATTTCGAGTTTTTGCTGAGCGTCCTTTCCTGGGCGAATGTTCAAATCAGGCAAGGTGCGGCGGGTGTTGTCATCACTCAAGGCACGGACACCCTCGAAGAAACCGCCACATTTTTCGACTATTTGTGGGACCACAACGAGCCGTTGGTCCTGACCGGCGCCATGCGTTCGCCAACCCAGGCAGGGGCCGATGGTCCGGCGAATCTGCTGGATGCTTGCCGGGTCGCACTGGCTGAAAACAGCCGTCATCGAGGCGTTCACGTGGTGATGAACGGACAGATTCATTCAGCGAATGCGGTCCGTAAAACCGATTCATTGGCATTGCAGGCGTTTTCCTCCCCTATCGTTGGTCCTGCCGGCATGCTGATGGAAAACACCGTCAACTATCTGCGCCTGCCGGTCCCGCGCAGGGTCCTACCGTTGCCCCAGCTAACCCCACCTAAAAATGCCCTGTTGGAAGGGTCGCTTTGCGGCGTTACCC
>CAYNGZ010000139.1:0-13831 GCA_964396695.1 uncultured Pseudomonas sp.
CCTCGCACACGTTGGCATCGCAACGCGGTTCGTCACCAAACGTCAACAGACCCTAGGGCTGAACTTCACTGCGCTTCATGGCGAGGTACTCGCTGCGCTCAATTTCATGCAACTGCAGCGGATAACGTTCGATCCCGGAATACCAGTCGTTCAGACGCTTTTCGAGCTGTTGCGGCACGGGCGTTGTCAGCGCGCCGAGGTAGGCTTCGATCGCCAGGTAGTAGCGCATCGTATTGCGCTCGACGACACCGCGCATACCACCAATATAGGCCGGCTGACCATCGGCTTTGCGACCAACGATACTGAAGCCGACCTTGTTGCGACCGGTTGTCGTCAGATAACTCTGCATGACCAGGCGAGCCGCAATACCGTTGTTGTACGAATATGACAAATGCAGAAAGCTGCGCTGAAAATCGAGCTTCACCACCTCGAGACTGACCAGATACTGACTCGTTTGAAGCGGTCCTTGCGCGGCGCTCAGCACGACCTGAAGGTAGTCGGAACTGTCTGCCACGACCCGATAAAGAAAATCGAATCGGTAGGTATTGGCCAACTGATCAGACTTGCGTCCAAAGGTGACGCGCAAACCCCCCTCGGCGCCGGACGTTGCGTGACACCTCTTGACGTTCAAATGCAGGATCAGGATTTCGCACCAGTGGCCGACGCCCTGCAGCGCAGGGCTAACCACCGCATAGGGTTGTTCGATCAAGGCATAGATGTCGCCTGTCAGCAGGCCTGACGTTTCAGTTGACTGGAGGTAGAGCGGGCGTTGGAACGGGCTGTTGACCAACTGTTCATGCAAGGCGACGTAGCGTGCTGTCAGTGTTTGAGCATCCTGTGCATGGACCAGCGGCATGCTTATCAGCAGAGAGAACAAGACCACTCGAACCAGCATGGAGCCTACGTAGTACCTGATATTCACCCGGCTCAAAAAAACCATGAGCGTCATTTTTGCCTGTCTCACAGCCAGTACTCCCAGAGGCGCCCAAACTGTTCCTTGACTCTCACGCCAAGGGAGCGCTGTTGCCATTTCTCCAGCGTAATTTCGTTCGACTTCAGCAGATCCGCGAGGAACGCCCCGCGCATTTTCTCGCCGAACCCGCTGCCCAGCACCACGACGTTGACTTCCTGGTTGTGCAGAAAGCTGCGCCAGTCAAGGTTGGTTGAGCCCACCGTGGACCAGACACCATCGATCACCGCGGTTTTGACATGGAGCAAGGCATCGCGGCGTTCGTAGAGCTTGACGCCGGCCTTCAGCAGCTCGGTGTAGTGCCTGCGGCCGGCGTTGAAGACCAGCCAGGAATCAGTGCTGCTGGGCAGCACCAGCTTCACATCGACGCCACGTGCCACTGCGTCCTTGAGCTCCGTCAGCAGTTGCGGATCGGGCACGAAGTAGGCGTTAGTCAGCCAGATTTCGGTTTGCGCACTGCGTAGCGCCGAAATAAGCGTGGCGTAGATCAGGCTGTAGGGTTCGTCTGGTGAGCTACCGATGGCGCGTACGACCTCGTGGCCTTTGCGTTCGGTCGTCGGGAAATAATGGCGTGTCGCGAGCGGTTTGCCTTTCTGCTTTTCCCACGTATCGATAAACAGCTTTTGCAGTTCAGCCACTGCCGGCCCTTCTACCCGCAGGTCAGTGTCGCGCCAAGGCAACTTGCCACCGGGTCGGACTTTGGAGGTCGGCCTGAACGAGTTGCCTGAATGGACGCTACTCACGTTGATACCGCCGACGAAGGCAATGCGTCCATCAACGATCAGCAGCTTGCGGTGATCTCGCTGGTTGACTTCCCACCCTGCCTTGGCGGTCACTGGATTGACCGGATTGAACTCCAGCACATTGATACCCGCGGCGCTCAGGCGGGTAAAAAAAACCGAAGGTGTCCCGAGGGTCCCGACGCTGTCCCGGATCAGATTGACCTGTACGCCATCAGCCTGTTTGGCCATCAGCGCCGCCGCGAAACGCTGGCCGACTTCATCGTCGTCAAAAATGTAACTTTCGATATTGATGTGATCACGCGCTCGGCCAATCGCAGTGATCATTGACTGGTAAGTGCTCGGACCGTTCTGTAACAGTTCGACCTTGTTGCCGTCCGTCAGGGGGTTGCCGACGATGGACTGCTCGATCGCCAGATGCAGGTCGAAGATGTTCGTCTGGACACCATTGGCCTTCAGACGATCAAGAATGGCCTTGCTGCGATCGGCTGACAGCGGTCCGTGTGTATCGTCGATCTGCACAGCAGCCGGATTGCCATACCCCATATCGGGCACGAGGGTGTTCAACGAACCACACGCCAGGAGCAGTGTCAGGCTCGGCACTGTCAGCGTTCGCAGCAAAATCCGGATTGAAAACAGGTTCATGCAGCATCCGCCTGAAACTGGAGGGGAACCCGTATCGTCGCAGTAAATGAGCACAGCTTCGGTGCGATAACGCGCTTACGCGCAGACTCTGCACAGCAGGTCCCGCCGTTATTTTGAGTGCCGACAGCGGAGTTGACTGTGCACAGCAAAACCGACGAACGGCCTCGTGCTACAACGTACACCGCTCGCCATGGATTAACCTGTAGGTATCGGGAATCTCACCTTCGGACGGAAGCTGACATGCTTGATACTCCCACGCCACAACAGAACCATCTGTTGGCGGCCCTTCCCGCGCAAGCACTGGAGCGCTTGTTGCCCTACCTCGAACTGATCGACCTGCCGCTCGGCAAGGTGCTCTACGAGTCTGGAGATGCCCTGCGGCATGTCTACTTCCCCACCGACTCCATCGTGTCCCTGCTGTATGTGATGGAAAACGGCGCATCGGCGGAAATTTCAGTCGTCGGCAATGAGGGCTTGATCGGCATCGCCGTCTTCATGGGTGGAGAAAGCACACCGAGCCGGGCGATTGTCCAGAGTGCCGGGCATGCTTTGCGATTGCCTGGCCAGCGACTCAAGGATGAGTTCAACCGCCACGGAGAAATGCTCGAGTTGATGTTGCGCTACACCCAGGCGTTGATCACGCAGATGGCCCAGACTGCCGTGTGCAACCGCCACCATTCCATTGATCAGCAGTTATGCCGCTGGTTGCTGCTGTCTCTCGATCGCCTGCAAGACAATCAACTGACCATGACCCAGGAATTGATCGCCAACATGCTCGGCGTACGCCGCGAAGGCGTAACCGATGCCGCCGGCAAGCTGCAACGCCTGGGGGTCATCGAATACAGCCGTGGCCACATCACGGTGCTGGACAGGGACTTGCTCGAGCAGATGAGTTGCGAGTGCTACGCCGTGGTCAGAAAAGAAACCGAGCGCCTGCTGCCCTACGTTCCGTTAAAGCCGACTCACTAGCCGTCTTTCCAACACGGACACTCGGGCTCTACCTGTCAGTTGGTTCGTCCGCGTTTATCGTTTGATCAGCGAAATCTTGGTGCCTTCAATGCTGACGCCCGCCATCAGGCCTTCCTGGTCAAAAACAAACGCATAGGCATCGTCCTTCAACGTAGAACTCGACAGATTTTTCGCCAGCCCCTGGTCAACCAGAACGACGGTCGGACCTACGCCCACTTCCCACCCCTTGGTTTTGCGTACATAGCTAACGGCCTTGTCAGTCATCAGGAACACGGCATAAGCGTAGGCTTGGGCACCCGCCTGCAAGCCCCATGAACCAGTCACGGTGTTGTAGTAATTTTCTACTTTCGAGCCTTTGAACATGACCCCTTCACCATAACTGCCACCAAACACCAAGCCCGCCTTGATGACTTTAGGGAATACGAGCACCGCCTTGGCAGTGCGCGACATAGTCTCGGCCACCGGATTGGTTTTGTAGAGGATTTGCAAGGCATGCCGGGAATCCTGATCCAGATCCGCGGCCGTTGCGGCGCTTGCGGTATTGAGCAAACCTGTTGAAGCCAGTGACAGGGTTGTGAGAGCGATAAATAGAAGTGAGCGTAATGAGGTTGTCATGGCTGTACTCCGATATCAGTGATCGACAGGATGCGGCGAGCCGATAATCATCAGGGTTCGCAACATCCGGCTTTTCGTCAGATTGGAGTAACGACCGACCCATGTCTGTTCGGTGGCGCACACTATTAGCGTCTGAAACCGTTCAATCCTGCGGCACAAACACTGTGGGAGCTTGATCAGGCGTCCGCAACTGCCGGTTGGCGCAGCGGATACAGCTGTTCGTCGAACTGCGACAACCGCGGGAACTCAAGTGGCTGCTCATCGCCAAGGTGCTCCAGGCGCAGGCGGTAATCATCCAGGAACGCCTGACGCGCCTCATCGCTGATGTAAGGCACATGCCAGGCCACGAACGGTTCCAGCACCTCGAACCCGACATACGCCAGCGTCCCGCGCAAAATGGGCCGCAGCATGTCCTGCAATGGGCCGTGAATCGCATCCTCGCCAAACATATGCTCGCGACCACCCAAAGTGACGCTCACCAGCGCCTTCTTGCCGCTCAACCCGCCCTGATCGTAAAAGCGCTTGCCGCCGTAGCAGATGCCCGACACCAGCACCCGGTCGATCCAGCCCTTGAGCATCGCCGGCGTGGAGAACCAGAAGATCGGGAAGTTGAGAATCAGCAGGTCCGCCCACAACAGCTTGTCGAGCTCTTGCTGGATATCCGCCGCCAGCGACTGGCTCTTCACCCCCAAACGTTGCTCCAGCGCATAGACCAGATACTCGGGATTTTCCCGCGAAGAAAAGTCATTACTGCTGGCCACCGGGTTCCAGTTCATGGCGTACAGGTCGCTGACCTGGACTTCATGCCCTTGGGCTTCAAGGGTGGCGACAGCCTGGTCACGCATCGCGGCGGTAAAGGATTTCGGCTCCGGGTGAGCGTGTACGATCAGTACTTTCATGGCAATTCCTTGAACGTTTGCAAGCGTTGTGATTGAAGACGGTAATGCGTACGTGGACTCATCGCAAGCTCACACCTGAATCGCCTTCACTTCGACAAACTCAGCGAGCCCTTCTTCTCCCCACTCGCGGCCATTGCCCGATTGCTTGTAACCACCAAACGGCGCCTGATAGTTGAACGCCGCCCCATTGAGAAAACACTGGCCCGCCCGCAATTGCCGGCCCAGGTGCAAGGCCCGATCGGCACTGCCGGCCCAGACACCGCTGGACAGACCGAACGGCGAATCGTTGGCGATCTGAATCGCCTGTGCCTCATCGGCATAGGGGATCAGGCACAGCACCGGGCCGAAGATTTCTTCCTGTGCGATGCGCATGCGGTTATCGACATCGGCGAACAGCGTCGGACTGACGTAGTAACCACGCTCGAACGCCTGCGCCGTGTCACCGCCACACACCAGCCGCGCCCCTTCCTGCTGGCCGACCTGAATGTAGTCACGCACGGTGCGACGCTGGGCCGCCGAACACATCGGCCCGAGGAAGCTCTGCGGGTCGAGCGGATCGCCCATCCGCAGGCTCAAGGTTTCTGCCAGCGCCAGTTCCACCGCCTCGGCGTAACGACTGGCCGGCAGCAACATGCGGGTCAACGCGGTGCAGGTCTGCCCGGAGTTGATCATCACGTCCTGCACGCCGTAACGCACCGCGGCGGCCAGGTCAGCGTCCTCGGCAATCAACAGCGGCGACTTGCCGCCCAGTTCCAGGCAGACGCGCTTCACCGAAGGCGCCGCCGCTTGCGCCACCCGCACACCGGCGCCGGTGGAACCGGTGAACGACACCATATCGACGTCCGGGTGTTTGGCCAGCGCTTCGCCGACCTTCGAACCCGGCCCGCTGACCAGGTTGAACACACCGGCCGGCAGGCCGATGGCCTCGATCATCTGCGCCAGCAAAAACCGGTTCAGCGGGGTTTCCTGGCTGGGCTGGACCACCACGGTGCAACCGGCGGCCAGCGCCGGGGCGAGCTTGCCGATCAGTTGATGCAGCGGGTAGTTCCACGGATTGATGAAGGCGCAGACCCCCACCGCTTCGCGAATAACCAATGAATTGCCAACCTCACGCACCTCGTCCATCAAGCCTGCGAGTTCGACGTACTGCTCCAGCCCGATGATCGGCCCCTCCACCTGAACCGAACGGCACCATTGCACCGGCATGCCCAGCTCAGCGGTGATCACCGCCGCCATCTCGTCGGCCCGCGCACGCAATTGCTCGGCGAGCGCCCTGATATAACCGGCGCGTACGCTCGACGGCGTTCGCGACCAGGGGCCGAAAGCCTTGCGTGCTGCGGCGACGGCGCTCTCGACATCGCGTTCATCACCCAGCGGCACCGAACCTGCCACGGCCTCAGTGGCCGGGTTGATCACCTCGGCGATGCCCTGCCCCGACGGCGTTTGCCAGCGTCCATCAATAAACAGCGCGGTGTGGTTATGCATGAACCTGCGCCTCCATCAGTTCACGGGCGCAACGGGCGATCCGCTGGCAGGCGTCACGCAACGGTTCTGCTCCCACCACCAAGCCCAAACGTATATGCCCGGCGGCACTCGGGCCGAACGCTTCACCGGCCAGCACTGACACGCCATGCCGGTCGAGCAGGCGGTCGGCAAACGCCTGGGCGCTGAGCCCGGTTTCGCGGATGTCGACCATCACGAACATTCCACCGTCCGGCTTCAACGGACGTACACCGGGGCAATCGGCGAGGCTTTCGCAGACCAGATCGCGGCGCTGGCGATAGGCCTCGCACATGGCTGTCAGCTCCGGCAAGTTGCTTTCCAGCGCCACCACAGCGGCGTCCTGAACGAAGTCCGGCGAGCCGTAAAGCATGCACAGCGCGAGGTTTTCCAGATGCGCCGCCAAGGATTGCGGCGCCACCACCCAGCCCACGCGCCAGCCGGTCATGGCGTGGGATTTCGACAGGCTGTTGAGCGTCGCGGTGCGCTCGGCCATGCCCGGCAAACTGGCCGGGCTGACGTGTTCGCCTTCGAACAGCAACTCGCTGTAGACCTCATCGGAGATCAACCACAGGTCGTGGGCGATGCACAGTTCGGCCAGCGCCTGCCAGGTGCTTCGCGGCAGGCTGGCGCCCGACGGGTTGTGCGGGCTGTTCAGCGCCAGCGCCCGAGTGCGCGGGGTGATGCGTGCGGCGACGTCTTCGGGCCGTACCCGAAAACCGTTTCCGGAACGCACCGGCACCGGAATCACCATGGCACCACAGGCACCGAACACCGCTTCATAAGTGACGTACATCGGCTCGGCGACAATCACTTCATCGCCCGGGTTGAGCACGCACTGGGCAACGCTGAACAGCGCACATTGCGCCCCGGCCAGCACCGTGACCTGATCGGCCGAAACCGGCTGGCCGCTGCGTAGCTGGTGACGCTTGGCGATACTTTCACGCAGCGCGCGCTTGCCCCGCACTTCGGCGTAATGAGTGTTGCCGGACAACAGGCTGTCGATGGCCGCCTGCACGATCGGCACCGGAGTGTCGAAATCCGGGTCGCCCACCGACAGCAGCAGAATGTCTTCGCCCTGCTCTTGCAGCGCCAGTGCGCGGTAATGAATATCCCAAGCGGCAGCGCCGTCACCGGCGATACGTTGAGTCAGATCGGAAAAACGCATAGCCCCATCCCCTTGCAATGTTTGAAAGTCAGTGAGCGCACGCGTGCTTGAGTTCGATCAGGGTCACGCCGTTGCGTTTGAAGCCGTGGCGCAAATCGGTTTGCAGCTCAGCCAGACTCTGCGGCTGACTCACCGTGCAACCGAATGCACGACCAAGGGCGGCGAAATCCGGGTTGCACGGCAGCACGCCGATGGGCTCGATATCCAGCCCCAGCATGTCGTCGCGAATCTGCCCCAATGCGTCGTTGTTCCACAGCAACACCACCAGCGGGCTGTCCAGTTCCTCGACGGCGGTCGCCAGTTCCTGCGCGGTGTAGAGAAAACCACCGTCGCCGACCAGTACCAGCCCCGGTCGCTGCGGCGCGCCGAACTTGGCGCCGATGCCCGCCGGCAAGCCATACCCCAACGTGCCGTAGCCGGTCGGATGCAACCAACTGCGCGGCGCCAGGCTGTTGAAGGCGTAGTTGCCGGTGTAGGCCAGTTGGGTCATGTCGGTGCTGATAAACGCGTTGTCCGGCAATTCGGCCGCGATACGCTCAAGAATCGCCTGATGAATCGACTGCAACGGACCGTGGCCGGCCTTCACCGCTTCTCGCAATGCAGCGACGGCGGCAATCGGCGCACTGGCATCACGGGTTGCTGACGGCAGACGCTCAAGCAATGCCGACAGGCTGTGTTGCGCATCGCCCTGCAACGCCACCGCGCACGGATAGAAGTCGTTGAACTTGCGCGGGTCGATATCGATGCGCAACAGTTCGGCATTCAGTGGCAGACGCTCGCGCCAGAAATCGGTGTCGGCCATTTCGGTGCCGACCGCCAGCACCACGTCGGCTTCGGCAATCAGTTGCCAGCCGGGTTCAACACACAGGGTTGAGCCAGCATTGAGCGGTGCCTGCGGCGGCAGCAAGCCTTTGCCGGCGACGCTGGTGAAAACCGGCGCGGCCAATCGGGTGCTGAGGCTCTGCAGTTCCTGCGCCGCATTCAGCGCTCCGCCACCGGCAATGATCATCGGTCGCTTGGCCGCCTGCAGCCTGGCCACGGCCTGATCCAGTGCCGTGGCTACCGGCACGCCGCGTCCGGGACGACGTACCACTTCATGACTCCAGTCGCGAGTGACCTGCGCCGACAGCACATCCAACGGCACGGAAATGTGCACCGGGCGTGGCCGTTCACTGTCGAACACCGCGTAGGCACGGGCGATCAGTTCCGGCAGATCTTCAGCGCTCAGCGCGACTGCCGAGAACGCGGTGATCGGTGCGGTCATCGCACGCTGGTCCTGGGTTTCGTGCAGGCAACCCCAGCCTTTACCGAGGCTGGCGGTGTGGTTGACGCTGGAAATCACCAGCATCGGAATCGAGTCGGCATAGGCCTGACCGATCCCCGTCGCGGCATTGGTCACACCCGGCCCGGTGATGATGAAGCACACGCCCGGTTTGCCACTGACCCGCGCATAGCCGTCGGCCATGAAACTGGCGCCTTGTTCGTGGCGGGTCAGCACGTGGCGAATGCCACTGCCGGGCAGGCCGCGATACAGCTCCAGGGTGTGCACCCCGGGAATACCGAACACGGTGTCGACGCCGTAGTTGGCCAGCAGGCGCACCAGGGCCTGGCCGCCGGTCAAAGTCGTGGTTTGCATGTTCATCTCCTCACTTGTGGCCGAGGCGAATCAACGCATCGACCGCCGTCGTGCCGTGGGCACCGACCAACAATGGGTTCACATCGACTTCCAGCAATTGTCCGGCGTTCTCGCAGGCGTAATCGGCCACCGCGCGGATCGCCGCCACCAGCGCGTCCAGGTCCGCCGCTTCGCGACCGCGAAAACCTTGCAGCAACGCCGCACTGCGCAGGCTCAACAACGCGCCGCGAATCGCACCATCGGTGGTCGGCAGCAGCAGGCTGCGACTGTCCTTGAGCAACTCCACCAGAATTCCGCCAGCACCGATCACCAAGGCCAGGCCAAAATCGTTTTCGCGTTTGATGCCGACGATCAGCTCTGCCAATGGCGGTGTGGCCATGGGTTCCAACAGCAACTGATCGAACGGAACATCCGGCGCGTAATCGGCAATGCTGGCGCGCATTGTTTCCAGCGCTGCGCTCAGGGCCGCGCCATCCTTGAGGTTCAGCGCCACGGCGCCGGCTTCGGTTTTGTGCGGCAATTGCGCGCTGACCGCCTTCAGCACTAACGGATACCCCAGCGCATTGGCGGCACTCAGCGCCTGGTCCGGGGTGCTCAACACGCCGTTCGGGGTTGGCAGACCAAAGGCGCGCAGCGCCTGTTTGGAGTCCCACTCGTTGAGCAACTGGCCTTCGCCCGCCAGCGCCTGCGGACACAGCGGCACCAGCGCCGATTCGCCGAGCGCCAGCAACGCCTGACGATTACGCTGATAACCGGCGATGCGGCCCCACGCGGCCAGTCCGTCTTCCACCCCTTGTAGTGCCGCCACGCCTTGAGCGTGCAGCCGCTCACGCGCACTGGCCGGCAGCAGTTCCGGAAATGCCGAAGTGACGAAACCGGTCTTACCATGGCGAACCAGCGCCGCGCAGTACAACTCCAGCAGCAGGTCGCATTCCTTGCGTTCGCCGGTGAACTCCGACGGGTAATCCAGCACCAGCATCGCCGCATCGGCTTCGGTGCGCAGGGCGCTGTCGAGCATGCGGTTCAAGGCATCGCCGTCGCCCCAGATTGCGGTGGTGAAGTCCAGCGGATTGACCAGGTTGGCGTAACTCGGCAGCACCTGCGCCAGCTCATCAGTTTGACGCTCATCCAGCTTGGGCAGGCTCAGGTCGTTGCGTTCGGCGTAGTCGGCAATCAGCCCGGCGTCGCCACCCGAACAAGCCAGCGCGATCAGGCTGTTGCCCGCCGGCAGCTTGCCGCACGCCGCAGCCTTGAGGGTTTCGACGAAACTCACCGGGCCACTGACGCGGATCACCCCAAGCCGTGCAAACAGGCTGTCGTACAGCGCATCGGAACCCGACAGCGAGCTGGTGTGACTGAGGGCCAGTTCGGCGCCGATCTGCGACACCCCGGTTTTCAAGGCGATGATCGGAATGCCTTTCTCCAGCGCCTTGTATGCCGCCCTGGCAAAACCCGGAACGTTTTTCAGACCTTCGAGGTGCAAGCCGATGGCGGTGACCCGAGGCTCGTCGAGCAACACGTCCATCAATTCGGCGATACCCAGTTGCGCCTGATTGCCGACCGAGGCCATGTAGGCCACCGGCAGCGAGCGGTCGCTCATCGACAGGTTGTAGGCAAAGTTGCCGCTCTGGGTCAGCACGGCAACGCCCTTCTCCACCGGTTTGCCACCGTGGGCCACCGGCCACAATGCCGAGCTGTGCAGGTAGTCCAGCAGGCCGTAGCAGTTGGGGCCGAGCAAGGCCATGGTGCCGGCGGCCTTGATCAACTGTTGTTGCAGGGCCTGACCTTCGGCGCCGGTTTCGGCAAAACCGGAGGCATAACAGATCACCCCGCCCGCGCCTTTGGCGGCCAGTTCGGCCACGCAGGTCAGGGTCAAATCACGGTTGGTTGCAATGAACACCGCGTCCGGGCCGCACGGCAGTTCGGCGATGCTGCGCACGCACGGCACGCCTTCAAGGCTTTCGTGCTGCGGATTGACCAGCCACATCTGCCCAAGGTAGCCACCTTCGGTGCAGCGCTTGAGCGCCCGAGCCATGCTCCGGCCACCGACAAAGGCCAGATGGCGCGGCGCGAGCAGGCGTTTGAGGTTGTCACGAATCGTCTGGGACATGGGGATTCTCCGGGGCGATCAGCGCAACAGCGGGCGCAGCAGTTCGCGGGAAATGATGTGGCGCTGGATTTCCGAGGTGCCTTCCCAGATCCGCTCGATCCGTGCATTACGCCAGATACGCTCTACCGGCCCTTCATCCATCAGGCCCATGCCGCCGAAAATCTGCACCGCCTCGTCGGCGGCCCGTCCCAACACTTCACTGGCGAACAGCTTGGCCATCCCGGCCTCGCCATCGGTCATCGTGCCCTGATCCATTTTCCACGCCGTGTGCAAGGTCAACAGTTCGGCCGCACGGATCTGCGTGGCCATGTCCGCCAACTTGAACGACACGCCCTGGTAGGTGCCGATTGGCTGGCCGAACTGCTTGCGATCCGCCGCCCATTGCAGTGACACGTCCAGTGCGCGCTGAGCCTGGCCGACGCAATTGGCGGCAACCATCACCCGCCCGGCCGTCAGCCAGGCGTTGGCCACGTCCCAACCCTTACCGACTTCGCCCAGCACTTTGGACGCGGGTACGCGGCAATCGTCGAAGAACATTTCGAAGGTGTGATAACCACGGTTGCTCACGCACTTCGGTCCACGGCGAATGGTCATGCCCGGGGTGTTGCGATCGACCAGGAACGAGGTCACGGCGTTGCGCTTGCGGCCGTTGTGTTCGTAGGTGTCGGTGACCGCGAAAACGATCGCGAAATCAGCGTGCCCGGCGTGGCTGATGAAATGCTTGCTGCCGTTGAGCACGAAGTCATCACCCTCACGCACGGCGCGGGTCTTGATCGCGTTGGCATCGGAACCCGCGCCCGGTTCGGTCAGCGCGAAGCAGTCGATTTTCTCGCCCTGAATGCACGGCAACAGGTAATCGTTGATCTGTTGACCGGTGCAGGCCATGAGGATTTTCGACGGCCGTGCGACAAACACATGCAGCGCCCAGGAAACCTTGGACAACTCACGCTCGATCAGCGCCTGGGACAGGTAATCGAGGCCGCCACCGCCGACTTCTTCAGGCATGTTGAAGGCATAAAAACCCGCCTCGATGGCCTTGCCGCGAATCTGTGCCGCCAGCTCCGGGGAGACTTCGTCGGCTCGATCGACCGCTTCCTCATGGGGCAGCAATTCCTTGGCGACAAAACTGCGTACCGCGTCCACTAACATTTCTTGTTCTTGGGTCAGCTGGAAATTCATGGTGCTACCTGTTGTTCATTTACTGAATAGATGAGCGAAGTGGGCCTATTTGCCGACAAACTGTGGCGGACGCTTTTCCATAGCGGCGCGCAAAGCTTCGGCGCCGTCTTCGCTGCGACCGCAGAGCAAACCGGCTGCCAGTTCGGCTTGCAGTTGTTCCGGCAGGCTGCGCCGGGCGCCTTCGCGCATGAGCTTTTTGGTCTGGGCGAACGCGAACGTCGGGCCGTTGGCCAGGCGCGTGGCCAACTCACTCGCCGCATCCAGCAGTTGCTCATCGGCGCACACTTCGCTGACCAGCCCGGCCGCCAAGGCGCGATCGGCACCCCACAACTCGTCGAGAAACAGCAAGCGTTTGGCCTGCTCGGTGCCGATCAGCCGTGGCAGGTGCCAACTGGCACCGGCGTCCGGCGAATAAGCCATGCTGGTGTAACCGGCCTTGAACCGCGCCGATTGCCCGGCGATGCGCAGGTCGCAGCACAGCGTCAGGTCCATCCCGGCACCGACGGCCGTGCCGTTGATGGCGGCGATGGTCGGTTTGTCCAGGCTGTACAACCGGCTCATCAGCGCGTGGGCGGTTTCGGTCCAGCCGTAACTTTCCAGCGCGCCACGGGCTTGCGCTTCGGCCCACTCGGCGAGGTCGGCGCCGGCGCAGAAACTGCGACCGCTGCCGGTCAGCACAACGACCCGAACCGCAGGATCGGCGTTGAAGCCATCGAGCAAGGCGTGAAGGTTTTTCAGGGTTGGAATGTCCAGCGCATTGCGCTGGGCGGTGCGATTGAGGGTGATCCAGGCAACGCCTGCTTCGACCTGACTGAGCAGCGAAGATTGAGTAGTCATGCGAGTCCTCGAATTATTCTGTTTGGCATGAGGTGATGCGACTTGAGGCCATACTAAACGAGTGTTCAGTAAGGCAGCAATCTGTGAAGAAATGGCCTGTAACAGCCTTATAAGACCTATAAATATTTGATTTTATTGGTTTTTTATCTTTTGCCTGGCCGTGCAAAAGCTGAGCTGTTACAACTTTGAACAACTGGGAACATGGCACCGCTAAGATCGCAGCCTGCGGCAGCTCCTATGTATGGACTCGCCTCCACTGTCTACCCGCTTTTAAACACTGCGACCCGGTTGCATCTATGTATAAGGCCTATTCGAGGAAGCCATCTTCGGCTTCTGGCCAACATTGGTTGAGCTCGCGGTATGCCGATTACATTCAGGCCTCGAAGGCCGGTAGGAGGGGCCGCCCCCTCTTCGAGGCCGCGCTGTCGCGCAAGGAACATGGGCCAGGGCTGGCAAGCCAGCCCTTAAAAATAATATATAAATCAATAAGTTATTTTTTGTTCCATAAGAGCTAAGGCATCAATCCGCGACGGTCTGACCTGGGGTCAATGTTTTCTAGCAGG
>CAYNGZ010000140.1:0-13716 GCA_964396695.1 uncultured Pseudomonas sp.
CCACTGCCGTTCACTGAGCATTAGCCGAAAAGGCTGAAGCACCCGCCAGTGATCCTGGCCGAGCAACCTGCTGGCTTCAGCGTCATAGCGTGTGTCCAGTGGAGCATCGAAATATGGATACGTGCGGCTCATAGGCGGTTTGTTCTCATGAGGCGGTTATATGCGAAAGAGTGTCTTTTATCTGGTGCTCGCATGAGTTAATACTCGCTTGGGTGCTCCGACACTTGACTGTTGCTTACGTTATTGACATGACCTTGATTGAGAGGACACCTTCCAGTGGAAGATTAAGAAATCGTCAAAAGAGCCAAGACACGACACGACACGACACGACACGACACGACAACAAACGTTACTCCAAGAGCAAATTCAGAGCCCTCTGTAAAATAGTGACTGCTGTCAGTATTGATAACTATACAAACAAATTCACCAGTACAGTATCAAGTCTTAAATCAGATTCTGGATCGATAGATCAAGACTCCTCTACCAGGTTTTGCACAAAAACTCTTGAAACACCGGAGGTGAAAAGCGCGCTGTTGAGCTACTCTGATGATTATTTACCCGCAAGCAGGTGAAACCATCGTCTCATGAATTCGCTATATTCTGTTTAGCGGGTTATTTCTTTCAAATTCTTCCAGCGCTGCGGTGAGCTCTGCTTGCAATTTATCGGCGGAGTCCCGCACATCCGCCCAAGGTGCGATGACGTTCGCAAACTCCGCAGCAAATGACGAGAGCTTCAGAGCATCGTTAATACCCCCGAACTGCTCAAACGATGCATTGAGATTACTGAGCATCGTTTGCCACATCGTGTTCAGGATATTAAGCGAAGCTTCGGCACCGAGCATGCGAATAGCCAGATCACCAAAGTTTGCCTTTGTACTGTCCAGGGCACGCTGCAAGTTCTCCTGATTAGTAACTAATTGCTTCAGAGCGCTCACCTCGGCCTGAAGTTTATTACGCTCTTTCCTGGCGGCTTCCGCTTTCGGCCCGTAGATGGAAGCCGAAATCCACCACAAGATAGGCAGTCCCGCTGAAAATGACATTTTAACGTAATAATCATAATCAATAGCCAGCTGGGCAATTTGACTCGTCTTCGCGATAATGGCCGCTTTATTTTCGGCGATGGATTTTACGCGATTATTTCGCTCCATCAGCTGATACTTCAAATCTACATCAGACTGAAGCCCTGTGACTCGAGTGCCATCCGATAGCTCTCCGCCAGCCAACTCGACCTTGAAATCCGTAATACGATCCTTGATCTGCAGAGTGAACCATTGTGCCATGGCAATATCGAATGCCATTAATTGAATGATATCCCCGACGGCAAATGCGCTTCTATAATCGTCGGACGTATACTTCATCCCTTCAAGCTCGGCGTCACTTAAATCTCCCAAAGCGCCTAATATACGCTCCATGAGAGGCATTTTTTTGATCACGGAGATAATCTCACTGCCACTATCAAGCACTTTGGAAGCGGTGAGTTTCAAATTAGTATTTTGTTGAATTACGCTGTCTTGCATTATTTCCCAACTTAAAGCGTGATCCTTGAGCTTTTGAAAAAGTATTAAAATATCCTCGGGCTCCAGACCGGCAATGCCACAAGTCCGGTATTTAAGAAACTCCACAACTTCAAACAGCCCGTTCGGCAGAGAAAGAGCATTTCTTACATATGTTTTGATTTCAATGATATCTTCCTTCGTCAACACACCTGGGCGGCGCGCCACTTCAGTGTAGGTAGACGAAATGATACGTAGCACACTCTGCGGAAGATCACTGTCATTGATTGTATTGATGTTTTCCGACATTCTAGAAATAACGTACATAGTACACCTCTATCTGCTGGCCATTTATTGAAAAATATTAAGTCAGGCCGGGTATCCCCCGGAGGACGTTGATACACTCCTGAAAGCCCGTGAATGGAGCGTGGATAAAAAGCCTCCATGTTATTCACGGGTCTAAAAACCGAGTAACCCAACGAGCCTCCCGAGGGAGACGCTAACAGCGCCGCGCTCCAATGAACAGTTAACCGGTGAATAAATACCTCACCGATGCTTTAGCGGGATCCGTTGTTGGCAATCCGGCCAAATCCAGCGCACGTTCTCGTCAAGTAAGCAGGACATTGTCATAGTCAAAACTCAGCACCTCCAGATGAACTTTGTAACGATTGAGCAGAGCGGCAACATCATCCTTGGTAAAATCGCTATTTTTTAGAACGCCAAGACTCATAGAAAACTGCTTCCAGATATTCGCCACGAGATCGATTTCCTTAAGCGCTACCAAGCGCAGCTCATTGACTTCGCCAACGGCGAGGACATCACCCAAGGTTTCCTCGGCAAGCTTGCGCTCACTGTTGAAGCCGGCGATGACTTGAGTGAGTTTGTCGATCTCCTTGTCCAGATTGTTCCGCGCTGTCGCCAGTTCAGAGTATTTGATGCCCGAAGAAAGAACGCCCAGGAGCTTTTTGACCAGTTCGATAGCTTGTTTGACTGCCTCCTTTTCCGGATTAGTCAAATCCAGTCCGTCCAGTACGGCGCCATCAGGCAGGTACGTTTGAAAGATATCGGCCAGATTGGTTGCGCGAATGACATCTTGTGCCTTGATCAGCGTGTCACGCTGCTCTACGTAATTTGCCTTGGTGTTACTGGCCTCTGTCAATTGATTCGAGACACGCGTCATGCGTTCTTTTGCCAGCTGGAGCGTAGGGTTGATTCGGTCACCAATCTCTAGCTTGTAGATGTCCAGAGCTTGTTTGCTGACACTCTCCGATTGACTGATGAATTTTGCTGACACCTTGTCCAGCATAGTAACGACCGATGCCTTGAAGTACGCGATGTCGGAGTTGAACAATGCTCGATCATCGTCAGAGAGTTCAGGGTTGGCCAGCTCAGCTTTTAACTCGTCAATAACGGAAAAATATTTCTGACCGTACGAATTTTGAATCGATGTCAGCAACACCGGAAAAGATTCCCGAAGGGTTGCATCCACAACCTTCAAATACAACCAGACTCGCCGAGCGGTACCCTGCAAGTAATCGTCAGGCAGAGGAACGGAAAAATTTGTCAGCTTCGCGATGTCGCGCGTGGTATACACAATTTTTTTAGCATCGACATCAGGAATTTGACCGGCATTGATTGGAGTGACTTGGTTCATTTTAAGTGCCCTGTTATGTGCGAGAAATCAGTTATAGTTTTTTCTGTATTCTTCAAGCGCTTCATTAAAGATAACAACCAAGTCGCCTGCGTTATCTTTCACCGCGTCCCACGGATCAATAACCTCTTTAAATGCGACGCTGAAGCGCAGGAGTGACAGTGCTTCATTGATATCGAGAAATTCTGTAGCTGATGTGTCAATGTTCTCCAGAATAGTTGCCCAGGTTTTTTTCAGGAGATTCACTGCCTGTTCCGCGTCGAGCATGCGATTGCGAATATTTGCAAAAGCAATCTGGTTAGCGTCCAGGGCGGCTTGCAGACTTTCTTTGTCCTGAACACGCGCCTCAAGAGCGGCAAGCTCCGCTACAACCCCCGCCTTCTCACGCCGGGCACTTTCGGCCTTCGCACCAAAAATCCCCCCTGTGATGGCGAGACCGATTATCCCTCCCGCGATCCCTGTGGCGGTCAATTCACAGAATTTTTTATAGTCCTGATCCAGCTGATTGATTCGTTCCTTTTTTTCGGCAATGGCAGCTTTATCGTCTTCGATGGATTTGAGGAAGTTGTTTTTCTGCATCAAATCATACTTGCCGTTCAGTTGGCCCTGCAAACCTGTCAGGAAGGATCCGTCTACCAACTGTCCGCCTGCCAGTTCGACCTCGAACTTCTTAAGCATATCAGCAAGCTCTTTTGTATTGCTTTGCTGCTTCAGAACATCAGCACTCATCGACCTGATGATGTAGCCCACTTCTGTTGCGATGAGCCCGTCGTCAGTCGTATATTCAATTCCCTTGATTTGTTCTTCGTTCCAAACCCCCAGTTTCTGTTTTGCCTTAACGATAACGTCCATTTCATCGATAATCTCAATGATGGCGCGACCAGTACTGAGAATCTTTTTGGCTGCAATCCCCAAGTCAATGCTTTGCTTCAGCATTTTATCTTCGATCGCTGTCCAGCTGACGGCATGCGCTTTGATGTTATTGAAGAGAGCTTGAATGTCATTTGGTTCAAGTCCGCCAATACCAATTCTTTTGTACTTCAAAAAAGCTTCAACGTCAGGCAGTGCACTTGGAAGCGCGAGCCCCTGCTTTACATATAGCTTGATCGAAATAATGTCGTTCTTGGTTAAAACACCCCCACTGCGAGCTTGATCAACGCCTTTTCCCGCAAGCGTATTCACTGCGTCCCTGACGAAGTTACTGTCGGTTGCTGATGTTTGTTGAGGAACAGCCATATTCTTCACCTTGATGTATGATATATACCTGATAGATCCGAAGGAATTTCGAACCTTGTTTGCTGCCTTTTAACTCTAGAATAAACACATCAAAATATCAGCGTCGGGCCCGATTACAGACTTCGGCTTGACCTGTATGCATGGCGTGCACTATTCAACATTTCGACGTGTCATTCGATCCTAGCAAGGGCAACTTGATTTAGCATTCCACAATCTGATTTAAGACTATTGCCTTCCTTTCCTGACACGCAACCAGAATAGTTCACGCATACGAGACAACATAAGGACTAAAAATTTAGCTGAACCGCTATCTGGCGGGTATCACGCTTATCGCGTTTAATTATTAATACCCGAAAAGTGAACGCCAATAGCTTCAAAATCAAATAAATAGTCCACGATTATTCATTTGAGGATTTGATAATCTTCAGGATCTGTACGAAAGCCCTGAAACATCAAAATGGGTAAAGTCGCCGCCATCAAAGGCAGGAGCTCCTGATGGCCAAGCGATCGGCCCTTGGTCGATGCTTTATCAGCACTTTCGCGACTGCTGAAATCGAGACACGTTTGACCAGATGACACGCAATGGTCATCGTTCAAGGAGACGCTATCGAGCCAACAGCTCGTTAGCGATCCGCGACGGTCTGTTGCTCGGGGCTGGACGCTACATCACGCCGGCCGCTGGAAAGCGACTGTCTGCAAAGTGGTCAACTGGTAAGGGCGGGCCGCAATGGAGCGGCCCTGTCAACGAATCGGCCAGTTGCCAGGATTCGAGGCATAACAGCGATCAGTCGTCACGCGTCAGCACTTCGAGCAATTCAATCTCGAAAATCAGATTGGAGCCAGGCATGATGGGGCCCATCGACCGCTCGCCGTAGGCCAAGTGCGCCGGCACCCACAACTTGCGCTTGCCGCCGACCTTCATGCCCATCAGGCCTTGATCCCAGCCCTTGATTACCCGGCCGGTGCCGATCACGCACTGAAAAGGTTTGCCGCGATCATATGACGAGTCAAAGATCGTACCGTCCTCAAGAAAACCGCGGTATTGGGTGGTAATCAAGGCGCCTTTTACGGCCGCTTTGCCGTCGCCCAACTCAAGGTCGATGACCTGTAATTCTTCGTTCATTACTGCTCTCTCGTTAGCGATGACCCTAAACACGGACCGCGTTTTCTCAGATTTCGCCTTGTAGGGCAATCCTGTTCGAGACGCTGGTGCATGCAGCGGCTCAGCGCTCGATCGGCGTGATCGCCAGAATCTGCCCGTTGGTGGTCTGCACCAGCATGTACTTGTCATTGACTTGCACCCATTGGCTCTGGCTTTGTGGGGTTTTCAAACCGCGGCTCTTCCAGTCGGCCAGGGCTTTGTCGCTACGTTTGTAAACGTCCGGCGCAGGGTCGCCGACTTGCAGGTTGCGGGCGTTGATTGGCGCAGCCTGGACAATGGTTTGCAGAGGGTCGGCGGCCAGGACCATCGGGCAGACAACGGCAAGACTCGCAAGCACGGCCATGGCAGCCAGTTTCTGTTGATGTAGCATCGGTATTACTCCAGTAAATTCGCGGCACCTGCTCTGGGACCGCAATGGCGTCCAGTCATTTGAAACGCTCACACCTCACTGTAGCGATGATTCTGTGATTGGCCTTGCCGCAGTGATAATCCGCACGCATCAATAGATGCCAAATATGCACTTATCATATCGATCGACCTGCTCCAGTATCCCGCCCTAATAAGATCCATGCGCCACATTGCGCATGTCATAAAAAGCGCGGGAGACACAACATGCAGGCTACAACCCATCCGCCAGCGACATCCGCTCGCAGCAAGGTCAGTGCGATTTTCCGGGTCACCTCGGGCAATTTCCTGGAACAGTTCGACTTCTTCCTCTTCGGTTTCTACGCCACCTATATTGCGGCGGCGTTCTTCCCTGCCAGCAGCGAATTCGCCTCGCTGATGATGACCTTCGCGGTGTTTGGCGCAGGCTTTCTGATGCGCCCGCTAGGCGCGGTGATTCTCGGTGCGTACATCGATGACGTCGGTCGCCGCAAAGGTTTGATCGTCACCCTGTCGATCATGGCCAGCGGCACGATTCTGATTGTGCTGGTGCCCGGCTACGAGACCATCGGCCTGTTCGCCCCGGCGCTGGTGTTGATCGGTCGCCTGCTTCAAGGCTTCTCCGCAGGCGCGGAACTGGGCGGCGTGTCGGTGTACCTGGCGGAAATCGCCACACCGGGCCGCAAGGGCTTTTTCACCAGTTGGCAGTCGGCCAGCCAGCAAGTGGCAATCGTCGTTGCCGCCGCACTGGGCTATGCGTTGAACCAATGGATGTCGGCGACAGCGATTGCCGACTGGGGCTGGCGCATTCCGTTTTTCGTCGGCTGCATGATCGTGCCGTTCATCTTTTTTCTGCGGCGCAAGCTCGAAGAAACCGCAGAGTTCAGCGCCCGCCAACGCCGCCCAAGCATGCGCCAGGTGTTCGGCACCCTGCTGCAGAACTGGCAGATCGTAATCGCCGGAATGCTGATGGTGGCGCTGACCACCACCGCGTTTTACCTGATCACCGTTTACGCGCCGACCTTCGGCAAAACCGTGCTGCACCTGAGCACCGCCGATGCGTTGCTGGTGACCTTGCTGGTCGGTGTGTCGAACTTCTGCTGGCTGCCACTGGGCGGCGCGCTCTCGGACCGCATCGGCCGACGCCCGGTGTTGCTGGCCATGACCCTGCTGACGCTGGCCACGGCGTATCCGGCGTTGTCGTACCTGGTCCAGGCACCGAGTTTCATCAACATGCTGCTGGTGCTCTTGTGGCTGTCGTTCATCTACGGCCTGTACAACGGCGCAATGGTCGCAGCGCTCACCGAAATCATGCCGGTGGAAGTCCGTGTGGCCGGTTTCTCCCTGGCCTACAGCCTGGCGACGGCGATATTCGGTGGCTTCACTCCGGCAATTTCGACCTTCCTGATTCAATACTCGGGCGATAAGGCCGCCCCCGGATACTGGATGAGTTTCGCCGCATTGTGCGCGTTGTGCGCAACGTTGTACCTGTACCGGCGCTCGACCGGTCGTTTGCAAGCTGCCGGGCAATAAGCCCGCCCCTGACAGAGAGGTATCGATGAAAAAATTACTGAACCTAGCGGCGCTGGCCCTGATCGGCGCCATGAGCTTGAGCAGCATTGCCCAGGCTGAAGAGCTGCACGTGATGACCTCCGGTGGTTTCACTGCCGCCTATAAAGTGCTCGGTCCGAAGTTTGCCGCCGCCACCGGCAATACGCTCGATACGGCGCTGGGTCCGTCCATGGGCCAGGCGCCTGAAGCGATCCCCAACCGGCTGGCCCGTGGCGAGCACGCCGATGTGGTGATCATGGTCGGCTACGCCCTCGATGAGCTGATCAAGCAAGGCAAGGTCTTGCCCGAGTCGCGGGTTGAACTGGCCGATTCGAGAATCGGTCTGGTGGTACGCGAGGGTACGGCGAAGCCGGACATCCGCTCGGTCGAGGGGCTGAAGGCGACGTTACTCAGCGCCAGGTCCGTGGCCTATTCCGACAGCGCCAGCGGCGTGTACATCGAGAACCAGTTGTTCAAGCGTCTGGGCATCGAGCCGCAGCTCAAGGCCAAATCGACCATGGTGCCGAAAATCCCGGTGGGCTCGGTGGTTGCCAGCGGCGAGTACCAATTGGGCTTCCAGCAGGTCAGTGAATTGCTCCCGGTGCCCGGCGTGACCTTCGTCGGGAAGATTCCGGAATCCGTGCAATCGGTGACACGCTTCGCCGCCGGCATCCCGGTCGGCGCGCAACACCCGGCGCAAGCCAAGGCACTGCTCGACTACCTCGCCTCCCCGGCCGCCCAACCCGATGTCATCGCGACCGGACTGGACTCGGTCAGCCACTAGGGGCTGTACGAAAACTCGCCTTGGCCGATCTACGCCAAGGCCGGTTTGACCTTCATTTCAATAATCAGCCGCTCCAGCTCCAACGCCGCTGGCGTCAATGTCCGCCCCCGGCGTTTGAGCAGGCCAACGCTGCGCATCACTTGCGGGTCGGTCAGCGGCACATGGGTCAGAATCGGGTGGTCACTGCCGGGCATCGCCATCAACGGCACCGCAGCAATGCCCAGCCCGGCTTCGACCAGGCCGATCATGGTGGTGACGTGTCGGGTCTCACAGATGCTTTGGCGCTGCGGCACGATCCCCGCCAGTGCCTGATCCAGCAGAAAACGATTGCCTGAGGTCTTGTCGAGGGAGATGTAATCCTGCTGGTACAACTCGTTCCAGCTCACGCTTGCGCGACTGGCCAAGGGATGGTCGCGCCGGCAAGCGACCACATAGCGCTCCTGCACCAGCGGTTCGAACTCGATCTCGGCTTCCAGCGCGCCCATGAAACTCAAGCCGAAATCCGCCTCGCCATTGACCACCGCACTCAACACATCATGGGCGCTGGAGTCGAGAACCTTGACCTTGATGCGTGGAAATCGCTGATGGTATCGGGCAACTACCTGCGGCATGAAGTAGTAGGCCGCCGACGGCACGCAGGCCACGGTGACGTAACCCAAACGCGTCGACGCCACGTCACTGATCCCCAACAGCGCGACATCCAGGTCATCCAGCAAACGGTCGACACTGGGCGCAAACGCGCGCCCTGCCTGAGTCAGGCTAACGCGTCGGGTGGTACGTTCGAACAGTTTGACGCCCAACGCGCCTTCGAGCTTTTCAATCCGTCGGCTCAGTGCCGGCTGGGAGATGCGCACCGCGTCGGCGGCCTTGCGAAAGCTGCTCTGCTCGACCACCGCACGAAATGCCTGCAAGTCATTCAGGTCGAAATTGATGGCCATGACGCACACTCACCGTTAAACGAATTGATCAGCTTATCCTATGAATATAACAAATTGATGCAAATTGTAACGCGCCAGGCATCGAGTCAAGCCATTGCCCTGTAGGTAAAGGGGTTATAGGTCATAAGGTGCTTCATTCCAGGTTGTAGCCTGTGCAGACTCGCCTACCGCAGTGGTGCTCGCAAGGACAAAGGGCAGCGCATCGGCGCCACCCTCCGTTTTCCTTCATGTTGCTTGCCCATGCCGCTGAGTTCACGGGCAAGCAACGTCTTTACGCCACAATATCCGAGACCGCTGCCTGGCCAACGATGTTGACGAAGAAGTCAGCCACGCCATGCCCGGAGAAGTCGACAGCCAGAGTGCTGTTGCCAGCCGTATTGGTCAGTACCGCGTCGCCTGCTGCCCCTGTGAAGGTATTCCCGAAGTTCAGTCCTGCGCCGTGGGTGATGGCTGTCAGGTCGATTTTGTCCAGACCGCTGGTGAAGTCCATGATCTGGTCGGACGCACCCGGTGCCGAGTCCGAACTGGCGGCGTATACAAAGGTATCCGCACCCGATCCACCCCACAGTATGTCCGCGCCGCCTGCGCCGTAGATGATGTCGTTGCCGGCACCGCCCTTGAGCACGTTGGCGACGTCGTTGCCAATCAGCAAGTCGCTACCCGAACCGCCAATGGCATTCTCGATGGTCACACCCTGAGCAATGGAAACGTTGCCCACCAGGCCGCCCACGTCGGAGAACGAGCCCTCGTGGAGGTTGATCTTCTGGTCTTGGGTGAAACCGGAGAAGTCCAGGGTGTCGTTGCCACCACCGTCCCACACCGAGAACACCAGTTTGTCCGACGAGGACGTTGCACTGAGGTAATCACGACCGGTATTGGAGTTGAAACCGTAGGTGGTGTCATCGGCACGGGTGCTGTAGTTGGCACCGTAGAGCTTCTGCACCGCAGCAATATCGTCCATCAACGGGGCGGACGAATACGCCTCGACGCCACCTTTGCTGAAGTTCTGGTTGGTGTTGCTTTCACTCCAGTAACTCATGAGGCTGTAGCCGCGAGTGTCCTGGCCATAGACGGCGTCGTTGTAGGACGGAGTGCCTTGGCCGGCGTTGTAGTCGCCAGGGTGAGACAGACCGAGGGTATGCCCGATTTCGTGAGTCAGGGTCTGACGACCGTAGTTGTTCACGCCCGGGGTCTTGTTGACGTCGTAACCACTGCCGGTCAGGTACCACGACTCGCCGTCATGACCAGGCTCAGTACCGGGCAGGAAGGCAAACGCCGCCGCCCCTTCCTGGCCGCCACTGTAGTTGCCGAAGGTCATGTGGCCATCGCCACCCTTGGCGGCTTCCGTGAAGGTGACATTGGCCACATCCGCCCAGGATTGCATGGCCAGCACGGCCTGAGCCTTCTGCGCAGAATTGAACTGGCTGAAGCCAGTGACACCCAGGTCGCTGAAGTTCGACGTTGGCGCGGTCAGAAACGAGTAGGTAAGCTCGATTTTTCCGCTGCTGTCGAGATCGTGCCAGGAGGCGCCTTCACGAAGCAGTTGAGTCGCAGCTTGATCTACCGAGAAGGAGGGTTTGCCATTGACCGTGAGATCACCGCCTCGATCATACTGATGGCTAAAGCTGTCAACCTGCGACCACTCGAAACTTGAATCTGTTGCTGCCGATTCAATAGCGTTCACTTTTACTTTCGACATAAACACACTTCCTTGTTTAGCAATGGAACAGTTTTTGTCAGACAGCGACAATCTCTGGCGAGATCGTCCTATCACTCGCCCAATGAAGGCGAAAGAAAGCTGACACAATTTGAAATAAAATACCCACTACTTTTTTGACGTCAAATTGAACTGTTCCACAAAACGCCCGAAAACAATGACCGGGGAGTCGAAATAATCTTTGTCGTTCAATCTCCTGAGTGAACTGTCGGACAATGTTCTATTTAAATATTAAATAACAGTACAGTTGTATTTGATAACTCTTTCATTAGTCGGTGCCGATCTGAGCCGGCGAAAGAGTGCCCCTCCAGAGTGAGCAGAACGGGACGCCAAATACCCTGTTGGGGTATGCAAACTCAGAATAACCACCACTAGCCGAGCGGACTCGCTCATGGTGATGACCTCTGAGAACAAAACACCCTGCGAAAGCGTAGCCGTCGCAGGGTGTGGGGGGGACTATCTCATCAGCCGCCACATTTAATAGGGGCCGCTCTGATCAGTCCGGGAACGGCGAGCGGTCCTGTATTTTCGACTCAGGCAACGATATCTGATGCCAGTGCCTGGCCTACCGTGCCCACCGCAAAATCGACTGCGCGATCGCCTGTAAGGTCAACGAGCAAACTGGACTCATTTCTTTCAGCGAAGTAAACCAGCACAGCGTCACCGGCGCTGCCGGTGAAATCGCTGACAAAGTTCAACGAAGCCGTGCCGGAAGAAAATGCCGCAATACCGGTCAAGTCGATCTTATCCTGACCGCTGACAAAATCCCCAATCCAGTCGGGATCACTATGAGTCGAGTCACTGGCAGCACCGAACACAAAGATGTCGCTCCCCGCTCCGCCCCACAGCACATCTCTTCCGCCACCACCGTAAAGGATATCGTTGCCTGCACCGCCCTCTAACTGGTTAGCCGCTGCGTTGCCGATCAGAAGATCATTACCCCCTCCTCCTTTAGCATTTTGGATGTTAAGCCACTGGACAATGGCGATGTTGCCAACCAGACCACCGACGTCGGAAAACGAGCCTTCATTGAGGTTGATTTTCTGATCATGGGTGAAACCAGAGAAGTCCAGCGTATCTTCGCCACCAGCATCCCAGACCGAAAACAAAAGTTTTGATGCCGATGAGGTCGCGCTGTAGAAATCACGCTCAGTGTTGGAGTTGAAACCATATACGGTGTTCTCGGTACGGGTACTCATGTTGGCGCCGTAGAGCTTTTGGATCGCGGTAATATCATCCATCAAAGGTGCCGCTGCGTAGATACCACTGCCGTCCTTGGTGAAATTTTGCTGAGTATTACTCTCGCTCCAGTAACTCATGAGGGAATAACCGCGGGTGTCCTGAGCATAGGACACGTCGTTATACGTCGGACGGCCACTGCTCGCATTGTAGACACCGGGATGGGCCAAACCCAAAGTGTGGCCGATTTCATGAGTCAGGGTATGACGACCATAATCGCCATTTTCGGGGGTCAAGTTGCGTTGGTACGCATCTGTAATCAAGTACCAGGACTGACCATCGGTACTTTTACCTTCGGGTACAAACGCGGTCGCAGGAACACCATAGTTAGTGCCGAAACTCCCGAAGCTCAGATGACCATCACCACCAGCGTCCGCCTCGTTAAATACCAGATTGGAAACGTCCGACCAAGACTGCAGCGCCAGAAGGGCCTGGGCTTTCTGCTGCGCACCAAACTCTATAAACTCCCCCATCTTGGCTTGGAAATTATCAGGTGCCGCAGTTAGAAAGCTATAACTGAGATGGATTCTTCCATCGCCGTTCTGATCGTGCCATGACACGTTTTCACGAAGCAATCGATCTGCTGCTTGATCAGCGGTGAACGACGGCTTGCCATTGATTAACTCCTCCCCACCGCGGTCATACTGATGGCTGAATAAGTTAACTTGGGTATACGCCGTACTTGGCTGAGCTGAAGTAATAACAGCATTACTGTTTACTCTCGACATTAATGACTCCCTGGTTTCTATTTCAGTTTCAACGAACTTTCACCCCTTTCCACAAGGAAGGGGACTATCAAACGCCATTCTTCAGGCGCGATAAACGCTGACACATCCGTCGACATATGGTTTATTTGTTTTTTAGATAGCACTTTAGCTTCATTCGGCAAGCCACCAACAAAGCTTTTTTTGAAATACAAAAAACCTTGACACTCACGTACTCATGGGACGCAAAAGTCTCGCTAAAACAAGAACCACGCCACCAGATGTAACATTATAGTTCCAATATTCGCAGAAGATCTCTGCAAACAGGGCATACAGATCAAAAAAACACTTCGATAATGACTTGCTGCCCATCCAAATACGGCTATTTACACATTCAGAAACTATTTTAGATTGAAATATTTTGTTATGAGCAGCTTAGCCTCCCCTCCATTGCTAGCTCGGTACATAAGGTGAAGCTGTCTGACGAGACCTGTGTCTACGACATGCCGTACCTATAGCCATATTTGCTTTAACGGTTAAATTTAATCGCCCGGAGATTTTCAGGCACTCAATGAGCCGCCCGCAAGAACATATTGACGAATCAGGTTATCAATGGACTGTTCATGCTGACCATATCCAGCGTTGGGAAGGCTTGCCCAAATGTTACGACACTTTGAAATAGCGTCAACGATTCGACCGGCCTTGATATCCTCAAGCGCCCTCTGCTCGCGAATCTGTCTGATGGCTATTCGATCCTGATTCTCCGGCGAGAAGCCGCCAACAAGGTTCAGGGAGACTCTATAGGCATCCCAATACCGCGACAGCAGTTGGTATCGACCGGCGGCTGTAGATTTGAT
>CAYNGZ010000141.1:0-13708 GCA_964396695.1 uncultured Pseudomonas sp.
ATCGCTTGGTCGATCCGGAGGAGCTGGAGTTTCTCGGCATCCGCGATTACCTCGAAGACGATGCACTGTGCCTGATCGAGTGGCCCCAGAAGGGTGCAGGCTTTTTGCCAAAGCCTGACCTGACCATTACCATTAGCCCGCATGACAGCGGGCGTTCGCTGAATCTGTCGCCCCAGGGTTTGCGTGGCGAGTCCTGGTGTGCCGCTTTGGCATTGGAATTCAAATAAATGATGGGGTTAGGTATGCGCTTTCGCGCGTTGGTTGCTGTCGTGGGAATGCTGCTTACGGCACTGGCCGTCGACGCTGTGGCCGCGACAAAGGTCAACAGTGTTCGCCTGTGGCGGGCACCGGATAACACGCGACTGGTGTTCGAGCTGTCTGGCCCGGTCCAGCACAGCGTCTTTACCCTGACGTCCCCGGAGCGTCTGGTGATCGACATCAATGGCGCAGTCCTTGGCGCACCGCTGAAGGTCTCCACCGCCAATACCCCGATTACCGACATGCGTTCGGCTCAGCGCACGCCGACCGATCTGCGGGTGGTCATCGACCTGAAAAAAGCCGTCACCCCGAAAAGCTTCGTGCTGGCGCCGAATGCGCAGTACGGCAACCGACTGGTGGTCGACCTGTTCGACAACGCCGCCGATGCTGCGCCGCAACCTGCGCCGACCCCGGTCCCGGCCCCAACGGTTGCCACCGTGCCTGCGGTGCCGGTGGCTCCGGTTGAGCCGGCAATCAAACTGCCGCCTGCTCCGGCCGGCAAGCGCGACATCATCGTGGTCATCGATGCCGGTCACGGCGGTGAAGACCCGGGCGCTTCCGGTTCCCGTGGGCAGCACGAGAAAGACGTGGTGCTGGCCATCGCCCGCGAACTGCAGCGTCAGGTCAACGGCATGAAAGGCTTCCGGGCCGAGCTGACCCGTACCGGCGACTACTTCATTCCATTGCGTGGCCGTACCGAGATCGCCCGCAAGAAGGGCGCCGACCTGTTCGTCTCGATCCACGCCGATGCGGCGCCATCGGCTGCGGCGTTCGGCGCCTCGGTGTTCGCCTTGTCCGAGCGTGGCGCAACCTCCGAAACCGCGCGCTGGCTGGCCGACAGCGAAAACCGTTCCGACCTGATCGGCGGTGCCGGCAACGTCAGCCTCGACGACAAGGACAAGATGCTCGCCGGCGTACTGCTCGATCTGTCGATGACCGCGTCGCTGACTTCCAGCCTCAACGTCGGCCAGAAGGTGTTGAGCAACATTGGCCGGGTCACGTCCTTGCACAAGCAACGCGTCGAGCAGGCCGGGTTCATGGTGCTGAAGTCGCCGGACATTCCATCGATCCTGGTGGAAACCGGATTTATCTCCAACGCCAACGAAGCGTCGAAACTGGCCGCGTCCAGCCACCAGCAAGCGCTGGCCCGTTCGATCAGCGCGGGTGTGCGCCAGTTCTTCCAGCAGAACCCGCCACCGGGCACCTACATCGCCTGGCTGCGTGATTCCGGCAAGATTGCCCAAGGTCCGCGTGACCACACAGTGCGTCCGGGTGAAACCCTGGCGATGATCGCGGTGCGTTATCAGGTTTCGCCTGCAACCCTGCGCAGCGCCAACAACCTGCAATCCGACGAGCTGAAAATCGGCCAGCACCTGAATATTCCGGGCACCGAACTGGCGGCCAAGGAATGAACGACGCTGTGAACAACGCCGCGCGTATCGAACTGCTCAGCCCGCGACTGGCGAACCAGATTGCCGCGGGCGAGGTGGTTGAGCGCCCGGCGTCGGTGATCAAGGAGCTGCTGGAAAACAGCCTCGACTCCGGCGCCAGGCGCATCGACGTCGATGTCGAGCAGGGCGGTGTCAAGCTGCTGAGGGTTCGCGATGACGGCAGCGGGATCTCCTCTGATGATTTGCCGCTGGCGCTGGCGCGACATGCCACCAGCAAGATCCGCAATCTCGAAGATCTCGAGCAGGTCACGAGCCTCGGGTTTCGCGGTGAAGCACTCGCGTCGATAAGCTCCGTGGCGCGTCTGACCCTGACGTCCCGCACCCAGGATGCCGATCAGGCCTGGCAGGTCGAGACCGAAGGCCGGGACATGGCGCCTCGCGTTCAGCCGGCGGCCCATCCGGTGGGCACCTCGGTTGAAGTTCGAGACCTGTTCTTCAATACCCCGGCGCGGCGCAAATTCCTCAAGACCGAAAAAACCGAATTCGATCATCTGCAAGAAGTGATCAAGCGCCTGGCACTGGCACGCTTCGACGTGGCCTTCCATCTGCGCCATAACGGCAAGACCATCCTCAGCCTGCACGAGGCCCAGGACGACGCGGCTCGCGCCCGGCGTGTGGCGGCGATCTGCGGCCCGGGTTTTCTGGAGCAGGCGCTGCCGATCGAGATCGAGCGCAATGGCCTTCATCTGTGGGGCTGGGTCGGGTTGCCGACCTTTAACCGCAGCCAGGCGGATTTGCAGTATTTCTTTGTGAATGGCCGCGCCGTGCGCGACAAATTGGTGGCTCACGCCGTGCGCCAGGCCTATCGCGACGTGCTGTTCAACGGTCGGCACCCGACGTTCGTCCTGTTTTTCGAAGTCGATCCGGCGGGCGTCGACGTCAACGTGCACCCGACCAAGCACGAAGTCCGCTTCCGTGACGGGCGCATGGTCCATGACTTCCTCTACGGCACCTTGCACCGCGCCCTGGGCGACGTGCGTCCGGAAGACCATTTGGTCGCGCCTGTCGCGACGGCCATCGTCAGGCCGACCGGCATCGAAGCCGGCGAATTCGGCCCACAAGGCGAAATGCGCCTGGCGGCCAATGCGCTGCTGGAGCAGCCGCAGGCACAACCGTCCTTTAATACGACGGCGGGATCGGGCGCGGGCGCCGGTTACCCGTATCAATACACGCCGCGACCGCAGTCGGGTGTGCCGGTCGCCGAAGCGCAGGCGGCCTATCGCGAGTTTTTTGCGCCACTGCCTGAGGCGAACGCTACGGCGTTGCCGGACGGTCAGGGCGATATTCCGCCGCTGGGCTATGCGCTGGCGCAGCTCAAGGGCATCTACATCCTTTCGGAAAACGCCCAAGGGCTGGTGCTGGTGGACATGCACGCCGCGCATGAGCGGATCATGTACGAGCGCCTGAAAATCGCCATGGCCAGCGAAGGCCTGAGCGGCCAGCCGTTGCTGGTGCCGGAGTCGATTGCGGTCAGCCAGCGTGAAGCCGATTGCGCCGAAGAACACGTCAGCTGGTTCCAGCGCCTCGGTTTTGAACTGCAGCGTCTGGGCCCGGAAACCCTGGCGATCCGGCAGATCCCGGCGTTGCTCAAGCAAGCCGAGGCCAACCGCCTGGTTCATGACGTCCTGGCGGACCTGATGGAGTACGGCACCAGCGACCGGATTCAGGCGCACCTGAACGAGTTGCTCGGCACCATGGCCTGCCACGGCGCTGTCCGCGCCAACCGGCGCCTGGCCTTGCCGGAAATGAACGGTCTGCTGCGGGACATGGAAAACACCGAACGCAGCGGTCAATGCAACCATGGCCGACCGACCTGGACCCAATTGGGCCTGGACGATCTGGACAAACTGTTCTTGCGCGGTCGTTGATGAGCCAGCTCCCTCCAGCGATATTCCTGATGGGCCCGACCGCTGCGGGCAAGACCGATCTGGCCATCGAGCTGACTAAGGTCCTGCCCTGCGAGTTGATCAGTGTCGACTCGGCGCTGGTCTATCGCGGCATGGACATCGGCACCGCCAAGCCTTCGAAGGAGCTGTTGGCCGAGTTCCCTCATCGGTTGATCGACATTCTCGACCCGGTCGAGGCCTATTCGGCGGCTGACTTTCGCCGGGATGCCCTGGAGGCCATGGCCGACATTACCGCACGCGGCAAGATTCCGTTGCTGGTCGGCGGCACAATGCTCTATTACAAGGCATTGCTCGAAGGTCTGGCAGACATGCCAGCGGCTGACCCGCAGGTCCGTGCCGAAATCGAAGAAGAAGCTGCACGCCTTGGCTGGCAAGCCCTGCACGATCAACTGGCGGTGATTGATCCGGTGTCAGCGGCGCGAATTCACCCCAATGACCCGCAGCGGCTCAGCCGGGCGCTGGAAGTTTATCGGGTCAGTGGTCAGTGCATGACGGCCCTGCGCGCACAACAATCTGCGCAAAGTACTGAAGCAGGCGCTTCGGGCCGCCCACAATTGCCCTATACTGTCGCGAGCTTGGCCATCGCTCCGGCGAATCGTCAGGTACTGCATGAGCGTATTAAACAAAGATTCACACAAATGTTGGAACAGGGATTCATTGACGAGGTCGTAGCCCTGCGTAAAAGAAGTGACCTGCATGCAGGGTTGCCGTCTATACGCGCTGTGGGCTACCGACAAGTCTGGGACTACCTGGATGGCAAGCTGACGTCAGCCGAGATGCAGGAGCGAGGGATCATTGCCACGCGCCAATTGGCGAAACGCCAGTTCACCTGGCTGCGCAGTTGGGATGATTTGCACTGGCTGGACAGCCTCGATTGCGACAATCTGCCACGCACCTTGAAATACCTGGGGACCATCTCCATATTGGACTGAGTCCTTGCAATTGCCGTCTATCCTTGGGGGTGCGACGGCTTAAGCCATTTTTTTACCTATTTTTATTATTGAATCCTTAAAGGAGTGCGGCACATGTCAAAAGGGCATTCGCTACAAGACCCTTACCTGAATACTTTACGTAAAGAGAAAGTTGGGGTTTCCATCTACCTGGTCAACGGGATCAAACTGCAAGGCACGATCGAGTCGTTCGACCAGTTCGTTATCCTGCTGAAAAACACCGTCAGCCAGATGGTTTACAAACACGCTATCTCTACAGTGGTGCCGGTTCGTCCAATTCGTCTGCCTAGCGCAACCGAATCCGAACAAGCTGACGCTGAGCCAGGTAACGCCTGATAGGAGTCTCCTTTGTTCTTTGAGCGCCACGGTGGTGGTGAGCGAACCATTCTCGTTCACTTGGATGGTCAGGACCCTGAGGCGCGCGAAGATCCGCAGGAGTTCCAGGAGTTGGCAATTTCGGCTGGCGCCGAGACCGTCGCGTTTGTTAGCGTGCCGCGTCATCGGCCAACCGCCAAATACCTGATTGGCAGCGGCAAGGTCGAGGAACTACGCGACCAGGTCAAAGCCGAAAAGGTCGATCTGGTGATTTTCAATCACACTCTCACGCCCAGTCAGGAACGTAACCTCGAACGTGTCTTCGAGTGTCGCGTGATTGACCGCACGGGCCTGATTCTCGACATCTTCGCCCAACGTGCCCGCACCCATGAAGGCAAGCTCCAGGTCGAACTGGCCCAGCTTGATTACATGAGTACGCGGCTGGTTCGCGGCTGGACTCACCTTGAGCGGCAAAAAGGCGGTATCGGTCTGCGCGGCCCGGGTGAAACCCAGCTCGAAACCGACCGGCGTCTTTTGCGGACTCGCCTGCGGCAGATCAAGGGGCGTCTGGAAAAGGTTCGCAGCCAGCGTGATCAGGCTCGTCGTGGCCGTAAACGTGCGGATATTCCTTCGGTTTCGCTGGTGGGCTATACCAACGCCGGCAAGTCGACGCTGTTCAACTCGGTGACCGATTCCGAGGTGTTCGCGGCGGACCAGTTGTTCGCCACGCTCGACCCGACCTTGCGCCGGCTCGAACTCGCCGACCTCGGTCCGATCGTGCTGGCCGACACCGTGGGGTTCATTCGTCACTTGCCGCACAAGCTGGTCGAGGCGTTTCGGGCTACGCTCGAAGAGTCGAGCAACTCTGACCTGCTGCTGCATGTGATCGATGCCCATGAGCCGGAGCGCATGGCTCAGATCGAACAGGTCATGGTGGTGCTCGACGAGATCGGTGCACAAGACTTGCCGATCCTGGAGGTCTATAACAAACTCGATTTGCTCGAGGGCGTAGAGCCGCAGATTCAGCGTGATGCCGATGGCAAGCCGCAACGGGTCTGGTTGTCGGCGCGTGACGGTCAGGGGGTGGACCTGCTCAAGCAGGCAATCGCAGAACTGCTCGGCGAGGATTTGTTCGTCGGCACCTTGCGTCTGCCGCAACGTTTTGCTCGACTGCGTGCACAGTTTTTCGCGCTTGGTGCCGTACAGAAAGAAGAACACGACGAAGAAGGCATCAGCTTGCTGGCCGTTCGTTTGCCGCGAGTCGAGCTCAATCGACTGGTGAGCCGCGAGGGGATGCAGCCGCTGGAATTCATCGAGCAACACACTTTGCAATAAAAGCCTGAAAAAGCGGTTGTGCCGCTGTGGCAGGCATTCTGTAGCATTGGTCGGCGCGCCGCGGGTGCGTCTTTGCTTTATCAGATGGAGAGCGCTATGGCTTGGAATGAGCCGGGTGGCAACTCGAATAATCAGGATCCCTGGGGTGGTAAACGCCGCAATAATGGCGACCGCAAGGGGCCACCAGATCTCGACGAGGCCTTCCGAAAGCTGCAGGAAAGCCTGAATGGGTTGTTCGGTGGTAGCAAGAAACGGGGTGACGATGGCGGTGGCTCGGGCAAGGGTGGCGGTTATGGCCTGCTCGGCATCGGCCTTGTCGTGCTGGCGGCTGCCTGGCTGTACAGCGCGGTTTATGTTGTCGACGAGCAGGAACAGGCCGTGGTGCTGCGTTTCGGCAAGTACTACGAAACCGTCGGCCCGGGCCTGAACATCTACTTCCCGCCGATCGATCGCAAGTACCTGGAAAACGTCACGCGTGAGCGTGCCTACACCAAGCAGGGGCAAATGCTCACTGAAGACGAAAACATCGTCGAAGTGCCGCTGACCGTGCAGTACAAGATCAGCAACCTGCAGGACTTCGTGCTGAACGTCGATCAGCCGGAAATCAGCCTGCAGCAGGCGACCGACAGTGCCTTGCGCCATGTGGTGGGTTCCACCGCGATGGACCAGGTGCTGACCGAAGGTCGTGAATTGATGGCCAGCGAAATCAAGGAGCGTCTGCAACGCTTCATGGATACCTATCGCACCGGTATCACCGTGACTCAGGTCAACGTTCAGAGCGCCGCCGCGCCGCGTGAAGTCCAGGAAGCCTTCGATGACGTGATCCGCGCTCGTGAAGATGAGCAGCGTTCGCGCAACCAGGCCGAAACCTACGCCAACGGCGTCGTGCCGGAAGCCCGTGGTCAGGCCCAGCGCATCATTGAAGATGCCAACGGTTACCGCGACGAAACGGTATCGCGTGCCAAGGGTGAGGCTGATCGCTTTACCAAACTGGTTGCCGAGTACCGCAAGGCGCCGGAAGTCACTCGTCAGCGTCTGTACCTGGACACGATGCAGGAAGTCTTCAGCAATACCAGCAAGGTTCTCGTGACCGGCAACAAGAATGGCCAGAACAATCTGCTGTACTTGCCGCTGGACAAGATGATCGACAGTGGTCGTAGTGGTGCAGCGCCGGTAACCAGCGCGCCAGCTACCAGCAATGACGGGCATGCGCGTGCGGCAGTTGACCTGCAGCAGCCGGCACGTACCAGGGAGAGTCGCTGATGAGCAATAAATCGCTGATCGCCCTTATTGTCGGCGTCGTCGTGGCGATCGCTGCCTGGAACTGCTTCTACATCGTGGCTCAGACCGAGCGCGCGGTATTGCTGCAGTTCGGTCGCGTGGTTCAGGCGGATGTTCAGCCGGGCCTGCATGTGAAAGTGCCCTACGTCAACCAGGTGCGTAAATTCGATGCACGCCTGATGACGCTGGACGCACCGACACAACGCTTCCTGACGCTGGAAAAGAAAGCCGTCATGGTTGATGCCTACGCCAAGTGGCGCGTCAAGGATGCCGAGCGTTTCTATACCGCGACTTCCGGCCTCAAGCAGATTGCTGACGAGCGCCTCTCGCGTCGTCTGGAGTCGGGCCTGCGTGACCAGTTTGGCAAGCGCACCCTGCACGAGGTGGTGTCCGGTGAGCGTGACGCGCTGATGGCCGATATCACCGCTTCGCTGAACAAGATGGCGGAAAAAGAGCTGGGCATCGAAGTGGTCGATGTTCGGGTCAAGGCCATCGATCTGCCGAAGGAAGTGAACCGCAGCGTGTTCGAGCGTATGAGCACCGAACGTGAGCGTGAAGCACGCGAGCACCGTGCCAAGGGTAACGAGCTGGCCGAAGGCATCCGTGCCGACGCCGATCGTCAGCGCCGCGTACTGCTGGCTGAAGCCTATCGTGAATCTGAAGAGGTTCGCGGTGACGGTGATGCCCAGGCCGCAGCGATCTACTCCAAGGCCTACGGCCAGGATCAGGAGTTCTACGGTTTCTACCGTAGCCTGCGTGCCTACCGTGAAAGCTTCGCGAACAAAACCGACGTCATGGTTCTGGACCCAAGCAGCGACTTCTTCCGTTACCTGGAAAAAGTCAAACCTTGATCCAACACTGATCTTGGGGATCCCCCGCCGGGCGGCTAAAACCTCTCGCGGGGTGATCCTTTGAGAAAACGTGTGTATGATGCGGCAGCCGGGAAATTCCCGGCTTTTTTGCGTCTGCACGTTTGATTGCGGTTTTTTATTGCAAAACTCGGGTTGAACGACTCGACAGGTTTTTCGAGGAAAGTGTTTGGCGAGGCCGATTTCAGGCCAATCGCCGCGTCGTTCATGCGCGCGACTTATGCGTATGAGTCAGACATTTTCTGCTTCACTCAAGGCCGGCCCGAGGGTTGGCCGCCCGGATCATAGGGGAATGGCGTAATGGCAACGGTAGACCGCTGGCTGCTGCCAGATGGCATCGAAGAAGTACTGCCACCAGACGCGGCGCGCATTGAAGTAGCGCGTCGTCAGGTGTTGGATCTGTTCCAGAGCTGGGGTTACGAGTTCGTCGTGACCCCGCATATCGAGTACCTGGAATCCCTGCTGACTGGCGCGGGCCAGGACCTCGATCTGCGGACCTTCAAGGTCATCGACCCGCAATCGGGCCGGCAGATGGGTTTCCGTGCCGACATTACGCCGCAAGTGGCGCGTATCGATGCGCACACCCTGCGTCGCGAAGGCCCGAGCCGTCTGTGCTACGCCGGTAGCGTGCTGCATGCGCAGCCTCGCGCCTTGTCGACTTCGCGCAGCCCGATTCAGCTGGGCGCCGAGTTGTACGGCGATGCCAGTCCGAGCAGTGACGTGGAAGTCATCAGCCTGATGCTGGCCATGCTGCAACTGGCCGACGTGCCGGATGTGCACATGGACCTCGGTCATGTCGGCATCTACCGTGGCCTGGCGCGTGCCGCCGGTTTGTCCGGTGAAGTCGAGCAACAGTTGTTCGATGCCCTGCAACGCAAGGCCATCGACGAGGTCATTACCCTGACCGAAGGTCTGCCTGCCGATTTGTCGGGCATGCTGCGGGCGCTGGTTGATCTGTGTGGCGGCCGTGAAGTGCTGGCGGCCGCTCGCGAGCGTCTGGCCAATGCGCCGGCGCCTGTTTTGGCGGCCCTGGACGACTTGCTGGCGATTGCCGAGCGTCTGTCCGTGCGTTTCCCGGATCTTGCGCTGTACTTCGATCTGGGCGAGCTGCGCGGTTACCACTACCACACCGGTGTGGTGTTCGCGGTGTTCGTGCCGGGTGTTGGCCAGTCCATCGCTCAGGGCGGTCGTTATGACGACATCGGCGCCGACTTCGGTCGTGCCCGTCCGGCCACCGGTTTCTCTACCGATTTGAAAACCCTGGTGACCCTGGGGCGTGCTGAAATCGAGCTACCGTCTGGCGGTATCTGGATGCCTGACAGTACGGATGCGGCTCTCTGGCAGCAGGTTTGCCAGTTGCGCAGTGAGGGTCAGCGTGTTGTTCAGGCGTTGCCTGGACAGCCATTGGCCGCCGCCCGTGATGCGGACTGCGACCGGCAATTGATTCAGCAGAACGGGCTTTGGCAAGTATTGCCGCTGGCTTCTTGAGTTTTCCTGCCGGCGGCTGCCGGCACCAAGTTTGCGCGAATGAGGACAAGTGTTATGGGTAAGAATGTCGTAGTCCTGGGCACCCAATGGGGTGATGAGGGCAAAGGCAAGATCGTTGATCTGCTGACCGAACATGCTGCCGCCGTAGTGCGCTACCAGGGTGGCCACAACGCTGGCCACACACTGGTGATCGACGGCGAAAAAACCGTCTTGCACCTGATCCCGTCGGGCGTGCTGCGCGATGGCGTGCAGTGCCTGATCGGCAACGGCGTGGTGGTTGCACCTGACGCCCTGCTGCGCGAGATCACCAAGCTGGAAGAGAAAGGTGTACCGGTGCGCGAGCGCCTGCGTATCAGCCCGTCCTGCCCGCTGATCCTGTCTTACCACGTAGCGCTGGACCAGGCTCGTGAAAAGGCCCGTGGCGAGCTGAAGATCGGCACCACCGGTCGCGGCATCGGCCCGGCCTACGAAGACAAGGTTGCACGTCGTGGCCTGCGTATCGGTGACCTGTTCCACCGCGAGCGTTTCGCCGCCAAGCTGGGCGAGTTGCTGGACTACCACAACTTCGTACTGGTCAATTACTACAAAGAGCCTGCCATCGACTTCCAGAAGACTCTGGACGAGTGCATGGAATATGCCGAGCTGCTCAAGCCGATGATGCTCGACGTCACCGCCGAACTGCATAACCTGCGTCGCGATGGCAAAGACATCATGTTCGAAGGTGCCCAAGGCTCCCTGCTGGACATCGACCACGGCACCTACCCGTACGTCACCAGCTCCAACACCACCGCTGGCGGCATCGCGACCGGTTCGGGTTTTGGTCCGATGTACCTGGATTACATCCTCGGCATCACCAAGGCTTACACCACCCGCGTCGGTTCGGGTCCGTTCCCGACCGAGCTGTTCGACGACGTCGGTGCGTTCCTGGCCAAGCGTGGCCACGAGTTCGGTGCCACCACCGGCCGTGCCCGTCGTTGCGGCTGGTTCGACGCGGTCATCCTGCGTCGCGCCATCGACGTCAACAGCATCTCGGGCCTGTGCCTGACCAAGCTGGACGTGCTGGACGGTCTTGAGACCATCAACATCTGCGTGGGTTACAAGAACCAGGACGGGGCAGTGATCGATGCGCCGACCGACGCCGACAGCTACATCGGTCTTGAGCCGGTGTACGAACAAATGCCGGGCTGGACCGAGTCGACCCTGGGCGCCAAGACCCTGGAAGAGCTGCCTCAGGCTGCTCGCAACTACATCAAGCGCGTCGAAGAGCTGGTCGGCGCGCCGATCGACATTATTTCGACGGGCCCGGACCGCAACGAGACCATCGTTCTGCGTCACCCGTTCGCTTGATAAGTCGTTGATGTAAAAAACAAAGGGCCCTTGAACGGGCCCTTTGTCGTTTATGCCTGTCGGGCGGCATGACCTTTGCTGTGAATCTGTCTTCCAGAGAGCTATCAATTTGATGGCATGCAAGTAGAGGGATTTCCTGTGTCGGCCGTTCTCTCACTGTTACAAAGCCGTTTGTTGCGGCCCGTGTTCGTTACCCTTGGTATCGCCCTGTTGGTGCAAGTGTTGGTGGCTGTCGCACTGACCCGGAGCACCGTGACCGCATTGGAAGCCGATTTGGGCAATCGTCTCGGCGTCGATAGTCAGAAGCTCTCTGGCGAACTCGAACAGGCCGGGCGTGAGGTCACTTCGAGTCTCGATAGCCTTTCCAGCAATACCCGTCAGCGCCTTGCCAGCGGTTTGTCCTCGCGGCTGAAGGAAGAGCAGGCGCAACTGCGTACGACTCTGGAAAAGGACCTGAAGGACTCGGCCAATGACATGGCTCAACTCCTGGCTTCGGTCGCACCCCGCGCCATGTGGGACAGCGACGTTCCCACCCTGTCCGAATTCGCCCGTCGTGCCCAGCGCAATCCGAACGTGTTGTTCGTGGTGTATGACGACGCTACCGGCCAGCACCTGACTCGTTACCTGAACCGGGAAAACCCGATCAACCAGGCCCTTTTGGAAAAGGGGCAGGGTGAGCGGGCGCTGGATAAAGTGCTGGATGCAGCGAAAAACGATCCTTCGGTCTACTACATCGAAGCTTCGATCAATCCCAATGGTGTGGAAATCGGCAAGGTGCTGATGGGCGTGTCGACTGCTTCGGTGGAAACTGACCTGGCGGCCCTCGACAAGCGCTTCTCGGCGCTGATCGCCAGCAGCGATCAACTGGTCGGCGACAGCCTCAAGGGCGCTGCGGCTGATAGCGCCACGGCCATGCGCTCGCGCTTGCAGTCGGCGCAATCCACGGCCACCGAGATGAAAGCCAATACCACCAGCACCGTTCAGGAGGCGGCAGCGACTTTGCGCTGGCGGATCGGTATGGCGCTGGCGCTGGTTGGTTGCGGTGTCTTGCTGCTACTGGCGGTCGTGCTCGGGCGGCGGGTGGTCAATCGCCTGAAGCTGCTGATCGCGGCAATGGAGGATCTGGCCGCGGGTGACGGGGACCTGACCAAGCGCGTGCAGATCAACAGCAAGGATGAAATCGGCGACATGGCGTCGGCGGTCAACCGCTTTGTGGATAAGTTGCAGCCGATCGTTCGCGAAGCGGGGGATGTGGCTCAGCGCACCGGCGTGGAAATCGGTGCAATGACCCGGCGCAATGCCGGTGCCGATGCAGCGGCCGAATCCCAGCGCGATGAGGTGGCGGAGAGCCTGCGTGCCTTGTCGCAAATGGCGGATGAGGCGCAGGCCGAAAGCCATGCGATGCAGGCGGCATTGCAGCAGGTGGTGGAGATTCGTCAGGCCACCGACGAAAACACTCGCACCTCGACGCAGGTCGGCAGCCTGATCGAAGCGTTGGCCGGACAGGTCGATACCGGGGCCAAAGTCATTGAGCGCCTGGCGCAACAGAGCGAGCAGATTGAAGTGGTGCTGGAGGTGATTCACGGGATCGCTGAGCAGACCAACTTGCTGGCACTGAACGCAGCGATCGAGGCGGCGCGAGCCGGTGAGACCGGGCGTGGTTTTGCAGTCGTCGCGGATGAAGTGCGGGCGCTGGCCAGCAAGACGCAAAGTTCGACCGGCGACATTCAGGCGCACATCGGGGCCTTGCAACAGGGCGCCCGCGAGGCGGTGGCGGCGATTGGGCAGGCGGGGCGTCAGGCCAGCGAAGGTTTGCTGGTGTTGCGCGACAGCGCGCGTTTGCAGCAGTCGGTGCAGACTTCTGTCGAGCAAGTGCATGCGGCCATCGGTCTGGCGACTCAGGCAGCCGCCCATCAGGCCAAGGGTGCGCAAGCGGTACGTGGGCGGGTCGAGACGATTCATGCCCAGGCGGAGCGTGCGGCGCAGGCGGTGGTTGAAACCACCGCCTGCGGTAAGGTGCTTGATGGTCTGGCTGCACAGCTGAAAGCGAGCCTGGGGCAGTTCCGGGCTTAAGTCCAAAGATCTTTTGGCTTCGATTTTCAAGATCAGAGGATCGTCCGAACGCGGCCCGAACCTTCGGCGGTTCGGGGTTGTGCGGGCAGATTCAAAGATTTCCGGAAGCCAGAAACGCAAAAACCCGCTTTCGCGGGTTTTTGTGAGATTCAAGATCGTTGACCTTGAACTTTGAATTGGTGCCCAGAAGAAGACTCGAACTTCCACGACCTTGCGGTCACCAGCACCTGAAGCTGGCGTGTCTACCAATTTCACCATCTGGGCAGTATCAGCAGCGTTGTCGCTGTTGATGTGGCGCACTATACGGAGAGCGTTTTGATCTGTAAACCCCTGATTTGGTTTTAATAAATCAAATGCTTAAAATGCAAAAACCCGCTTTCCAGGCTGTGTGAAAACCTAGCAATCTGCTGGCCGGTTAAAGAAAATGCCCGTAT
>CAYNGZ010000142.1:0-13646 GCA_964396695.1 uncultured Pseudomonas sp.
ATTTCTATGAGTTTTAAAGGTAACTTGAAAGCAGAGTTATGTAGAACGATGAGCGGCCCGCCTAGGCTACAGATTCGTTTGCACTACCTCTGGATTTGCACAAAAAACTTACGCAAGGCCCGTCGGCGGGAGGGGGATAAGTGCTTTTTCATCTGTTTTTTTCTTGTCGGGACGATTTTTTCGGCGGCCGCTTGTATTACCGAGAGTTTCACCCCGGCCGGGCACCAGGTGTAAGGTTCAGACCCAACCATCACCAGCTCATGGGCAAAACATGAAAAGCAAGCCGGCACTCCCTAAAATTGAAGTCATCAAAGTAGGCAAGCGTTTTAAAGTCGATTGGGACTATCAGGAAGCGCCCGAAAGCAGAGTGTTACTCCGTAAAAACGACCACCTAACCACTTTCATCGACGGGGTTCTGGTCGGAATGGGCATATCAGAAAAACAGGTGAGTTGCGCTTCTGGTCGGGCAGGTACTGTTAACAAACTGGATGAAGACACCGCCATTAGATTGGCAACCATTCTCAGCGATCTGTTACACCCGCTGGTCTCTAACGAGCACAAACGTCTCGCCGCTCAAGCAAAGCTACCAGAGCATCTTAGAGATGCCCCACGGGATTAATGGCCGTGGGTCCTTCTTCCGCGAACAGATGTTGCATCGCGGATCATGAGCCGCTATTCTCGTTTATACGCCAATGACGGATAGCGCATTAAGATGATATTCATTGAGTCCCCCATTTTCACGGAAGATCTTGGCGAGCTTCTGAGCGATGAAAGCTACCGCGAGTTTCAGGAGTACCTAGCCGAAAATCCAACGGCTGGTGATGTGATCCAAGGCACCAACGGACTGAGGAAGGTCCGCTGGAGCGCGAACGGGAAAGGTAAGAGCGGTGGGGTTCGGGTGATCTACTTCCACCTATCGGCGGCTTACCAGATCAGGCTGATCCTGATCTACCGTAAGGGGATAAAAGACGATCTATCCCCAGCGGAAAAGAAAGTACTGGCAGAGTTAAACAGAGGGTGGAAGTGATGGAAAAGAATCTATTCAACCGTCTGGTCGAAAGCATGACCCAGATGGACGAGATTGACCGTGGTGAGCGCCCGCCATCCCGTGAGTTCCACGTGGACGCGGTGAAGGTCAAAATGATCCGCAAGGCCACAGGGCTATCTCAGGCGCGCTTTGCCAAAGCGATCGATGTCGCGGTGGGAACGCTCCAGAACTGGGAGCAAGGTCGACGCGAGCCAGAAGGCCCCGCACGGGCGCTCCTGCGCGCCATACACAATGACCCTGGGCACGTGTTGGCGGCTCTTGAGCAACGCTAGGGGCTTAACTGATTTATGTATGAAGGGCGCCGATCAGCGCCCTTTTTTCTTCACAGCGTGATGGGTTTTAACTTTCCGGCCAGCAAGGTGGCCGTACCAGCGTTGGCCGTGAACGCCGCGGCGTTGCCTGGCACCGGAGTCGGCCCATGGGTGTGACTGGCCAGTTGGGTATTCATCTGTTGCACCAGATCGAGCAAATCACACACGATCTTGAAGATGTTCACGCTATCAGAGCCGACATGATTTTTCGGCGCAATCAATTGCTGACTGACTCCCGCCACGCTCTGACGCATCCCCTGAATCCGCTCCTGCATATCGCCACCCACGGTGGCGTTGTGCGTCTGCCCTACCACCAGGTTCAAGTCGCGGCCGGTGGCCTGGTGCAGATCGTCCACGGCCGCCAGGCTCGCCGAACCGCCCGACAACAGCTTGAGCGCCCCCAGGGCTTCGATCTTCTTGATCCCACCCACCGACTCGGTCGAATGGTCGTCAATCGTCTGCGTGTGGTTCTGGAAGCGCTCAGTGTTGCCCATGGCTTCCACGTCGCGCTCGATCGCCTTGTCGGTGATCTTGCCGTCAGTCTGGCGCAGCCAGTTGCCATCGGCGTCGACACGCTGTTGGGCGGCCTCGCTGTGCTGCCAGACCTGATCGCCTTTCGGCACCTTAGGCATGCTCAGGCCGTGAGGCAGGATTGTCTGGATATAGGGCTTGTTCGGCAGGCCGTAGGCAAAGCACACCACGACTTGGGTGCCCTCCTCCGGAAAGGCATAGATACCCATTTCCTCGCCACCGGTGGGCAGTGGCAATGGCACGCCGGCAAGCACTGGCAACTGGGGATCGGGCTCGCCGTCTGGCCCCAGGACCTCGATGTCGACTGCATAGCGCGGCCGGAAGTCGTCGCAGATCCCGGCACCGCTGGGCGCGTCGGCCACTGCGACAACCCGGGCAAAGCGCGGCAGGTGATAGCCGCCCGTCAGTTCTGGAAATTGCCGCTCTACGCTGCGGCGGATTGCGTCGTCCATCGGATGGCCATCTGGCTGTGGGAAAGCGTCACGCTGGTGATGCGCTCGCCCTGGTTGATCGTTGCACCTGGTCGTAACCCGGGAAGGGCCGCGACCATCGCACTTTGGTTGCCCTGGTAACCTTCGAACAGCTCCACCGGCAATTGCAGCGCTGACCGGGCGCCAAAGAAGCTATCGGCCCAACTGCCGACAAACACTTCGCCGTCGCCCTGCTGCTGCCAGATAAAGTCGGGGATGTTGAACACCCGGGCCAGGCTGTCCATGGCTTGGTAACCGGCGGCCAGGCTGTAGAAATACGGCGCTTTCACGCTGGCGTAAGGTTGTTCCGGCACACGGAAGCGCAGCCCGGTCTGCTGGCTGATCTCCGTCAGCACGGCGCGCAAGTCCACATGACGCAGGTTCAGCGGCAGAGGCTTGGCCAGAATCGCGGCCAGCTCACGGCAGAACAGCACCTGCTGCACGCCGTTGGCGGCGGTGCAGCGCTCCACGTAGCCGATGAAGTGACGCTGCAAGGTGCCTTCGTTGTAGCCGATGTCGAGCGTCACCTTGCGGAAGTGGTCAATCTCAACCCCTTGGCGGCTGAGTGTGGACACTTTGTGGACATTTCAAAGAAGTGAAGCAGGGGCTTGAACAAGTCCCAGAAACAGCAAAGCCCCGCATTGCGGGGCTTTGAATGTGGTGCCGGCACCAGGAATCGAACCCGGGACCTACTGATTACAAGTCAGTTGCTCTACCATCTGAGCTATACCGGCGTGTTGGGCGACGATTATAGCGATTGGCGGGGTTCTGTAAACCCCTGATTACTGACTATTTTTCAGCAGGCCTCTGACACGGTTACCGCCCTGGTGTGCGCTTTAGCGTTCCAGGGCTCGTGTCGATCAGCCGGCGGTTATCGCGCGTTGTAAAAGGTGGTACCCGCCGCGATGCTTTTGTTGACGAATGACATGGCCCCAATCGTGACGTTGTCACCGATCGAGAGGCTGTCGGCGATGATGCAGCTGTTCGCCCCGACGCTGACGTTGTCGCCAATCACGAGGTCGTATTCGTCCAGCCCCATGGTCTTGATGCCGATCGTTGTATTTTGACGAATGAAGAAATTTCGACCGATTTTAACGTAGCCCGTGATGACGATCCCTGGCAGGTGGCCAATGCGAAAACCCGGCCCGATGTCGGCATCGATGCTGATATCGACCCCGTACTTGAGGTTGATTTTCCTCTCCATACGCTTGGCATAGAGCCGCGCGAAAGCATTTCCGCTATTCAGGTACTGGGCAAGCCTGAACCAGAATAAATACCGGAGGGTGTTGTTCCTTCTGATTCTTCTGAGGATGTTGCTGATCATCCCGATGCGGCTTCCCAGCTTTTTCTTGTTCGAGATTTCTGAGCGCCAGTGCAGGATCAGGGTGTCGAGAGTCATTGCGTTGTCTCCGCCCGATGTGAGGTCTGAAGCGTCAGGTGCGAACCAGCGCGTTCTTGAGTGTCTGAATCGCTCGCCACGAGCGGCTGTTACGCAGTGCGTGCAGCTCGGCCTCGGCGCGGTCGGCGCGTTGGCGTTCGGCGTTCAGCGCGGTTTCGAGGTCTGCGACCGGGTGGCTGAATTTGTGGCCCTGGCAGAACTGGAAGTCGTCCAGGTTGCAGGGTGGAATCTCGAAGGCAGGCTTGAGGTTCAGGTGTTCTTCGGCCAGGTAGAAGGTGTTGATACCGTCGAACAGCACCGGGTGGTACCCGGCCTCGGAGACGATTTTTTCCCAGGTCTGGTCGCGGTTCCATGGGGTTTCAATGAGCATGATCCACGGTCGCCATTGGACGAAGTCCATGCCGCGCAGGACGGTTTCTTCGTGGCCTTCGACGTCTATTTTCAGGAAGTGGATCGGGCCTTTGACGTGTTTTTCGCAGATCGACGCCAGGGTGCGTGAAGTGACGGTTTGGGTCTGCACGTGCATGCCCGCGTCTTTGTGCTGCTGGGCGATGGCGGGGTCGAGGGTCGACAGGCCGGTGTCGGCGATGCCGTAGAACGTCAAGGCTTCAGCGGTTTCGCCAGCGACGCATTGCAGGTTGATGTCGTTGGGGCGTTGCCGGCACAGGGCGTCGTAATAGGCCTGGACCGGTTCGACGTTGATGCCGACCCAACCGTGATCGTAGAACGCCCGGGTCACGGAGTCGTGGCTTGGGTCATTGGCGCCGATGTCGACGTAAAAGCCGTTCTTGACGTTTTTCAGTACGCGCCACAACCGGATGTCTTCGAAATTTTGTGCATAAGAAATAAACGTCACAGTCTCTTCCTGATAGCTCGAATGACCTGGGAAATGGGCGCGTGCGTTGAATGTCGCAGCGTGTCAGGTTCCGGAGTGTAGCGATCTTCAATCAGAAAGTGTGCAGGCATAGCAGACAAATACGGGAGGGAGTGGCAGGCCCGCCGATGGTTCGACGGGCCTGGTCCTGCGCAGGGTGTCAGCCGGTTATACGCCGCTTTTAACGGCGTGGATCAAGTCCTGGCTCAGGACTTGGGCGGGGGCTACCTGCACGCTCTGGGTATAGAACGGTGGCAGGTTCTGGGCCAGTTGCGACAGGGCTTGGGCCGTGGTGTTTGCCGGCAGCAAGACATACTGCAGGTTCGACGGGTAGCTTTGTGGCACCGGCCCTTCCATGGTCGAGCCGTAGGCCCCGAAGGTCATGACGGCTTGTGGGGTGGTAGGGTCCGGCGCGTAGAGGAACACGAAGGTGCCGTATTTGGGGTGCGTCAGGTACTGTTCGGCCTGGGCGCGTACCAGCGGGTCCGGATCATTCATCAGGGTCCAGCGCATGACCGCATAGCTGCGGGTGGTTTCCATGAATGCCGTGCGAATCGGCGACTTGTTTTCCACTCCGCCCAGGCACACCAGCAGGTTGCCGAACGGATCAAGCAAGGCGACAGAGTTGAATACATCGGCTTGCTGGGCTGTTTTCAGCAAGGGCGGTGCCAGTTCCGCGCCAGGGTCACGCGGGTTGCTGGAGGTGACCGTCAAGGCGTACGGACTCAATTTGGTCAATGCCTGGCGTACCGGGCTGTTTGCTGGCAGCGTGGCCGGGTTTTTCAGCCTGGAAGGCTCAAGACCGCTGTTGTTGCTCGTTTCGCGCACGGTGTTGACGCTGGCGGAGAAGATCGAGCTGGTGAGGTAGTACGCCGCCGAGTCGATGGTCTGGCCACCAAACACCGGGCTCATTGAGCCTTGATAAGGACGGCTGACGGGGGCGGCGACTGCGTAATACGCCCAGGTTTTCTGTGCTTGCTGACGAATCTGCGGAGGCAACGACGGGAAGGTGAACTGGCTGTTGTAGTTGACTCCCGCGTAGTCATCGATCGCACTCACGGCGACGTTGAATCCGGCAGTGAGCAAAGAGCCGGCGCACATGGCGCAAGGGTCCAGCGTGGTGACGATGGTCAATTTGTCGGGCGGCGGAAGCTTCAGCGATGCCGCTTTTTCGTAATACCAGTCCACCAGTTGTCGCTCGCCATGGGCGGTCGGGTCATGGGGCAGGAAGTAGGGCGTGCCTCTTCCCGGAAAAGGCATTAACACGTTGTTGTGAAGTGCGGCGATGACTTCACCGGTGGCGTTGTTGATGATGGCCCCGCCGACGGCGAACGTTTTTTGAATGGCCGCGAGAATGGCCTGGTTGGCGACGGTATCGACTGCTTCCTGTGCACTTTTCAGTGTGGTCATTGTGTCCCAGCTCCTTGCTGTCCTGAATGCCAGAGATTTCTGACGCTTGGCAACGATAGTTCAGGCAGCGGAGGTTGGTTATGACCATTCGGCTTAACGCTTATGCACAACGCCAAGTTGTTTCGCCGGGTTAACGGCTGATTTTGTGGAACAGTTCTCAATAAAACGCAACTGGCTGTTTTTTCGCCTGTTTTTCAATGTGAACAAAAAATGACCAAGGTCTTTCATAGCCTAAACGCCATGGATCCAGAGGCTTATGGCAAGTTTCATCAATAGACTTATCCACAGGCTGTTGGTTGCGGTGGAGGGGGTTATCGACGCTCCGCGAGCAGCATCAGATTGCGCGGCGTCAGTGGTGTTTCGCAGAATAATCCCAAGCGAACCGAATACCCCTGCTCTTCGAGAAACAGCGCTCGGTCGAGCACCAGCCACAGCTCCAGCGGGCGCCGGAACAGCCCGCGCAGCAGCTCCAGGTTGCGCACCTGGGCCAGACGTTCCCAACCAGCGGCTTCCAGCGCCAGCCAATCCTGCGCCGGGACTGTGGACAAGTCTTTCAGCGCAGCCAGGTCGCGGCAGTAATCGGCGAAGGGTTTATCCAGCCAGGCGCTGGGCAGCGATGGCGTTGGCAGGTAGTCGTCACAGCCGCGCAGTTGCCGTTGCAGCAGGTCGAAGGCCAGGCGGCGGGCCATGGATGTGTCGCGTTGACGGCGGACGCGGGCACCGGCGGTGACAGTTTCACTCAGCGGCAGCGCCAGATCGTCGAGGGAAAGCGCCAGGCTGGAATCCTTGGCGGCGATGGACAGCGGCTGATACTGGCGAGCGCTGATGCGGTTATAACAGCAGGGCGCAATGGCCAGTTGTTTGCAGCCGGCCGCGCTGGCCAGTTGCATCAGCCGTACATGCAGATCGCCGCAGGCGTGCAGGGCGACCGCTGTCTGGTCGGCGCTCAGGCGCGCTGCCGCATCGGCTGCCATCACATTTTGTTGAAGATGATTGACTGTGAGGTGATGGTGCTGGCTCAGCGCCTGACCGCTGGCGATCAGCGCCGGGTCATATTCCAGGCAGGTCAGTTGTTGGTCGGCTTGCAGCAGGCGTCGTCCCAAGTGACCTTTGCCTGAACACCAGTCCAGCCAGTGCCGGGGTTTTTCGGCAAATTGCAGGCAACCGGCGAACGCTTCGATTTGCTGCAATTTGCGCCCGGGCACGTCGACATTCAGCCGTCGGGTCGAAGGTTCGGTCGGATGAGCGGGCAGCTCGCCTACGGCACTGAAGGCAATGGCCTGCGCCGCGAGAGCTGGAAAAGGTGCGGGCGCCAGAAGATGTTCAGGATGGTTGTGGCTGGTTTCCGCGTCTTCCAGCGAACGCTGGCGTAGCCAATTTGCCAATTCGGGATAGGCCGTTTCCCACGGCAGTTGCCGATGGGTAAACGGACGCGGTCGCCAGAGTGCCTGGTGTTCGGTCAGGAACCCATCCAGCGCCTTGAAACGGGCGAGCAACTGCTCGCCCGTCAGCACCGGTCGATCAGCGTCCCTGGCAGGCATCGACGCGCAACCAGCGCTCCAGCAGCTTGAAGCCTCGCACCAGGATGTAGGCCATCAACAGATAGAACATACCGGCCGCGAAGAAGATCTCTACGGGCAGATAGGTCCGGGCAATGATGGTACGGGCCATGCCGGTCAGTTCCAGCAAGGTCACGGTGCTGGCCAGGGCGCTGGCCTTGAGCATCAGGATCACTTCGTTGCTGTAGGCCGGCAAGCCGATGCGTGCGGCGCGCGGCAGGATGATGTAGAACAGCGCCGTGGGACGCGACATGCCCAGCGCTCGAGCGGCTTCGATCTCGCCCTTCGGGATAGCCTGGATCGCCCCGCGCAGGATCTCGGCGATGTAGGCGGCGGTGTGCAGGGTCATGGTGGCGGTGGCACACCAGAACGGATCGCGCAAGTATGGCCACATCGTGCTCGCGCGGACGGCATCGAACTGCGCCAGGCCGTAGTAAACCAGGAACAATTGCACCAGCAACGGCGTGCCGCGGAAGAAGAAAATGTACGCGTAAGGCAGTGCGCGCACATACCACAGGCGCGACGAGCGGGCGATGCCCAGCGGAATCGCCAGCAGCAAGCCGAGGACGACGGCGATGGCGACCAGTTCCAGGGTCAGGGTCGCGCCCTGTGCCAGTTTTGGCAGCCACTTGATGATGACTTCCCAGTTCATTGCGTACTCCTCGCGAAGCCGCGAGCGGCGCGTTTTTCCAGCAAATGCATGCCGGTCATGGCCAGAATCGTCAGGCCCAGGTACATGAAGGCTGCGACCATGTAGAAGGTGAACGGTTGCTTGGTCATGGTGACGCCGTTTTGGGCGTGGCGCATGATTTCTTCCAGACCAATCACCGATACCAGCGCGGTGTCCTTCATCAGGATCATGAACAGGTTGCCCAGCCCTGGCAGGGCGATGCGCCACATCTGCGGCAGGATCAGCCGAGTGAAGATCCGAAACTTCGACAAACCCAGTGCCGCGCCAGCTTCACGGTGGCCTTTGGGGATTGCCAGAATCGCGCCGCGGAAGACTTCCGTGGCGTAGGCGCCAAAGCACAGGCCGAGGGCGATCACGCCAGCGGCGAAGGCATTGAGCGCGAGATCGGGATTGCCGAAAAACTCGCCCAGGGCACGCATCAGGTTGACGGTGCCGAAGTAGATCAACAGCACCCAGAGCAATTCCGGGATGCCGCGAACCAGGGTCGAGTAAGTGCCGCCAAGCCATTGCAACGGCTTGTACGGAGAAGTCTTGGCCAAGGCGCCGAGCAGGCCGAGCACCAGTCCCAGACACAATGCCGAGAGAGCCAGTTTGACGGTCATCAGCGCGCCAGCGGCGAGCGCCGGGCCGAACCCGTAAAGATCGATAGTCATGGATTTCTTTTCAAATCGCGGCAGGCTTTGCCAGGGACCGGCACCGTCAGAGAGCGGCGCCGGTCAGGCCAGTCAGAATCAATAGATGCTGAACGGGAAGTACTTGTCGTTGATTTTCTTGTACGTGCCATCAGCGACGATTTCTTTCAGTGCGGTGTTCAGCTTGTTACGCAGTTCGTCCTGACCCTTGCGCACGGCAATGCCGATTTTGTCGCTGGATACAACCGGTTCGCCTTTGAACTCGTAGTTTTTGCCCGCGTCGCTTTTCAGCCAGTCGTAGTTGGCGTATTTGTCGGCGAGGATGGCATCGACGCGACCGGAGGTCAGGTCCAGGTAGGCGTTTTCCTGAGTGTCATACAGCTTGATGGTGACGTCGTCGCCGTAATTGTCCTCAAGCCAGGTGCCAGCCAGCGTGGCGCGCTGAGTGCCGATGATCTTGCCTTTGAGCGAAGCCTTGTCGGTTTTGAGGTCGACGTTTTTCGGCGCGATGAACTGCAGCTTGTTCGAGTAGTACGGGTCAGTGAAATCAACGGCCTGCTTGCGCTCGTCAGTGATCGACAGCGAGGACACCAGGAAATCGAACTTCTTGGCGTTCAGAGCTGGAATGATGCCGTCCCAGTCAGAGGTGACGACTTCGCATTCGACCCGCATCTTGGCGCACAGGGCGTCGCCGATGTCTTTGTCGAAACCGACCACCTGGCCGCTGGCATCTTTGTTGTTGAACGGCGGGTAGGCCGCTTCGATGCCCATTTTCAGTTTTTCGGCGGCCATCGCGTTGGCCGAAAACACCAGTGTGGCGGCTGCGGCCAGAAGGATTTTTTTGTAGGTCTGCATGTGGGTAGCTCCGTTAGCGGTTGCTGGACATGAATTGTTTGCAGCGCGCCGAAAGCGGATTTTCGAACACCTGCTGTGGCGATCCTTGCTCTTCTATGAGCCCCTGGTGGAGGAACACCACCTCACTGGACACCTGGCGGGCGAAGCCCATTTCGTGGGTGACCAACAGCATGGTGCGACCTTCTTCGGCCAGGGCGCGGATCACGTTTAGTACCTCCTGAACCATTTCCGGGTCAAGCGCGGAAGTCGGCTCATCAAACAGAATGACTTTGGGTTGCATCGCCAGCGTGCGGGCGATGGCGGCGCGTTGTTGTTGGCCGCCGGACAGTTCTGCAGGGTAGGCGTGACGTTTGTCGGCGATGCCGACCTTGGCCAGCAAGGCTTGCGCGACTTCGATGGCCTCGGCCTTGCTTTGCCCGAGCACGCGGCGCGGTGCTTCCATGATGTTGTCGAGCACGCTCATGTGCGGCCACAGGTTAAAGTTTTGAAATACAAAACCGATTTCGCTGCGCAGGCGATTGATCTGTTTGCCGTCGGCGGCGACCAGTTCGCCGTTTTTCGCAGGCTTGAGCTTGAGCTCTTCGCCGGCCACCAGAATCTGGCCCTGGTGCGGGTTTTCGAGCAGGTTGATGCAGCGAAGGAAAGTGGACTTGCCGGAACCGGAGGAACCCAGGATCGAGATCACATCGCCGTCGCGTGCGGTCAGCGAGACGCCTTTGAGCACCTCGAGCGTCCCGTAGCGTTTGTGCAAGTTGCGGATTTCAAGCGCGGGCGCGGCCTCAGCCATGTGCGGTCCTCATTGTGTTCTGTTGTGCTCTGCTGTTGGGCGGGCCTTCCTGGCGAGGCGCCACGCTAGCATAGCGGTCGAATGGCGGCCAACAGCCCCACGGGGCGTAGACGGGCAGTGCGTGACCGGTTGTCGCATCAGCGCAGCAGACTGTCGCGCCATCAACAACCGATCCCCGTTTGAAGCCATGTCTGCGCGGGTGTCGCGTAAAAAAAGGCGCGATGGTGCCAGCTTTGGCCAGGTGTTGGAAGCGCTAACCGGCCAAACGTTCCTGATCTGCACTTTTATTGTGCGCAAGCGGTTTTTTCAGTGTGTTTCTGGTGCGTGAATTCGGTTGTGAAGTGTGTGGCAGGGTAACGCTTTGGCGAAGTGCCATTAATTTCAACGGCTTGCGATGACTGTCCGGTCAAGGCGAGATCTCCGGGATAGAGGGCTTTGAAACATTTTGGCGCAATTATTGCGTGCGGAATCCAGAACGCCCCGTTGGCTTCTTTTTACGAGAAGGACGCCAAGCGGGATGGACGCAATCGCTTATCCTTACAAAGGTAGTTTCAATGAGCAGCACCCAAAGCTCTAATGGCCTCGAACAGGGGCTCAAACCGCGCCATGTGACCATGTTGTCGATTGCCGGTGTTATCGGCGCCGGCCTGTTCGTTGGTTCGGGTCACGCCATCGCTGCCGCCGGCCCGGCCGTGCTGTTGGCCTACGCTGCCGCCGGTCTGCTGGTCGTGCTGGTCATGCGCATGCTTGGCGAAATGGCCGTTGCCTCTCCGGACACAGGCTCTTTCTCGACCTACGCCGATCGCGCCATCGGTCACTGGGCCGGTTTCACCATCGGCTGGCTTTACTGGTGGTTCTGGGTGCTGGTAATCCCGCTGGAGGCCAACGCCGCCGCGACTATCCTGCATGCCTGGTTCCCTGGCGTGGCCATCTGGGCATTTACTCTGATCATCACTTTGCTGCTGACAGTGACCAACCTGTTCAGTGTGAAGAACTACGGTGAGTTCGAATTCTGGTTCGCTCTGATCAAAGTCCTGGCAATCATCGGTTTCATTGTCCTCGGTGTCATGGCGGTCTTCGGCTTCCTGCCAAGCAGCCAGGTCAGCGGTGTTTCGCACCTGTTCGATACCCAGGGCTTCATGCCAAACGGCATGGGCGCTGTACTGGGCGCCATCCTGACCACCATGTTTTCCTTCATGGGCACCGAGATCGTGACCATCGCGGCGGCGGAGTCGAAGAGCCCTGGCAAGCAAATCTCCAAGGCCACCAATTCGGTGATCTGGCGGATTGGTTTGTTCTATCTTGTATCGATCTTCATCGTTGTGGCCCTGGTGCCATGGAACGACCCGGTTCTGGCCAGCGTCGGTTCCTATCAGACCGTGCTTGAGCGCATGGGCATCCCGAATGCCAAGTTGATCGTCGACATCGTGGTGCTGGTTGCTGTGACCAGTTGCCTGAACTCGGCGCTGTACACCGCATCCCGCATGATGTTCTCCCTGGGCAAGCGTGGTGATGCACCGGCCGTTTCCCAGCGCACCAACAAGAGCGGCACGCCGTACTGGGCCGTCATGTTGTCTACCTGCGCGGCGTTCCTCGCAGTGTTCGCCAACTATGTGGCCCCGGCTGCGGTGTTCGATTTCCTGCTGGCCAGCTCCGGCGCTATTGCGCTGTTGGTGTACCTGGTGATCGCGATTTCGCAGCTGCGCATGCGCAAACAGCGCATGGCACGCGGCGAAAAAATCGCCTTCAGCATGTGGCTGTTCCCGGGCCTGACCTACGCGGTGATCGTATTCATCGTGGCGGCCCTGACCATCATGCTGTTTCAGGATGCGCATCGTGTGGAAATCCTTGCCACGGGGCTGTTGAGCCTTTTGGTAGTGGCTGCCGGTTTGTTGGTCGCTCGCCGTCGCAAACTGGAACAGCGTGGCGCGGTAGTGTTGAGCTGATTCGCCCCGCGTCATGCAAAACGGCCGCTGTCAGGAATGACACGCGGCCGTTTTTGTTTCTACTGTCGGGTTCAATCGAGGTGTACCCAGTCCTCTACACGCAATCCGGGAACACGATCAAATTCCCGAAGATTATTCGTCACCACAATGAACCCTTGTGAGCGTGCGTGACCCGCAATCATGTGATCGTAAGGGCCTATCGGTGTGCCTGCTTTTGCAAGTTCCGAGCGGATCATTCCGGTGTGGGCAGCAGCTTCGTAGTCGAAGGGGAGGACTTCAAGACGAGCCGCAAAACCTTCGATGACGGCCAGGTTCTTTTCCGGTGCCGCTGATTTTTCAGCGCCGTAAATCAATTCCATCAGTGTGACTGCGCTGATGCACAACTGGCCGTGATGGCGGTTGAACGCGTCGCGTACGACCTGTGGTTTGTTCTTGATGGTAAAAATGCAGATGTTGGTATCGAGCATGTATTTGATCATCAGAACGACTCGCGCTCCTGATCGGCCGGTTGCTCACGGTCGGCCATAAAGTCGGCAGTGACGTTATCGCCATCGAACCAGCTATCCCAGGCTTCATCTGCCGGAGTGATGATACGAGTTCGACCAATGGCTACAACATTGACGCGTTTCACGTCTTCAGGCATTGCCACTGCTTTGGGCAAGCGGACAGCCTGGCTTCGATTGCTCATGAAAAGGGTGGTCTGTTCCATTGGGGTGTCCTCCGCTTTTGCTGTGCTTAGAGCTCAAAGGATAGGCTGCGGCAGGGATATGTCAATGGGATATACCTTGAGGCTGATGAAGGGTAGCACCCACTCTTCGACAGATGATGGCCTTTAAAAAACGGCCGCTGTCAGTGATAACAGCGGCCGTTTCTGTTTTCGCAGGCTTTTCAGCGGCGGGTTATTCGGCTTTTGCCTCAGGCGCTTCCAGCGACTCGCGGTAGCTGTCCAGCGCATTGCCGAAGTCGGTGATGAACTGCGGGTCAGTGAGCCAGGTCTGGGCGGCCTCACGGTCCACGCCGTCGGTCCACATGTGGTAGTCGATCAGCATGTCGGCGGCGAGGTGAGTAGCGGCCATGGCTTCGTTCTCGGCGTTTTCCATGTCCAGCAGTTCTGGATGGTCGTTGATGATGTC
>CAYNGZ010000143.1:0-13645 GCA_964396695.1 uncultured Pseudomonas sp.
TCCTGACGCTTGTGGGAGTCAAATGGGTTTCGGCAGATTTCGTACAGAGCCTAGCTTCTCGTGCATCCAGATCCGCCTTTAATACTTTATTCGCTCGCTTAACCGCGTACTCGCCTGCTTGGGCTGACGCGGCGGCGCGCTCAGCCAAAATTGGCTTCTCGCTCATGAATCTTGTGGTATCCAATACCGGGGTTACCTCTTTCGGATCCCCAATGGCCATAACAATATGAGTCTTTCGAACCGAGATTGGCCTATAGCCGAAGCGCTCATAAACTGGAACCAGCTCTACGTCGCAGGAAAGGCTGGAAATTGGATATTTACTCAAGAGCTCTCGCACCATAAGGCTCATCACCCCTTGGCCTCTGAACCTTCTGTCCACTGCGGTGTAGTAGATGCTGCACTCCACCACCGCACTATCCGAAAGCCCATACAGCAAGAAACCGATAATCTCACCACCAACTGAGGCTGCGGTGATCACTTCTATGAATGACGGGCTGGGGCGGGAAAGGTATGCGCGAACCTCATGGACCAATGCTAGCTTGTAGACATTGAAAAGTGGGTGCTTTGTCGGCGGTCGCGTCATGCTCAGCGAAGTTACGTTGTCGCTGACCAACTGTAGGACTGCCTCCCCTTCAGTTATGGTGATCGGGGTAGTGTGGCGGGTGATAGCAATCATCGAAGTCCTTAACGACAGAATGGGGTTGCCGTGAAACTACCGATTGGCCTCCACCCTGTCCATTAGCCTTTTAGGTCAGGGTGCTGCAACACCAGCTTAGCCAGGCCCTGCCGAATGTACCCCTCGTTCTCACCGATCGCCTGTAGAGCACTGCGGACGCTCTCGCCGGTATCGGCATGACCTTGATGCTCGACCAGCAGCGTCAGTTCCATGATCGCGGCTTCGAGCGCCAGCTGGTTGTTGTAGATGTGTTCGAGGGTGTCAGGCAGAGAATATTCGGGGGCGGGCATGGCTTCGACTCCGTTCGAGAAAACCGAAAGCGTAGCAGCGAAGAGACGAGGGAGTCAGACTAATAAATATCGCGAAAGCGCTTTGCCACTCCCGCTAGTCGCTTGATGATTTTTTCGTTGCTGGCTTTGTTATGTGCGCCAGGATGAAGCATGGCAATGAGGACGTACCGATCTTCATCGTATAGCCCCTGCGCATACACTAATGCGGCGTCTTTACTCGGGTCGCCAAGAGGGCATTTTCGATCGTGCTGCGGTTTGTTTTTAGGAAAAACAGATGGCGGGATAGCAATATGGATATGCATCAAGCAATTTGTATATGCCTCATGCGGATGTGAATAAGGGACATCACATCCAAAATATTCTGGAGGATTCAATCTGTTGGACGCGATATATTTTCGAAAGTCATCGCATAATGAATTCAATAGAGCAGGGTAATTTACGAGAACAGCCTCGAAAAGATCAGCGTATGTTTCATCACTAAAATCGACAATGATTGTCATACGGCATCAGCTCACAAGCTGATGCAAGCGCTCTGTCGAAATAGAAGCCAAGGCCTCCAGCCCTTTCATATCTATCGAGCTTTCATAGCATTCGGGCACGTGTGACATCTGTTTGAGGACCATGGAGTTCTGCGCAGTCCGTGAACGCGTGGTAGCCAAGCTGCGCCGAAGCGTCTTAAACTCGTCACTCATAATTGGCTGCTTCGCATACAGCTCAGTTTTCGTGTCTAAGACGAACTCCAATTCGCGTAGTGTGGAAGCTACTTCGGAAAATGGTTCGGCATCTATCACATGCCGTGGAGGCATGTTGGTGAGCATGGATCGTCCTGCGTCAAACACAAAGTCGTTAAGCTCATTCAAACTAACAATAGCTTCCTTGATCGCAGCACGAACTTTGGCGACCGCAGCAGCACCTTCTTCATTGGAGGTTTCCAACTCAACGCTTGAAGCAGCAGCCACCTGAGCGCAACACGTCGACACGCGCAAAGAAAGGGAAAGCATGACCTCTTTTGAGTAAGGGTCATGGCGGTGGTGATGCTGGTCGCGCTTCATGGTCTTTGCCCTCTTGGGCTTGGTCTGTTGTTGCGTGTATTCAGGTCGGTGTTTCCACGTCGGTGTTTCTAGTGACTCTATATCCTCAGAGTAAATGTGCCATGGTTTCGTTACCCTTTTCGGACGGGTGGTGGCACCACGCCCGCCACCAGCACCACAGCGCGAATATCCCACGGTCGAGCCCATCATGCCAGTTGATCCTCGCTGCGGCGCAATAGTCCAACCCAGCAAAATGGACTACCAGGGCGCTTACCTTGAAAGCTTGTGCGCCCCAGCGCATTCAAGCCCAGGGTGAATCAACACGACAGGCGGCTGTGGGTCCAAGCGGTGTGAAAACTCTTTCGAACAATTGCAACGTTCAGAAACGGAGCAAATATCTCGCTTCTACGCAAACTCCAGGTCTGCTGACTAGCCGAACGCTGGCAGATTTTACGTAGCAACGCAGACTTCAAAACGGTGCATGCGTTTCACACAGCCTGGGTCGCTCCCTGCCGGTCGCCACCATGGCACGTACTGGTCAGGTCGAATGCAAACGAGTGGTTAGGAGTGGCGACGTTTATTGTATTGGTACGAAACAGATACGGGATAGAAACGGGAAAAATCAAACCTTTAATCTGGAAGACCAAACATCAAAAAACGCCTATAGCCCGCTATATAAAGGGTTTAACAGCCACTTCATAAAATCAGAGTAAGTGATTGGAAATTTCCAGCATGGGAAAGCGGTCCGGTATCAGGGCGTTCAGGATACGCGGATACAGCTCCTACGTAACGCGAGCGCAGAAACAGCAAACCCGGCACAGGGCCGGGTTTGTTGTGTGGTGCGAAGTGCGCTTATTTCACCGCAGGTGCCGCGCCGTTCAACGCGTGTTGAACACTGCGCTTGTTCTTGATGGTGTAGCAGACCCACATGAACACGACCCACACCGGAATCGCGTACACCGAGACCTGGATCCCCGGAATCATCAGCATGATGCACAGGATGAACACCACGAACGCCAGGCAGATGTAGTTGCCGTACGGGTACCACAGCGCCTTGAACAGCGGTGTTTGCTTGGTGCGGTTCATGTGCTGACGGAACTTGAAGTGCGAGAAGCTGATCATCGCCCAGTTGATCACCAGCGTCGCAACCACCAGCGACATCAGCAGCTCCAGCGCGTGCTGCGGGATCAGGTAGTTCATCACCACCGCGACGAACGTTACCGCCGCCGAGGCCAGGATCGAACGCACCGGCACGCCGCGCTTGTCGATCTTCGCCAGACCTTTCGGCGCATCGCCCTGTTCGGCCATGCCCAGCAACATGCGGCTGTTGCAGTAGGTGCCGCTGTTGTACACCGACAGCGCTGCCGTCAGTACCACGAAGTTGAGGATATGCGCCGCGGTGTTGCTGCCCAGCATCGAGAACACTTGAACGAACGGGCTACCGCTGTAGGCATCGCCGGACGCATTGAGCGTTGCCAGCAGGCTGTCCCACGGGGTCAGCGACAGCAGAACCACCAAGGCGCCGATGTAGAAAATCAGGATCCGGTAGATCACCTGGTTGATGGCTTTCGGGATCACGGTTTTCGGCTTGTCGGCTTCTGCTGCGGTGAAACCGAGCATTTCCAGGCCACCGAAGGAGAACATGATGATCGCCATGGCCATCACCAGACCGTTGACGCCATTGGGGAAGAACCCACCGTGTTCCCACAGGTTGGTGACCGAGGCTTGCGGGCCGCCATGACCACTGACCAGCAGGTAGCTGCCCAGGGCGATCATGCCGACAATCGCCGCGACCTTGATGATCGCGAACCAGAACTCCGCCTCGCCAAAGACTTTGACGTTCGCCAGGTTGATCGCATTGATCATCACGAAGAATACTGCGGCCGAGGCCCAGGTCGGGACATCCGGCCACCAGTAGTGCACGTACTTGCCGACCGCGGTCAGCTCCGACATGCCGACCAGAATGTACAGAATCCAGCAGTTCCAGCCCGACAGGAAGCCGGCGAAACCGCCCCAGTACTTGTGGGCAAAGTGGCTGAAGGAGCCGGCCACCGGCTCTTCGACGATCATTTCGCCCAGTTGGCGCATGATCATGAACGCGATGAAGCCACAGATCGCGTAGCCGAGGATCATCGACGGGCCGGCCGATTTCAGGACGCCGGCAGAGCCCAGGAACAATCCGGTACCAATCGCGCCGCCGAGGGCGATCAGTTGAATATGGCGATTTTTCAGGCCGCGTTTAAGCTCGCCTGAATGCGAGTTTTGTCCACTCATGAAAAGGGTCTCACGCAAGGTTTGATGATGTTCGTTAAGACGTTGCCGCTCGAATCGGGATTAAGCAGCGCGGATCAAACCCCAGCGCAGGCACCAGGAGTTCAGCGTTTTTTTACCAGTCATGCGTCACCTGTTTGTTTTTATCTGTGACGAAATCGAACCCGACACGCTTGTGACGCGGCGGAGTTAACAAAGCGGATAGCCTTGATTTTGCGCAGTTACGCAGGGAGGTCACAGTTAAAACGCGGCGCATTGTACACCTGTAACCCCCTGCTGCCAGACTCCGCTGGAGTCAGCGCGTCGTTTGCCGGGATTGCCTGTGTCCACCCCGAGAGTCTCGGATGGCTGCAAAAAATGGGTCAGACCTTTGCGGGTCATTGACGGGGACGACGGAAAAATCGCCCTTCGAGGAGAGATGAAGATGACTCACGGCGTTCATTGCGCCTCCTTCTTGTTATGCACCTGCACGACAGGCATGGGTGCATCTCACCGCTGAAACTGCCCTGAAACAAGCGGACCAGAGCCCTGCAAACCGCTTCAGCAAGTGCCAGCCGGAAGCTTTTCCTTACAGCCCTCGCAGTAACGCGAATCTGCGGCGCAGAACGCGGCTTTTCGTAAATTTTTCTTTACGAGTCGTAACGTATTTTTTCCGCAGCAGATCTTTCTGTAGGCCGACTACAAATTGACAGTAGTCCAATTCCTACTGACGAGACCGAATTAGCGTTTTGTTTTTAATTGAAAAAACAGACATTCAAAAACGGAAAAAAAATTTCATTAAGGCTTAATTTAAATATTAAATTGTATTCAAAAGAATACTGGACTAGGTTTCCAGCCACTTGCCGGACCGTAAAGCCCAGCAAGCAAGCGGCCACTCTTTTCAGTCGCAATGATCTATTCATACACTGAAAACAGCACCGCCATTCAACCTTAACGTCATCAGGGAGATTCACTATGCAAGCAATGAATAAAGACCTGGAAACCGAACTGCAACTGGACGAGTGGTTTGAAGCGCCGACCCACGAGGCTGCCGTAGAAATGATGCAAGCCGACGCGGTCGTTCCGTTCGGCACGGCGATGTGGCCTGTGTAAGACATCCAGGCAGGTACGGGCCGGCCGGTCGTACCTGCCACTATTCGCTGACTGTCAGGGAGGATTCATGGATAGACACCGCGCCATTTCGCATTTCCTTTACTACCTCGAACACCATCCCGCCCTCGTTGGCGTACGTCCGGCCAAGGTCTTGCTTGGACATACGCAAGCTTACGAGGCGTTGACCGGCACGATCATCGAACAAGCGCGCAATGAGCCATTCCGGTTCAGCGCCATGCGCCTGGACCTCGAACCGACCCAGACTGTGGCGCAGGCCATTGCCGACTGCGATCTGTACATTTTCTTCTATGACTCGTCGACTCTGCCCAACCCACGCCCGGACGGTCCCGAGTTTGTGCGCGCCCTGCAAAGCGCCATGGCCGACAACTGGAAAAAGTCGTTGCTGTTCAAGGATTACGGCGATTACTTCTACGACACCTTCAGTGTCCCGCCGCAGCGTATCGCCGGACTCAACGGCCATCTGATCCAGCGTATGTCCCAGGCCACGACCCTGAGCTTCAGCGATCGACATGGCTCTTGTTTCGAAACACCGCTGAGCAGCATCAAGAAGTGGACCAATATCAACGGCGTCGGCAACTTCGACCTGGCCCCCGGCGAGATCGCCACCCACAGCGAAGCCATCAATGGCCAAGTGAAGTTCGTCGGCACGTTCCTCGGCACCATTCCCTTCGCGCGCAAATATGGCGTGCTCGAATCGCCGCTGGAGTTGTGGATCGAGAACTCGACCATCAGCCGAATCGCCACACAAGTGCCGGGGCTGGAACATGACTTCAACCAGTACCTGAACGCCAACCCTTCCAACCGGCGCATCGAGGAGTTGGGCATCGGCACCAATGAGGGTGTCAAAGATCTGTATGCGCGCAACGCCGGCTTCGAAGAGCGCCATTGCGGCCTTCACCTGGGGTTGGGCGGGGGTGCCAAGGGCAGTCATCACCTGGACCTGATCTTCGCCAGCGGCGTGTTGGCGCTGGATGACAAGCCGGTGTTTGATGGGCGGTTTGTGTTTTAGTTGAGAGGGCAAAAAAACGCCAACCCGAGGCAGACTGTGTGAAAACTCCTGCTCAGCTCTAAGGTTCGCGTTGCTACGCGAAATCCTTAAAGCTTTTACGAGCTGAGTCGCTCAGAAAGAGCGAGAGAGCACCAAAATTGATAATTTATTGATTAGTGCTTGGTGCTCGAATAGTTTTCGCACAGCCTGCCGAGGGTTGGCGTTTTTTATGGGCGCTTACCGATTATTCCGGTTTGCGACGACCGAAGCCCGGACGCTGGCCGGAACCTGCCGGTGCGCCGCGACGCTTGCCCGATGGCGCATCACGGTCGACCAGGACGATGCCCGGACGTTTTTTCGGCGCAGGCTTGGCCGGACGCCTGGTGTCGGACGGACGGTCTGCCACTGGCGTACCGCGCCCCGATTCACCACGACCGGCCGGAGCACCGCGACCTTCGCCACGCTCAGTGCGACCGTTGGCCGGACGCGGCGTACGTGGACCGCGCTCGCCGTCCTGGCGTGGCGCTGGCTTGCGTGCCGGACGCTCGCCTTCGATCTGCGGCTCGCGCGCTGGACGCGGGACAGCAGCAGGAGCGCCGGTGGCTGGACGCAGGGTCCGAACGCGCTCGCTCTTGCCGACTGGACGGGACGACTTGCGCTGCATCCGCTCAAGCTTGTCTTTGCTCTTGGCGTTCATTTGCGGCATGGCCACCGGGGCCAAACCGACTTCAGCACTCAGTATGTCGACTTCGTGCTGACTCATTTCACGCCAGCGGCCCATCGGCAGGTCAGAGTTGAGGAACACCGGACCGAAACGCACGCGCTTCAGACGGCTGACCACCAGCCCCTGGGATTCCCACAGGCGACGCACTTCACGGTTACGACCTTCCATCACCACGCAGTGGTACCAGTGGTTGAAACCTTCGCCACCTGGTGCCTGCTTGATGTCGGTGAATTTCGCCGGGCCGTCTTCGAGAACGACGCCCGCCTTCAGGCGCTCGATCATTTCGTCATCGACTTCCCCCCGTACCCGTACCGCGTATTCGCGGTCCATTTCGTAGGACGGGTGCATCAGGCGGTTGGCCAGCTCACCATCGGTGGTGAACATCAGCAAACCGGTGGTGTTGATGTCCAGACGACCGATATTGATCCAGCGGCCTTCTTTTGGACGCGGCATCTTGTCGAACACGGTCGGACGGCCTTCAGGGTCGACACGAGTGCAGATTTCGCCGTCGGGTTTGTTGTACATGATCACGCGGCGGACCGATTCGGCCGCTTCTTCACGCTTGATCACCTTGCCATCGATGGTGATGGCGTCGTGCAGGTCGACACGCTGGCCAAGGGTGGCGTCTTTGCCGTTGACCTTGATCCGGCCGTGGCTGATCCAGGCTTCTACGTCGCGGCGCGAGCCGACGCCGATGCGGGCGAGAACTTTCTGCAGTTTTTCGCCTGCCGGGCCGATTTCCTGGTCGTCTTTCTGGTCGTTGATACTCATCTGGGCACCTCCCGGTGTGGTCTGTTCAGGCCTGGCCTGAAGATTTGAAATCCGCTCTTTGGGCGCAAGGATCGCCAAAGGGTCGCGAATCATACGCGCATGGCGCCGATCGCGCATCAGAGACTAGCGGATAAACGGTGGGTTAGTTGTTTTTCCGCCGATCGGTGGCACTCATCACAGTGATATGTGTCAATCGTCGAACTGACGACGTTCGTTCTCGATCGCTTCGGCGAGGGCCAGGGCTTCGGCTTCTTCGTCGCTCAGCTCGGGTTTGGGCGGTTCCAGTGCGGCAACGGCGGCCAGCAGTCTCTCGCGAGCTTCGGCAACGCCCAGGATGTCGTCTTCAGCCTCTTCCTCAACGTCTTCAGTTTCGGCTTCGGCCTGAATTTCGTTCTCCACCACAGCGTCGACGGACACATCGCCTGACACCGACGGCTCGTGCTCGCTGACCGCCCCCTCACGCAGCAAGTCGTCGAAGTCGGTCTTGATCCCCTCCTCCATCGAGTCCAGTTCCAGCAACAAGGTATGGAAACTGGTCTCGTCTTTCGGTTCTTCCGGCTCGGCACTGGCATCGGCCAGTTCTTGCAGGCTTTGCGGCACCGGTGCGTCGTCGAACTCGAGCATCGGCTCGGGCTCCAGCTCACGCAGCTCGGCCAGCGGCGGCAGGTCGTCGAGGTTCTTCAGGTTGAAATGATCGAGAAACGCCTTGGTGGTGGCGAACATCGCGGGCTTGCCCGGGACGTCGCGGTAACCGACGATCCTGATCCACTCGCGCTCCAGCAGGGTTTTGACGATGTGGCTGTTGACCGCCACACCGCGCACATCCTCGATCTCGCCCCGGGTAATCGGCTGGCGATAGGCGATCAACGCCATGGTCTCCAGCATCGCTCGGGAATAGCGCTGCGGGCGTTCTTCCCACAGGCGTCCGACCCAGGGCGCGAACTTCTCGCGAATTTGCAGACGGTAGCCCGAGGCGACTTCCTTCAGCTCAAAAGCCCGACCGTCGCAGGATTTCGCGAGAATCGCCAAGGCCTTCTTGAAGACTGGCGGCTCCGGGCGCTCGCCCTCTTCGAAGAGCTCGAACAGACGCTCCATCGATTGCGGCTTTCCCGAGGCCAACAGAAAGGCTTCAAGCAGTGGCGCCAGCTCGCGGGGTTCACTCAGATTCATTGATTTTGCTCGTTATTCGGCTCGCGCCCGCACATGGATAGCCGCAAACGGCTCATTCTGTACCAGCTCGACCAAGGATTCCTTGACCAGTTCGAGGATCGCCATGAATGTCACGACCACACCCAAGCGTCCTTCTTCAGCGGTGAACAGTTCGACAAAGGGCACAAAACCGCCGCCCTTGAGCCGTTCCAGCACATCGCTCATGCGCTCGCGCGTTGACAACGCCTCGCGGCTGACCTGATGGCTTTCGAACATATCGCCACGGCGCAGCACCTCGGCCATGGACATCAGCAACTCTTCCAGGCTCACGTCCGGCAGCAACTTGCGTGCCCGCGCCTGCGGGGCATCGAGTTTGGGCACGACGACATCGCGGCCGACCCGACTCAGCCCGTCGATGCCTTCAGCGGCCGCCTTGAAGCGTTCGTACTCCTGCAAGCGGCGGATCAGCTCGGCGCGCGGATCATCCTCTTCCTCTTCGATCTCGGCCGAACGCGGGAGCAACATCCGCGATTTTATCTCGGCGAGCATCGCCGCCATCACCAGGTACTCGGCGGCCAGCTCCAGCCGCACCGACTGCATCAACTCGACATAGCCCATGTACTGCCGGGTAATTTCCGCCACCGGAATGTCGAGGATATTGATGTTCTGCTTGCGGATCAGGTACAGCAGCAAGTCGAGCGGCCCTTCGAAGGCCTCAAGGAAAACTTCCAGTGCATCCGGCGGAATGTACAGGTCCAGCGGCATTTCCATGACCGCTTGGCCGTAAACCATGGCGAACGGCAGTTCTTGCTGTGCGCCGGCCTGGCTGTCGACGGGCTCTACTGCAGACATCTAGGCCTCAACCGTAAACGGCGCGGGATCACCGCAACCGACGCGAATCACTTCTGGCTCACCGTCAGCCAGGTTGATCACTGTGGAGGCTTTGATACCGCCAAAACCACCGTCGATGATCAGGTCCACCTGATGCTCAAGCAGTTGACGCATTTCATACGGGTCACTTAACGGGTCGGTGTCGCCGGGCATGATCAGCGTCACGCTCATCAGCGGTTCGCCCAACTCTTCGAGCAACGCCAGGGCTATCGGATGGCTTGGCACCCGCAGACCGATGGTGCGCTTCTTCGGGTGCAGCAACAGACGCGGCACTTCGCGGGTGGCGTTGAGAATGAAGGTGTACGGTCCCGGCAGGTGCGCCTTGAGGAGTCGGAAGGTGCCGGTGTCGATCTTGGCGAATAACCCGAGTTGCGACAGGTCGCTGCAAATCAGCGCGAAATTGTGCTTTTCATCCAGCTGACGCAGCCGACGCACACGCTCGACAGCGTTCTTGTCACCGATCTGGCAACCAATAGCGTAGGACGAATCGGTGGGATAGATCACCACACCGCCAGCGCGAATGATTTCTACCGCTTGTTTAATCAGGCGCACTTGCGGGTTTTCCGGATGAATCTGGAAAAATTGACTCACATTTTCTACCTGTTCAGACGGCAATAATGGCTGGGTCATGTTTGAACCGACACCAAAGCGGTGGCAGGTCCTCCGGGAGCGGGCGGTACTCGCCGATCTCGGACCAGCCTCCGGGTCCATGGAAATCACTGCCGGCACTGACCAGCAGACCGAACTCACGAGCAAGAATAGCCAGGCTGCCGACCTGCTCGGCCGGCTGATGGCCATTGACCACCTCGATCGCCTGGCCACCTGCTTGAATATAGTCGGCAATCAGACGGCGGCGCTTGCTGCGGGTGAAATCATAGTGCCAGGGATGCGCCAGGCTGACCCAGGCGCCGGCGGCGCGCAAGGTTTCGACGGTTTCTTCCAGGGTCGGCCAATGTTGCTTGACGTCCCCCAGCTTGCCGGCGCCCAACCACTTGCGGAAGGCTTCGGCGCGGTCCTTGACGAAGCCTGCGCGCACCAGATAGTCGGCAAAGTGCGGTCGGGCCGGCGCATTGCCGCTGTCACCGAGCTCTTGCTGGATAGCCCGCGCGCCTTCCAGCGCGCCCGACATGCCCTTGAGCTCAAGCTTGCGGGCGATTTCTTCGGATCTGAGCCAGCGTCCGTCGCGCAATTTGGCAATTGCCTCGACCAGTGCCGGGGCATTGACGTCGAAACCGTAACCCAGCACATGGATGGTCGCGCCCCCCCAGGTGCAGGACAATTCGACGCCGTTGACCAGTTGCATCCCCAGCGCCACTGTGGCGCTGCGGGCCTCGTCGAGGCCTTCGAGGGTGTCGTGGTCGGTCAAGGCCAGGACTCGCACGCCTTTCTCGAACGCACGCGCAACCAGTGCCGCAGGCGCCAGGGCGCCATCGGAGGCCGTGCTATGGCAGTGCAAATCAACATTCACAGGACTGTGTAACCTCAAATCAGCTGGCGCTTTCGCGACCCGATATGTTTGTTATTATGCCGCCACATCCTGCTTCTGGCTGCCACTGTGAAACAATTCATCGACTTCATCCCGCTTCTGCTGTTTTTCATCGTCTTCAAAATCGATCCACGGGTCGTCGAAATCGCCGGTCATCAACTGACAATTGGCGGTATTTTCAGCGCCACTGCGATGCTGATCGTCAGCTCCCTGGTGGTCTACGGCACGTTGTTCATCAAACAGCGCAAGCTGGAAAAGAGCCAGTGGCTGACCTTGGTCGCCTGCCTGGTTTTTGGTAGCCTGACCCTGGCCTTTCACAGCGAAACCTTCCTCAAATGGAAAGCGCCGGTGGTCAACTGGCTGTTCGCCCTGGCCTTTATCGGCAGCCACTTCGTCGGTGACCGGTTGCTGATCAAACGCATCATGGGCCACGCGCTAACCCTGCCGGACCCGGTCTGGACCCGTCTGAACATCGCCTGGATCGGCTTTTTCCTGTTTTGCGGCGCTGCCAACCTGTTCGTTGCGTTCACCTTCCAGAGCTATTGGGTCGACTTCAAAGTCTTCGGCAGCCTGGGCATGACCTTGCTGTTCTTGGTCGGCCAGGGCATTTACCTGTCCCGCCACCTGCACGACGCCGACACGACTACGCAAAAAACCGAGGACTGACATGCTTTACGCAATCATTGCCACAGACGTCGCCAACTCCCTGGAAAACCGCCTGGCTGCGCGCCCTGCACACATCGAGCGGCTGCAAAAACTGCAAGCCGAAGGCCGCGTGGTACTGGCTGGCCCGCACCCTGCCGTCGACAGCAATGATCCGGGCGCCGCGGGTTTCACCGGCAGCCTGATCGTCGCCGAATTCACCTCCCTCGAGGCCGCCAAAGCCTGGGCCGACGCCGATCCTTATATCGCCGCAGGCGTCTACGCCAACGTTCTGGTCAAACCGTTCAAGCAAGTCCTGCCATAACACGCTACCTGCGCGATGAACCTTCGGTTCATCGCGCGTTCAACTGCTCATTATTCTCGTTCAACGGCCGACAACCTGCCCAACACTCGATTGGAATCAGGAGTTTCGATGCACCAAGGTCCGCTGTGCCTGCTGTTGGTCACGTTATCGATCGGGGCCTTCGCCCATGCCGAAGAGCACTCGGACTCAGGCTATTCAACGCCTCTGTCGCTAAGCGCCGGCAGCCAGATCACCGAATTGCAGCAGCGCTTGAAAGAAAGCGAGCGGCAACGAGAAGAGCTGAACAAACAACTGCAAAATGCCGATGTCGAACGCGAAAGCGCCCTGCTGGGCCGGTTGCGCCAAGAGAATCAGCGCCTCAAGCTGCAACTCAAGGAAGTCCAGGCCAGCTCCCAGCCGCGCCTGCTGACTGATCAGCAGCAGTGGTTCGTCACGGGCGCGGGAGTTGCGCTATTGGCCCTGCTCTGCGGTATCTTCGCCAGTGGTGGACGTAGACAACGTCGGCAATGGCTAAATTGAGTGAGTCATGAGCGAGCTGTTACTAATTGATGATGACCAGGAGCTGTGTGAGCTCCTGAGCAGTTGGCTGAGCCAGGAAGGTTTTGTCGTGCGCGCTTGCCACGACGGGCTGAGCGCGCGCCGCGCCTTGGCCGAGTCCACACCGGCAGCGGTGGTACTGGACGTGATGCTGCCCGACGGCAGCGGTCTGGAACTGCTCAAGCAGTTGCGCAGCGATCACCCGGATTTGCCAGTGGTGATGCTCTCGGCCCGTGGCGAGCCGCTGGACCGGATCCTTGGCCTGGAACTGGGCGCCGACGATTACCTGGCCAAGCCATGTGATCCACGAGAACTGACGGCCCGCCTGCGTGCGGTGTTGCGGCGCAGTCATCCAGCAGCCGTGTCCAGCCAGATGGAACTCGGCGATCTGTGCTTCAGCCCGGTCCGTGGCGTGGTCAGCATCGACGAACAGGAGCTCACCCTGACCGTCTCTGAAAGCCGTTTGCTCGAAGCCCTGCTCAAGCAACCCGGCGAGCCGCTGAACAAGCAGGAACTGGCGCAGATCGCGCTGGGTCGCAAACTGACCCTGTACGATCGCAGCCTGGACATGCACGTCAGCAACCTGCGCAAAAAGATCGGCCCACACCCCGACGGCCGCCCACGCATCGTTGCCCTGCGCAGCCGCGGCTACTACTACAGCCTTTAAACTCGGTGCAGCCCCCCTGTAGGAGGGGCAGCCCCCTCTTCGAGGCCGCGCTGTCGCGTAAGGAACATGGGCCAGGGCTGGCAA
>CAYNGZ010000144.1:0-13566 GCA_964396695.1 uncultured Pseudomonas sp.
GCGTGCACTGCAAGACCTGCGACATCAAGGATCCTGCGCAGAACATCACCTGGGTAACGCCAGAAGGTGCTGGCGGCCCGACTTACCCGAACATGTAAGTCGTACGCTTGAACAGCAAGGCTCCCGAACGGGGGCCTTTTTGTTAGCCTATAAAAAGAGTGCTGAACTCAAGCCACCCGATCATCTCCCGGGTTTCGTTCGAAGTAACGCTTGTACTCACGACTGAACTGCGACGAGCTTTGATACCCCACCCGATGCGCGACCTGCGCCACCCCCAGCCCTTCCGACAGCAACAACTGCTGAGCCTTGAGCAATCGCAGACGCTTCAAATACTGCACCGGCGACAACAATGTGCTGCGTTTGAAGTGCTCGTGGAAGGTCGACGCGCTCATGTTCGCACAACTGGCCAGTGTCTCGACGTTCAGCGGCTCGGTGTAATGCGCGTGCAAGCGGCTCAAGGATGCTGCAATCCGGGCAAACTGCCCCTGCTGCTCGACCAAAGCGCGCAGTACATCGGCCTGAGGGCCGCGCAACGCGACGAACAACAACTCACGCAACCGCGCCTGCCCCATGATCTGGCACTCCAGCGGATCATGCAGACAGTGCAACAAGCGCTCCACACAGCCGCGCATACTGTCGTCGAGCACCGCCGAGGTCATGGATTCGGGTGTTTGCGCCGGCGTATTGCGCCCTGGCACCAACCCCATGGCCAACACCAGCTCACCCAGCAACGACCGGTCGATGGCAATGGAAACCCCCAGTAACGGCGCATCGGCCATGGCAAACGTTTCGCATTCGAAAGGCACCGGCAGCGCCTGAATCAGGTAATGCCCGGCACCGTACTCCAGCGTGCGCGCCCCTAGATAGGCGACTTTGCTGCCCTGAGCAATGATTATCAGGCTCGGCTCATAAATCTGCGGGCCACGCGCCACATCGCAACTGGCTCTGAGCACGTGTACGCCGGGCAAGCGCGTCGGCACGAAACCATCACGGGTCGCCAATGGCTGAATCAGTGTTACCAGAGCGGCATTGGCATCGAGATGACGGGTTAACAGCATGGCAAAAACTTCACAAAAAAAAAGATGAAAGCATCATCGCAGGTCTAAGCGCCAATGCGACCGATCCACCAAGAATGCCGGAGGAATAGGCATAAGACCCGGAGGAATCATCATGGCCGGTGAAGCAGACGGCGCGGAAAATGGCCCACCTCATCCGTCACTGCTTTGCGAGGTTCACCATGTACACCGCCATCGGTTACGCCGCCCAGTCGGCCGCCACTCCCCTCGCCCCGATGACCTTCGAACGTCGCAGCCCGCGCGCCGACGACGTAGCGATCGAAATTCTCTACTGCGGCGTCTGCCACTCCGACATCCACCAGACACGCAACGAATGGGGCATCGCGGTTTACCCGTTGATGCCAGGACACGAGATTGTCGGCAAAGTCACCGCCATCGGCGCCAATGTCACCGCCCACAAGGTTGGCGACCTGGTCGGCGTCGGCTGCATGGTCGACTCATGCCGCCACTGCGAAGCCTGCCAGGCCGATCTTGAGCAATATTGCCTCGAAGGTCCGACCTTGACCTACGCGACCCCGGACCGGGTCGACGGCAGCAACACCATGGGCGGCTACTCCGACAGCATCGTGGTCAACGAACACTTCGTCGTACGCATCCCCGAGCAACTCGATCCGGCCAACGCCGCACCGATCCTCTGCGCCGGCATCACCACCTACTCGCCGCTCAAACACTATGGCGTGAAGGCCGGCGACAAAGTCGGGATTCTCGGCATGGGCGGTCTCGGTCACATGGGCATCAAGTTTGCCAAAGCCATGGGGGCTGAAGTGACACTGTTCACCCGCTCGGCCAGCAAGGCCGAAGAAGCTCGCCGCCAGGGCGCAGACAACGTGATCGTCTCCACCGATGCCGAGCAGATGAAGGCCGCGGCCGGGCAGTTCGACTTCCTGCTCGACACCATTCCGGTGCAGCACGACCTCAACCCGTACCTCGACACGCTACGCTTCGACGGCGTGCACATCCTGGTCGGCTTGATCGAGCCAGTCGAACCGCCCGTCCACGCCGCCAAACTGGTGCTGGGTCGCCGGGTACTGGCCGGCTCGCTGATCGGCGGTATCGCAGAAACCCAGGAAGTGCTGGATTTCTGCGCCGAGCACAACATCAGCTGCGACATCGAAATGCTCGACATCCGCCAGATCAACGAGGCTTACAGCCGCATGATCGCCGGTGATGTGAAGTATCGTTTCGTGATTGACATGGCGACCTTGAAGGTCTGATCAGACCGTTGCACCAGGCGGCACCAACAGCCGAGCTGCGATCTCTTTAACCGGAGGAATCAGTTCGGCTATTTTTACCAGTCATTCAGTTCCCCTCGGAAAACTCCCTCAACACCGCCCCATCCATGCGATACCTCACCCACTCTTCCTGCGGCTGGGCGCCGAGGGATTTGTAGAAGTCGATGGCCGGGGTGTTCCATTCCAGCACGCTCCATTCGAAGCGGCCGCAATCGTTGGCACAGGCAATTTTTGCGAGGTGGCGCAGCAGTTGTTTGCCGGCGCCGCCACCGCGTTGTTCGGGGGTGATATAGAGGTCTTCGAGGTACAGGCAGTTGCTGCCCAGCCAGGTCGAGTAGCTGAAGAAAAACACCGCGAAGCCAATCGGCAAACCGTCGCGCAGGCAGATCAGGCCATGGGCGGTGGCGCCTTCGCTGAACAGGCTGCGCTCGATGTCAGCGACACTGGCAATGACTTCATGCCGGGCGCGCTCGTAATCGGCCAGTTCGGTGATGAACGCGAGAATTTGTGGCGCATCGCTGGGGGTGGCCGGGCGGATCTCGATCGACATGGACGTGCCTTGTGAACAATTGAAAACGCCATACTATGTCGCCGATCAACGCTCGTCACATGCCACTGCAAAACTTAATGCAGACACTGATGAACAACGGTGACAAGAGAACTGGTTCCCTCACCAAAATAGCGTTTCGCACAAACAGGACTTATATGAGCCTCGCCGGCTTCGCGCCCCTGCAAAACCTCGCCTCAACCTTGCTGCCCCATGCGCTGGCGCCGTCCGAAGACGGTGCTCACGATCTGTCGCACTTACAACGGGTGTGGCGCAATGTTCAGCGAATTCAAACCGAGGAAGGCGGTAACCTCGAAGTGCTGCTGGCGGCCGTGTTGCTGCACGACTGCGTGGCGGTGGAAAAGAACTCGCCACTGCGTTCTCAGGCCTCGCGACTGGCCGCAGAAAAAGCCCTGGAAATCCTCAGTCAACTGAACTGGCCCGAAGACAAAATCGCCGCAGTCGCTCACACCATCGAAGCCCACAGTTTTTCGGCAAACATTCAGCCGACAACCCTGGAAGCAAAAATCCTCCAGGACGCCGACCGCCTGGACTCCCTCGGCATGCTCGGCGTTGCGCGCACGTTTTACATCGCAGGACGCATGGGCAGCACGCTCTATGACCCGCAGGACCCCACGGCAATATCCCGCGAATACGACGACAAACGCTTCTGTCTCGACCACTTCCAGACCAAACTGTTGCACCTCGCCAGCGGCTTCCAGACACCGTCCGGCAAGCATCTGGCTCAGTTGCGCCATGAACGCCTGAAGCGCTTCATGGACGAGTTCATCGAAGAAATCGGTTTACCTTCCAGCACTATCTGAGGTCATTACTCCACTTTCTGCTAACCCTGAAACCGCTAACCTCAGAACATACGTCACCGCTATCCGTGTTAGATAAGTCCCTTATAAAACCAACAGGCAAAGAGACTTATCCATGCCCAGTCGCAACACCCCGGACACTGCCGTTTCAGGAAAACTGTTTAGCCTCTTCTGCCTCGCCAGCTACCTGCTTTCACTGTCCTACGGCTCGACCTTTTTGCTCTCGCTGTTGATCAGTTCACGCGGCGGTAACGAGCATGATGCCGGCAGCGTCATTTCAGCAGCGATGCTCAGCACGTTCGCGGCGGTGATCCTGTCGGGGCATTTGTCGGACCTGCTTGGCGCCGCCCGCTCGATTGCCGTGTTTGGCGGCTTGCTGGTGCTTGCCAGCCTGGGCTTTGCGCTAACCCCGGGGTTCGGCAACGCCTTGCTGTTTTTCGGACTGACGCTGGGTCTGGGCTGGGGCGTGTTTTACACCTTGGGGCCAATCATCGTGGCGATGCTGGTGGCACCCGCACAACGCGCCAGGTACTTCGCGCTACTCTCGGGCAGCATGATGACCGGTATCGGCTCCGGGCCATTACTCGGACGGGCGGCCAGCGCCCTGGATTATCCGGTGACCAGTGCGTTTTGCCTCGCTGCACTGGCAAGCCTGATGGGCGTAGTGTTGTTCTGGCGCTTGGATGTCGCACTCAGACAACGCCCGAATCAATTGGGCATGGCAGCGGTTTCACGGATTTCCTGGTCGGCAACCGCACGAGTGATGTCGTCCAAAGCGTTGTTCCCCATCGTCATGGTCGGCCTCGGCGGCTGCGTGTTTGGTGGCCTGTCGAGCTTCCAGACCAGCTACGCCGCCTCCCGTTCGCTGGACTACTCGCTGTTCTTTCTCGGTTTCATGAGCGCTGCAATTACCAGCCGCATGCTGATCGCCAGTTTCGTGGTCAAGCGCGATCCCTATTGGACGTCCTGCGGGTTGTCGGGGTTGATGGTGGTGTCGATTCTGATGTTCCGCTTCGTGGTCGACGATGCCTTCACCTACCTGATGGCCGCCGTTGTCCTGGGCATCGGTTACGGGCTGACCTATTCGGTGATCAACGGTCTGGCCGCCAATGAGGCGCCGGAGGGCAGCACCTCCCAAGCCTTGTTGCTGTTCAGCCTCGGGTACTTTGTCGGCGTGTTCGGCTTTCCCTTGCTGGCCGGCAAGATGATTGTCGAGCAGGGGCTGCCGACGTTGTTACTCACGGTATTGGCGGTGGCGCTGCTGAACTGGTCGATCACCGTTGGTCGCCTTCTTTGGCGGTGGGCTACCGCCAGCAAGCTGCCGCTAGAAGCCTAGATCGAGGTGCCGCGCCCTGCCCGAAGCGATTTGTGCCAACCCGCTTTGTAAACTACGGTTAGCCGCGACAGATCAAGCAGTCAATAGCATCTGTTCCACTTGAGTCCGCTATCGACAGGTATAAGCATGAACATGGATGCGTCTACGCAATACCCGATTGTTTTGGTTCACGGTCTTTTCGGCTTCGACAAAATCGCCGGTTATCCCTACTTCTTCGACATCAAGGAAGCCTTGGAACACGCTGGCGCTCGGGTGTTTGCCGTCAATATTCCAGCCGTCAACGGCAATGAGGAACGCGGTGAAAAACTGCTAGAGCAGGTCAACCGCATTTTGCAGGAAACGGGCGCCGCCAAGGTCAATCTGATCGGCCATAGCCAGGGCCCCCTGGCCGCACGCTACGTAGCGGCACTGCACCCGGAAAAGGTCGCGTCGGTCACCTCTGTCAGTTGCCCTAATCACGGCTCCGAGATTGCCGACCAATTACATAAGGCACTGACGCCCGGTGAGTTGCCCGAAGCCTTCGTACTGGCCCTGTTGAGCGCCGTCGGCACTTTCATTTCGTTGATTAGCGGCCATCCGCAAAACCCGCAGGATCCTCAAGCAGCTTTCGAATCGCTGACCAGCGCAGGATTGGCTGAATTCAATCGCAAGTACCCGCAAGGGGTGCCGAAAGTCTGGGGCGGTGAAGGCAACGAAATTGAAAACGGCGTGTATTACTACTCCTGGAGCGGGATTCTGCAGAACTTCCAAACCCCGCAACTACTCGATCCAACCCATATCAACTGCATCGTGCTGTCGAAGTTGTTTTATAAAGAGAAAGATGCCAACGACGGACTGGTCGGACGATACAGCTCGCACTTGGGGAAAGTGATTCGCTCGGATTACCCCATGGACCATTTTGATGCGGTCAATCAAATGGCCGGGATCACCAGTTGGAACGTGAGCCCGGTCAGTCTCTATCTTGAACATGCCGCCCGGCTCAAGAGCAAGGGCTTGTAAACCCATCGCCAACGGCCCGGTTCAAACACCGGGCCGTTTTCCAGTACCCGGCACAGCGCATTACGGCTCAAGGCCGATGCGAAAGAACTCACCGCCGCTCCAGACACCCAGCCAGCGCTGTCCGTCGATCTCACGGGGCACAGCCAGTTCGACCAGTTGATAGAACACATTGCGATGGATCAGCGCTTCAAGGTTGCTGCGTACATGCACGTAGGGCGCCGGCTCCTGGGTCAGTGGATCGATCACCACCCGCAACGGATGCTCGGCCCCCGCCTCGGCCTGCTCATCGACATTGGTGGTGAAACGCAGCAACTGGGTTTCGCCCTCACCTTCGACCTCCAGCGTCACGGCGATGAAGGGCGCGTCATCGACCTTGATCCCGACCTTCTCGACCGGGGTAACCAGGAAGTAATCATCGCCGTCGCGGCGAATGATCGTGGAGAACAGCTTGACCATCGGCTTGCGCCCGATCGGTGTACGCAGGTAATACCAGGTACCGTCGCGGGCGATGCGCATGTCGATATCGCCGCAGAAGTCGGGGTTCCACAAATGGACCGGCGGCAAGCCTTTGGACTTGGGGATTTGCCCCAACAGCTCGTTAGCTTTTTGCGGACCACTCATGCGGCTCTCCTGGTGAGTTACTGGTCGCTCATGCCCAGCAGGCTACGCGCGTATTGCTGCAGCGGCTGAGCGATCTGGTCTTCTGGCTTGTTGTCGTGGAACGTCAGTAAACCGCCACGGCTCTTGATTCGTGCAGTATCGATCAAATACTGGGTGCTGGTCTCGATCAACATGATCTGAATCACTCCGCTGTCGATCCCCAGGCGATCCACGGCCCCCTGATCGAGCAATTCATCCGAGTTGCCAATACGGTCGTCGGCCTTGGCAAAACGGGTGTAAAGCAGGTAATGCGCGCCAGCCGCACGTGCCTCGCCCATCGCGGTGTCCAGGCCTTCGGGGGCGCGAGCACGACGAACCATCGGGAAATATTCGATGAAGCCGTTGAAGGCTTCTTCGGCGACCACGTTCGGCCGCGGATAGGCATCGCCCGGTGGCGCAAAAGCACCTTGAGCGATGTAGATAAACGAGTCCGGCTGAATTCGCAGGTTATTCACGCGACGGCTATCGCTATGATCGAGCAGACCGGCGTCGCTCATGTGGTAGCGAACCCCTTCGCCCATATCGCTGACATTCATGCAGCCGCCAAGCGCCAAAAACGCCAGCAGCAAAACCAGGCTACGCATCCTACCCTCCAGAGGCCGGTGACGGAAAACCGGCGAATGTCCGCGGGATGCAGCTTCCGCGCCAGTCCTTGAGCACATGAACATTTCCAGGTAGCGAATGCAGATCTGTCAGCCGCCGATAATTTTCATCACGGTTGCACCGCCAGAGAACGCCACTTCCTGTTTGTCGCCCAGCGCCTTCACCAACAGCCGCTGGAGTGCCGGCAGTGCTTCATGACGAGGCTTGTCCAGCAGGTCGCCGACATAGTGGCGGTTACTCGATGACAGGCAGCCATGCAGCCAGCCAGTGGACGACAGCCGCAAGCGCGAGCACGTGCGGCAGAACGGCACGCTTTCATTGGCGATCACACCAAAATAGCCGTGCCCGGGAATTTCGTAACGCACCGCCGTCGCATCCACCGGCGCGTCGGCCTGCAGGTACTCGTAGCGATCGCCGATCAGGCTCAGCAGTTGTTCAAGACTGACAAACTGCTGCAGGAATGCATTCGAATCACTGGCCAGATGGCCCATGCGCATCAGCTCGATGAAGCGCAACTCATAACCACGCTCCAGGCAGTAATCGAGCAGCGGCATCACTTGATCGAGGTTCTGCCCACGCAACGGCACCATGTTGGCCTTGATCTTCATGCCCGCCGCACGAGCCAGGTCCATGCCCTCGAGCACGGTCGCCAGATCGCCACCCCGCGCAATGCTGCGAAACGCATCGGCGTCCAGGGTATCAAGAGAAACGTTGATCCGCCGAATCCCGGCATTCACCAGCAGCGGCAGTTTGCGTGCCAGCAGTTGACCGTTGGTGGTCAGGCTGATGTCGGCAAGGCCCATCTGCCCGACGGCCGTCATGAAGGTTTCCAGCTTGGGACTCACCAGCGGCTCGCCACCGGTAATGCGCAATCGCTCGATGCCTGCGGCTTCGATCAGGTAGGCAACGCCGCGTGCCATGGCCTCGGCCGACAGTTCATCCTGCGCAGCCACCAACCGCTTGCCATTGGGCACGCAATAGGTACAGGCGTAGTTGCAGGCAGAGGTCAGACTGACCCGCAAATTGCGGAAACGCCTGCCTTGTCGGTCAACGATCATGGATCACTCCGGCTGAAGTCGATTCGGAAGCGCCAAAACTTGACTCATAAATCAATTTTTAGCAATACCTAAGCCTGAGTATATTCCCGGGGCACTGCGCCATGTAGAGAAACATGGCGCAATAAAGCAACTGAATGGCTCAGCTGCTCGGCGTGTCGGTATCGCGCTTGCGCTTGTTGCCCATGCGCACGCCGATGTCCATCAGGAACTGGAAGAAACCTTCCTGATCTTCCAGCACATTGCTCCAGAACGGCGAGTGATACAGCGCCACAGCGCCGTGCACCAGCGCCCAGGACGCGCAGTAATGGAAGTACGGCGGCACGTCTTCAAGCTTGCCTTCGCTGATACGGCCCTTGATCAGCAAGGTCAGGCGATCGAAGTTGGAGGCGCGAATCCTGTGCAACTCCTCGACCATCTCCGGCACCTGATTGCCCTTGACCACCTTCTCTTCCAGGCGATCGAACAACCGGTAACGTTGCGGATCGCGCATACGGAATTCGAAGTAGGCCCGGGACAGGGCTTCCTTGTCCTTGTCGACATCGGCAGAGTGCAGCAGCTCGTTCAAGGCGCGCTCATAATCGAGCATCAGACGCAGATAGATCTCCGCCTTGGACTTGAAGTGCTTGTAGATGGTGCCTTTGCCGATACCCACGGCATCAGCGATCATCTCGACGGTGACACTGTCTTCACCTTGTTCGAGGAACAGCTTGAGCGCGGTGTCGAGAATTTCTTGCTCGCGGCGACGAAACTCACGGACCTTACGAGGTTCTTTGTGCATAAGAAAAGGTCTGTAGGGGTCAAAATTCGAAGCCGCGTATTATGCCTAACTTGCGCCAAATTGCACGGATCATCCGACCATGACTACGTTTCTTGATGAGTTTGTACAGGCTCCGGGCCTGCGTTATTTGAATCATGCAGCCGTTGCACCCTGGCCAAATCGGGCTGCCACAGCGGTGGCACGTTTCGCCCAAGAGAACGTTTTACTGGGCGCGCGGGACTATTCGGACTGGATGGCGCTTGAACAACGCCTGCGCGAACGCCTGATGCGCCTGCTTAATGCACCGTCGACGGATGACATTGCGCTGGTCAAAAACACTTCCGAGGCATTGTCTTTTGTCGCCTTTGGACTGCCATGGCAAAGCGGTGACCAGATCATCATCAGCGACGAAGAATTCCCTTCCAATCGCATTGTCTGGGAGGCCTTGGCCGCCCAAGGTGTGGAAGTGGTGCAGGTCAGCCTCAAGGGCGATGACCCGGAAGGCGCCTTGTTGGCTGCCTGCGGGCCGCATACCCGCTTGATGTCGGTGAGCGCCGTGCAATTTGCCAGCGGTCTGCGCCTGGACCTGCAACGCCTGGGGGCCGACTGCAAACAACAGAACGTGCTGTTCTGCATCGACGCCATCCAGCAACTCGGCGCCCTGCCCTTCGACGTCCAGCGTTATCAATGCGACTTCGCCATGGCCGACGGCCACAAATGGTTGCTCGGGCCAGAAGGCCTGGGGGTGTTCTATGTGCGCAGCGAACTGCGTGAACAGCTGAAACTGCACGAATTCGGCTGGCACATGCTCGAGCACATGGGTGATTACACTCGCACCGAATGGGAGCCGGCCAAGAGTGCACGACGCTTTGAATGCGGCAGCCCGAACATGCTCGGGGCGATGGCGCTGGAAGCCAGCCTGTCATTACTGGAAGAAGTCGGCATGGAGCAAGTTGCCGCGCTGATCGCCGAGCGAGTGAAATGGTTGCAGGAGGGCCTGAGCGCAATTCCCGGCGTCACACTGCACAGCCCGCTTAATCCGGCCCGGCGCGCGGGGATTTTATCGTTCAGTATCGATGGCATCGATAATCAGACCGTTTATGAGGCTCTGAAAACCCAGCAGGTCATCTGCATCCCGCGCGGCCCAGGCGTTCGTTTTTCACCACACTTCTACACCGAAAAGCGCGTAATCGACGAAACTGTCGCCATTATCGCGTCGATCGCCAGGCAGTGAGAACTCAAGCGAAGCGCCTGTATTCCAAATTTGTTTAAGAAACAGACGAGGCAAACTGGACTCGATGCCATAGTGATCAATACTTGAACTGTCGGCGTGTCATCTCCCCCAAGTGGCGCGTCGATGAAGGTACCGAAGGACCGCGTACCTTTGTTTTACTCCTAATGGTCTTAACCCGGATTCACCCCCCAGAACCCGGGTTTTTTTTGCCTGCGATTTGAACCTTCAACTCGCCCCTGTCAAATCGACTTGACGTGCGCCAACGGAAACAGCCGCTTGAAGTTCTCCGTAGTCTGCTCGGCAAATCGCTCGTAGGACTCACCCCGCAACATGGCCAGAAACTCCGCCACATCCCGCACGTACTGCGGAAGATTCGGCTTGCCACGATGAGGGATCGGCGCCAGGTACGGCGAATCGGTTTCCACCAGCAGGCGGTCCGCCGGCACTTGCCGGGCCACATCGCGCAAGGCATCTGCATTGCGGAACGTTACGATCCCCGACAACGAAATGTAGAACCCCAGATCCAGCGCCGCCTTGGCCATGTCCCAGTCTTCAGTGAAACAATGCAGCACCCCGGCCTGTGGCAACGCTGCCTCACGCAACAATGTCAACGTATCGGCGCGGGCACCACGGGTGTGGACGATCACCGGCTTGGCGGTCTGCCGGGCCGCTTGCAGATGCAAACGGAAGGACTCCTGCTGCAACTGGGCCGCCTCGGGCTCGTAGTGATAATCCAGGCCGGTTTCGCCGATCGCCACCACCCGCGGGTGATTCAGTTCCTGTAACAACCAGTCCAACGCCGGAGCGGCGCCCGGCTGAACATCCAGCGGATGCACGCCTACCGAACAATCGACGTCGTCGTAACGCTCGGCAAGGGCTTTGACATCCTTGGCGTTGTCGGCACTGACGCCGATACAGAGAAAGTGCCCCACCCCGCACTGGCGAGCGGCTGCAAGCGCCGCATCCAGCGAGCCGTCATGTGCGGCGAGGTCGAGACGATCAAGGTGACAATGGGAATCTACGAGCATAAAAGGCTGCAACTACATCGTATGAGTGGGACGGTCGGACTTCAGGGCTCCGACCAGATAGGTTTCGATTCGGCTTCGAGCAGTGTCGTCACCGTCATTGAACTGCACGCCGACACCGGCGGCGCGATTCCCCTGAGCCCCCTTGGGGGTAACCCAGGTCACTTTACCGGCAACCGGGATCTTCTCCGGCTCATCCATCAAGTGCAGCAACATGAATACCTCATCGCCCAACTTGTAGCTTTTGTTGGTCGGGATAAACAGGCCGCCATTCTTGATGAACGGCATATAGGCCGCATATAGCACGGACTTGTCCTTGATGATCAGGGACAAGATGCCATTGCGCGGGCCCGGGCTGACAGATTCGCTCATGCTGACCTCCACTGCTGAATACCAGAGTCCAGGCGCATCAATTGCGGGTAGGCAGACCGACCCACTGAACCAGCAAGGCCTCGAGCAACAGCACCCGATTGAGGTTGGCTTTGCTCAGGACTTTTTGCCGCTGCGCCAGAATCCAGTCCTGGATGTTCAACACTTTAGCCTGCGACGATTTCTGCGCCAGGTACTGCACCACCTTGCGCATGTCGGCAAGGCCAAGCCCGGCCTCATCCTGAGTCAGCTGATAACGCAGAATCAGGCTCGACCAGTCGCAGAACCAATCGAACAACAGGAGCAACGGGATCGCATTCCAGCCTTCCGCCAGTTGCGTCGGCGATTGCTGTTGCTTGAGCAACTTCTTCACCCCGTCAACCACCAGCGCGCGCTGCTCGCGAACGCCCTGCGCCTGCAAGCTCACCGCTGCCAGCGGCGAACCGGCGGCCAGCGTCAACAGTTCGATACGCTCTTCTTCAGCGCAATCGGGCAAGGTCTTGGCCAGCCATTGCAGGCTCATGGCTTCGCTGGGCAACGGGCAGGCCTGTTGCACACAACGACTCTTGATGGTCGGCAACAGACGGCTGGTCTGATGGCTGACCAACAGCAACACTGTATCGCCTGACGGCTCTTCGAGGCTTTTCAGCAAGGCATTGGCGGCGTTGATGTTCATCGACTCGACCGGCTCGATCAACACCACCTTGCGCCCACCCAACTGTGCGGTCTGGACCACGAAGCTGACCAGATCACGAACCTGGTCGACCTTGATCGCCTTGTCGGCCTCTTCAGGTTCCAGGATGTAGTTGTCAGGGTGGCTACCGGCCTTGAGCAGCAGGCAGGATTTGCAGTCGCCGCAGGCGCCCTGCGCGGTTGGACGCTGGCAGAGCAAGCTGGCCATCAAGCGCTCGGCCAGCGCACGCTTGCCGATCCCGGCCGGGCCATGCAGCAAATAGGCATGGGCATGCTGGGCGCGACCGGCCAGTTGCTGCCAAAGGCTGTCTTGCCACGGATAAGCTTCAGCCACGGGCCAGCTCCAGCAGACGCGGCAGCAAGGCATCCAGCGACTGCTGAACCTGCGCCAGCGGCTGCGAAGCGTCCACCAACAGGTAACGCGCCGGATCAGCCTCGGCGCGCTTCAGGAACGCGCTGCGCACCGCCTCGAAAAACACTTGGCCTTCCAGCTCGAATCGGTCCAGTCGACCGCGAGCACTGGCACGCGCCATGCCGATTTCAATCGGCAGGTCGAACACCAGCGTCAGGTCCGGACGCAAATCGCCTTGAACGAAGGTTTCCAGGGTCGCGATACGCTCAAGCGACAATCCGCGCCCACCGCCCTGATAGGCGTAAGTCGAGTCGGTAAAGCGGTCGCACAACACCACCGCGCCCCGCGCCAGCGCCGGGCGAATCACCTCGGCCAAATGCTGCGCGCGCGCCGCGAACACCAGCAACAGCTCGGTATCCGGGCTCATGACCTCATCGACCGGAGCCAGCAGCACCTCGCGGATTCGCTCGGCCAGTGGCGTACCGCCCGGCTCGCGCGTCAACACCACTTCGATACCCTTGGCGCGCAGACGCTCGGCCAGGTATTCGCGATTGGTGCTCTTGCCCGCGCCTTCCGGGCCTTCCAGGGTAATAAACAAGCCAGTCACAGGCAGTCCTTAGTCAGAGTCATTGCGGGCTTTGCGGCGCTTCGGCATTGGGTGCCGAAGCGGGAGCCGGTTGCGATGGCGGCAGTTGCTGCCCCGCCTCTGGAGCCGTGTCGGGCGACCCCGGAGCACCCGGTTGCCGCCCCTCAGGTGTCGCAGCCCCATTGGTCGGCGCCGGGCTGGAACGGTAATCGGCGCGC
>CAYNGZ010000145.1:0-13566 GCA_964396695.1 uncultured Pseudomonas sp.
TTTTTCAATCGCCTGCTCGACACCTTTCTCCCGATAGCGCATCTGAACCTGCCCATCGAGTACGACGAACACTTCCTGACCGTCGTTGACGTGCCATTTGTATGGTTGATCGGTCCAGTGCAAGCGGGTGGTGATGCCATTCATGTTGGCGATATCCAGCGCCGCCCAGGCGCGGTCACCGGTGAAGGATTTGCTGCGGATGATCTTCATGAGGGTCAATCCTTTGAGTAAAAAACCAAGCGGTTACAATCAGAGCCAAAGGCTAACCCATGGGCGCCAAGACGTCTCTCGACATCGCGCCGGCTCCTTGGGAGGTTACGACCTACCGCAGAAATACGGGGCGCCGCCTCTCCCCTGCGACACCCCGCCACGCCACGACCTTGGTCGACACTGACTAACCCGGAACATCGTGCGAGACTGTCGGACCGGGTTTGCGTCCCGGGTGTTTTTTGCCTGGAGTTACCATGTCGCTGTCCAGCGGGCTGATTGCCGCCGTCGCCCTGGCCTATATGGCCATCATGTTCGCTATCGCCTTTTACGGTGACCGCCGTAGCGCGCCGCTGCCGCCGCAAATGCGTGCCTGGGTGTACAGCCTGTCGCTGGCGGTCTATTGCACCAGCTGGACATTCTTTGGCGCCGTCGGTCAGGCCGCCGAACAACTCTGGTCGTTTTTGCCGATTTATCTGGGGCCGATCCTGCTGCTGATCTGCGCGCCGTGGGTTCTGCAAAAAATGGTGATGATCAGCAAGCAGGAAAACATCACCTCAATTGCCGACTTTATTGCCGCCCGCTACGGCAAGTCGCAGTCGCTGGCGGTGGTGGTAGCACTGATCTGCCTGGTAGGCGTGCTGCCTTACATCGCCTTGCAGCTCAAAGGCATCGTCCTCGGCGTGAACCTGTTGATCGGCGCCGGTGCCGACGCCATGGGCACCCGCGCCCAGGACACGGCGCTGATTGTGTCAATGATTCTGGCGCTGTTCACCATCGTCTTCGGCACCCGCAACCTCGATGCCACCGAGCATCACCGTGGCATGGTGCTGGCGATTGCCTTCGAAGCGCTGGTCAAGCTGTTCGCCTTCCTCGCGGTCGGCGCCTTCGTCACGTATGGGTTGTACGACGGTTTCGACGACCTGTTCGATCAGGCCATGCTTGCGCCACGCCTGGAGCAATACTGGAAAGAAACCGTCAACTGGCCATCGATGCTGGTGCAGACCGGCGTGGCGATGATGGCGATCATCTGCCTGCCTCGGCAGTTTCATGTAACGGTGGTGGAAAACATCGAGCCGCAGGATCTGCGTCTGGCGAAATGGGTGTTCCCGGCTTATCTGGCATTGGCCGCACTGTTCGTGGTGCCGATTGCGCTGGCCGGGCAAATGCTGCTGCCAAGCTCGGTACTGCCCGACTCCTTCGTGATCAGCCTGCCGCTGGCCCAGGCCCATCCGGCATTGGCGTTGCTGGCGTTTATCGGCGGCGCATCGGCCGCCACCGGCATGGTGATCGTCGCCAGCGTGGCGTTGTCGACCATGGTCTCCAACGACATGCTGCTGCCGTGGCTGCTGCGCCGGAAAAACGCCGAGCGGCCGTTCGAGGTGTTCCGCTACTGGATGCTCTCGGTGCGTCGGGTGAGCATCGTGGTGATTCTGCTGCTGGCCTATGTTGCCTATCGCCTGCTCGGTTCGACCGCCAGTCTGGCCACCATCGGGCAGATCGCCTTCGCCGCCGTGACCCAACTGGCGCCGGCGATGCTCGGCGCGCTGTACTGGAAACAGGCCAACCGCCGCGGGGTGTTCGCCGGTCTCGCCGCCGGGACTTTTATCTGGTTCTACACCTTGATTTTGCCCATCGCTGCCCGAAGCCTGGGCTGGTCGCTGCACAGCTTCCCGGGGCTGGGCTGGCTGCATGGCAACCCGCTGAACCTGCCGATTTCTCCACTGACCCAAGGCGTGGTGCTGTCGTTGGCCGGTAACTTCACCTTGTTCGCCTGGGTGTCGGTGTTATCCCGTACACGGGTCTCGGAGCACTGGCAGGCTGGGCGCTTCATTGGTCAGGAGATCAGCGCACGGCCGAGCGCCCGCTCGATGCTGGCGGTGCAGATCGACGATCTGCTGCAACTCGCGGCGCGCTTCGTGGGCGAAGAACGGGCGCGCCAGAGCTTCATCCGCTTCGCCTACCGCCAGGGTAAAGGCTTCAACCCGAACCAGAACGCTGACGGTGAATGGATCGCTCACACCGAACGCCTGCTCGCCGGCGTACTGGGCGCTTCATCGACCCGCGCGGTGGTGAAAGCCGCCATTGAAGGTCGGGAAATGCAGCTCGAGGATGTAGTACGGATCGCCGACGAAGCCTCGGAGGTGCTGCAATTCAACCGCGCCTTGCTGCAAGGTGCGATCGAGAACATCACCCAAGGCATCAGCGTGGTTGACCAGTCGCTGAAACTGGTGGCCTGGAATCGTCGCTACCTTGAACTGTTCAACTACCCGGACGGCCTGATCAGCGTCGGACGGCCAATCGCCGACATCATTCGCCATAACGCCGAACGTGGCTTGTGTGGCCCCGGCGAAGCGGAAGTCCATGTTGCCCGGCGTCTGCACTGGATGCGTCAGGGACGCGCCCACACCTCGGAGCGGTTGTTCCCCAACGGTCGGGTGATCGAGCTGATCGGCAATCCAATGCCGGGTGGCGGGTTTGTCATGAGTTTCACTGACATCACCGCGTTCCGCGAAGCCGAGCAGGCGCTGACCGAGGCCAACGAGGGCCTGGAACGACGCGTCACCGAGCGCACCCATGAACTGTCGCAGTTGAACATCGCGCTGACCGAAGCCAAGGGCACCGCCGAATCGGCCAACCAGTCGAAAACCCGTTTCCTTGCAGCCGTCAGCCACGACCTGATGCAGCCGTTAAACGCTGCGCGACTGTTCTCCGCGGCCCTCTCCCACCGCAACGACGATCTGTCCGGCGAGACCCGGCAATTGGTGCAGCATCTGGACAGTTCGCTGCGCTCGGCCGAGGACTTGATCAGTGACCTGCTCGACATCTCGCGCCTGGAAAACGGCAAGATCAACCCCGATCGCAAGCCATTTGTGCTAAACGACTTGTTCGACACCCTCGGCGCCGAATTCAAGGCGTTGGCGCAGGAACAAGGGCTGACATTTCGTCTGCGCGGCAGTCGATTGCGGGTCGACAGCGATATCAAACTGCTGCGGCGGATTCTGCAAAACTTTCTGACCAACGCCTTCCGCTACGCCAAAGGCCCCGTGTTGCTGGGCGTGCGGCGTAAGGGCGATCACTTGTGCCTGGAGGTCTGGGACCGTGGCCCGGGTATTCCGGAAGACAAACGTCAGGTGATCTTCGAGGAGTTCAAGCGCCTCGACAGCCACCAGACGCGCGCCGAAAAGGCCTGGGCCTGGGCCTGGCGATTGCCGACGGCTTGTGCCGGGTGCTCGGTCATCAACTGCAAGTCCGTTCCTGGCCAGGCAAAGGCAGTGTGTTCAGCGTCAGCGTGCCACTGGACCACGCTCAAAACAGTGCAACGAACAAGGTTGCCGAACTCAATGGCCGACTGCCGACAGGCGCGCAGGTGCTGTGTATCGATAACGAAGACAGCATTCTGATCGGCATGAACAGCCTGCTCTCGCGCTGGGGCTGTCAGGTGCATACCGCACGCAATCGCGATGAATGTGCCGCACTGCTCAGCGACGGCATGCGCCCGCAACTGGCGCTGGTGGATTACCACCTCGACCATGGCGAAACCGGTACCGAGTTGATGGCCTGGCTACGCACCCAACTGGGCAAGCCGGTGCCCGGTGTGGTGATCAGTGCTGACGGGCGACCGGAGATGATTGCCCAAGTGCATGCAGCAGGCCTTGAGTACCTGCCGAAACCGGTGAAACCGGCGGCGTTGCGGGCGTTGTTGAGTCGGCATTTGCCGTTGTAAAGATCGCAGCCTTCGGCAACTCCTACGGCTGCTCTTATGGCAACTCGGCCAACCCGTCGACATCGGTCATCGCCCGCTCCAGCAAATCTGCCGGCAAGCTCTTGCTGGCCCGTGCGCCGAGTAATTTGAGCTGTTCGCTGCGACTGACCAGATTGCCACGGCCTTCCGTCAGTTTGTTGCGTGCAGCACTGTAGGCTTTGTCCAGTTGCTGCAAGCGATTGCCGACCTCGTCCAGATCCTGAATAAACAACACAAACTTGTCGTACAGCCAACCCGCGCGCTCGGCGATTTCCCGGGCATTCTGGCTCTGGCGTTCCTGCTTCCACAGACTGTCGATGACGCGCAACGTGGCCAGCAAGGTGGTCGGGCTGACGATAACGATATGGCGATCGAAGGCCTCCTGAAACAGATTCGGCTCGGCCTGCAACGCTGCGGAAAAAGCTGCCTCGATGGGCACGAAAAGTAATACGAAATCCAGGCTGTGCAGACCGTCCAGACGCTTATAGTCCTTGTCGGACAGGCCCTTGACGTGATTACGCAGCGATAGCACATGCTGTTTCAGCGCCGCCTGGCCAATCGCGGCGTCGTCCGCCGCCACGTATTGCTGATAGGCCGTCAGGCTGACCTTGGAGTCGACCACCACCTGCTTGTCGCCCGGCAGATAAATCAGCACGTCGGGCTGGAAACGCTCGCCATCCGGCCCCTTGAGGCTGACTTGAGTCTGATACTCGCGCCCCTTCTCCAGGCCCGCGTGCTCCAGCACTCGCTCGAGAATCAACTCGCCCCAGTTGCCCTGGGTTTTCTGTCCTTTGAGCGCTCGCGTGAGGTTGGTCGCCTCGTCGCTCAAGCGCAGGTTCAGTTGTTGCAGACGCTCCAGTTCCCTGGCCAGCGAGAAGCGCTCGCGGGCTTCAGCCTGATAACTGTCCTCGACGCGCTTTTCGAAGGCTTGAATGCGTTCTTTCAGTGGGTCGAGCAATTGACCCAAACGCTGCTGGCTGGTTTCGGCAAAGCGCTGCTCACGCTCATCGAAGATCTTTCCGGCCAGCTCGGCAAACTGCGCCCGCAGCTCATCCCGCGAGCCTTGCAGGTCGCTCAGGCGCTGCTGATGGCTTTCCTGCTGCTCACGCAGCTCGGCATTGAGTGAGGCGGCCTGGGCATCCAGCCGCCGCAACTCGGTTTCTTTACTGCTGCGCTCAAGGTTCCAGGCATGGGCCGCATCACGGGCGTTGTCGCGCTCGATCTGCAGCAGCTCGACCTCACGGCGCACGGCGGCCAGATCGGCTTGCTTGGCGGCGTTCGCCTGACTCAGGTCGCTGATTTCATCGCGGCAGGCATCGAGTTGGGCATTGAGGCCGTCCTGTGCCAATTGCGCCATACTCAAGCGCTCTTCTAGCAGCGACAGCTCGGACTGCCCGGCACTCAGGCGTCGCTGCAGTTGCCACGCCAGCACCAATAACGGCAGCGCAGCGCCCGCCAGACCGAGCAATACACTGGTCACGTCCATAGCCATGACGACTCCTGCCAATGAGTTAAAGCGCGAAGGTTAACCAAGCCACCGGGGCTTGGACAGCTCAGTCTTCGATCTGACCGAGTTCGCGTTGGGCACGTCGGTCGCCGGCACGCGCAGCCTGGCGCAGCAAGTCCAGGCCAATGCGCCGATCCCGGGCATTGCCGCATTCGCGGCACATCAATTGCCCCAAACGACTTTGCGCAGCCACCACCCCTTCACGGGCCGGAGCCCTGAGCAAACGCCCGGCAAAATGTTTGACGTTGGCGTTATCGCCCAGGCGTGGACTGTCGAGCAGCCATTCAGCGACCCGCATCGAAAAACGCTTGGGTTGAGTAACGCCTGAAGATATGGAAGTAACAGAGGTTGGTACTGAGCGAAACTTCATAAAGCACTGTGGGGTATATCGGAAGGCGCGCCACTCTACTCTTTTTTTCGTACGGGTAAAGGCGAAAAAAAGCTTGCACGCCCGTCCTAGAGCAAGCGCTAGGGACAATCCACAGAAGCTGTGGATAACTCAGTGGACAACCCACCTTGAATCCGCCACAAGCCCTGTGGAATGGGGCTCTCAGTCAAACTGACGCTTTTTTCACCAACAAAAAAAAGCGATGTTTTTCATTGACTTAAATTTTCACTACAGGCACCCACTGCGCTTGAAGGTGAAATGACAGGCCAGTGACAGCTCGCGCAACTAATGTGCAAAAGTACCTTTGAGGTGGTTATATCACTGCCCTTTTTTCGTGCGTTTTGCAGCAAATCAGCCGCAACAAGCCTCACCGGACCTGCGTTTCAAGCAAGGTGATGGCTGACGCCTCCGGACACCTGACGACCCAATTGTGTGCTTTATTGTTGCCGCGATAATTTACCTGCGACTGCAGGTGCCCCAAATACGGCAATTTCCCGTCAGCAAGCAGAGCGATTCAAGCGCCGGCACATTTCTTTGCCTAACACACTTCCCTTCCTTAATCCAATCCGTTAGTATCCACGGCGTTAGTACCAAGCTGAAAGTCAATTCTGGTCGAACAACTCCTGCGGTAAACCTTCCCTAAAGAGAAGCCTCTACCGACATCACGGGATCGACCACCTCGATGGTTTCCAGGTAACGCTTGCAACAACACTGCCTTTGAATCGAATGCAAAGGGTGTTGCGAGGCTCACTTACTCTGACCGAACCAACCTGCAAATTGATCAGGATCTTCACCCCGGGCCCAGAACCTTTGCCCTTGATGTGTTGCCTGCCCTCCTAAGTACCTACCTGCCGGCCCAAGCGCGCAAAAATCATAGCGCTTCAACTGGCTGCTTTGTTCCAGTCGGGTTCTTCGTTCGATCAATGGTGATCGACGTTACTGGAACGTTTTAACGTTGCACGGTTCTTATCCGTGTCATTTGTAGGAACACCCAATAACCATGTCTACTCAAATTCAGACTCAGGATGCCATTCGCACCCTAACCAATGCTTTTGCTCCCATGAACTGCCTGATCATGGCGGCTCGCAAAGGCTGCTTCAGCTTCACCCTGGTCAACGAACACGGCATCGCTCGTCACAGCGAACGCCTGTACCCCGATCAATACTCCAGCGCCGAGCCGCTGCAAGCCGTGATCGAACGTACCCGTCAGGCACTGGTTGCCTGAAACACCAGAAAGGCTGAAAAACCCAAAAGCCCTGCCCAAAAAGCAGGGCTTTTTATTGCCTGATATTTCTCCATTCGGTGCACCGGCTTAAGCACCAAGCGATATAACAGTTATAACTCGAAGCCAGAAATATTTTAAAAACAGTCCTTTACAGCACAAATATGACACTAGACTTCAACTCAAGCGGCTTGATCCGCTTCCGGCGATCCTGAACCGATCTACCGCTGTCAGGCTCCCTTTCAGGAATCGCCGCCCACTTCATGTTTCGAGGGCTTTATGGGTATCGCCGCCAGCGAACTGTGCCGTTATGTGATCCGTCCGACATTGATTTACCTCGGATGCCACAGTACGACAGCCGAATCCCTGTTACTGGGTGTTGCCGCCAGCCAGTCCGCTCTCGGCTCCGCCTTGCATGACCGCCGCGGGCATGGCCTGTACCGGATCGCCGAACCTCGCCATCGGGCACTTTGGGATCACTACCTGGCACTGGACCCGGACCGCGCAAGCCTGGTCCGCGGCCTTGCCAGTCAGCATGCATTTCTCAGCGGCCCGCATCTGGAGCTGACCGTCAACCTGCGCTACGCCACCGCCATCGCCTGGCTGTTAATAGAAGAACAAAACACCCCGCTCCCCGAAGCAAATGACCTGCTGGGCATGGCCCGAATCTGGCGCCAGACCTTCCAGCCACAAGGTCGTCTGCGCGATTTCACCTGTGCCTGGCAAACCTGTGTATCACCGCTGAATCAGATCGCCTGTTAATCGGGCAATTTGCAAGATCGCGCATATAGACGCGAATTTGGTCTGATTGTCCTACAAAAGCGCTCTATCTCAAGCCATACAGCCTATAGCGCCGAAACGAAAATGTTGGTAGTTTTCGCCCCGGTGATCACCAGGAGTTCTAATAATGAAAAAAGTAATGCTCAAAACCACCCTTAGCCTCGCCGTTGCCTTGGCATCCACCCAGATCTTCGCAAGTGGCTTTGCCCTCAACGAACAGAGCATCAGTGGGATGGGGACTGGTTTTGCGGGACGCTCTTCATCTGCCGATGATGCAAGCACTGTATTTGGCAACCCTGCCGGCATGTCGCGAATCAAACGTCAGGAAGTCACTGGCGGGATCGCAGCTATCGACGCTTCGAGCGATATCAAAGACGCCCACGGCGCCCATCCGGGAACCAACAAGGGCGACATGGTGCCATTCACAGCCGTTCCGATGGGCTATTACGTCAAACCGATCGATGATCACTGGGCATTCGGCCTCGGTGTCTATGCACCTTTTGGTCTGATTACCAACTATGAAAGTGGCTTCCAGGGCGGCGGCTTCGGCAGCAAGAGTGAAGTCAAGGTTATCACCGTGCAACCTACCGTCAGCTATGCTTTTAACGACAGAGTCTCGATTGGTTTCGGCCCGACCATTAACCGCATCGGCGGCACGCTTGAGTCGGATGTACCGCTCTTTGGTGATACCCACGTCAAGATCAAAGGCGACGATACCGCTCTGGGCTACAACTTCGGGGTACTGGTACAAGCAACTGACACGACCCGTGTCGGCCTGACCTATCACTCGAAAGTGAAATACAAGCTCGAAGGCCATACCGATGTCACCGCAGGCGCAAATGCGCCTTCCGCCTTCCTGAAAAGCAATCGATACGACGCTTCGCTGAAAATCGAAACCCCTGAATCGGTCGACTTCTCCGTAACGCAACAGCTGACAGATGCGTGGACTCTGTATGCAGGTTCCACCTGGACTCGCTGGAGCCGCCTGAAAGACATCACCGTCAACAACGAAGGCGTCACTGCCGCACAAGGCGGCGCATTGTCTCCAGTCCTGTTCGGCACCATCAAGGAAGACCAGAACTGGCACGATACCTGGGCCTACGCCATCGGTACGTCCTATCAGTTGAACAAGCAGTGGATATTGCGTACCGGCCTGACCTTCGACCAGTCGCCGACCAACAATACTGACCGTTCGCCGCGCATTCCTACCGGTGACCGCACAATCTTCAGCCTTGGCGCTGGCTACAACGTTACCGATGATCTGACCATCGACGTCGCCTACTCCTACCTCAAGGAAAAAACTGTCAGGGTGAATCGCTCCAACGCCGTAGACAGTTACAGCGCCAAGTACGAAAACAGCGCCAATGGTTTTGGTGTCGGCGCGACCTACCGCTTCTGATTCACGGCGAGCCTGAACAGCTCACCCGCTGAATTGAAAAAGCCCCGCTCTCTTGTACAGAGGCGGGGCTTTTTAGTGGGCGCTGACTCAGCAAGCCCCCATGCCCAGTTGCATCAATGCCAGACCTCCCTGATGCCAGCCCCACCAGGCCAGCGCCAACAACAGCGCGCCAGCACCGGTTGTGACAAGCCACACTCCGACCCTGTTCATACCGCACTCGCCTGGGCCTGCAACCGCGCCACCGGGCGCTCACGCACGGGCCAGTTCAAGGCTGCCGCCAATAGACTCAGGAGAATCGCCACTTGCCAGATCAAGTCATAGCTTCCCATTCGATCGTAAACCACCCCGCCCAACCAGCCGCCGAGGAACGAGCCCAACTGATGAAAGAGAAAAACAATACCACCCAGCATAGAGAGATTTCGCACACCAAACAGCGTCGCTACCGTGCCGTTGGTCAAGGGCACGGTCGATAGCCAGAGGAACCCCATGGCCATGCCGAACAGATAAGCACTGGTTTGCGTCACCGGCGCCCAGAGAAACAGGCCGATCACCACCGCACGCAGCACGTAGAGACCGGTCAGAAGCCGCGGCTTGGACATACGCCCGCCGAGCCAGCCCGCCGTGTAGGTCCCGAAGATATTGAACAGGCCGATCAACGCCAGCACCGTGGTGCCGACGCTGGCGGGCAAGTGCTGGTCGACCAGATAGGCCGGCAAATGCACACCAATGAACACCACTTGAAAACCGCAGACAAAGAAGCCAAACGCCAGCAGCCAGAAACCCGAGTGCGAACACGCCTCGTGCAGGGCCTCGGAAAGGGTTTGCTCATGCCCAAGCACGGGCAGCGGTTTGTCCTTGAGCATACTGACCAGCGGCACAATCAGCGCCACCAGCATGCCCAGCACCAGCAGCGCGGTCGACCAACCGAGCCAGCCGATCAACCCCAGCGTGCCAGGCAACATGGCGAACTGGCCGAAGGAGCCGGCAGCGCTGGCGATCCCCATGCCCATGCTGCGTTTCTCCGGCGGCAAGGCGCGTCCCACCACACCAAGAATCACCGAGAACGAGGTACCAGACAGGCCGATGCCGATCAACAGTCCGGCACTCAACGACAGCGACCAGGCCGAGTCGGACAAGCCCATGAACACCAAACCTACCGCGTACAGCACGCCACCGACCAGCACCACTTTCGCCGCACCGAAGCGATCCGCCAAGGCCCCCGTGAATGGCTGCGCCAGCCCCCAGATCAGGTTCTGCAGGGCGATGGCAAAAGCAAACACTTCACGCCCCCAGCCGAACTGCGCGCTCATCGGAGGCAGAAACAGCCCGAAGCCATGTCGCACGCCAAGCGACAACGCAAGAATCAATGCGCTCCCGAGTAGAACCCAACCGCTGGTACGCCACATCGATGTCATTCTTATTCTCCGGTAGCGGGTATATACCCGCTTAAGTTCGAGCTTAAATTCGGGCTTACGTTTGGAAAGGCCCACCGCCTCAGACGAGTTCATCCAGCAAGGCCAGCAAGGTTGCACGCTTCTCTGCCCCCAGACGATCGATCAGCCGCTGCTGTGCCGCTTCCCAGGCCGGCAAGGCCGCTGCCAGGCGCTCGCGCCCGGTTTCGGTCAGTTGCACGATGCGATTGCGCTGATCTTCACCCTCAACCAGCATCACCAGCCCCTCCCCCTCCAGCACCCGCAGATTACGCCCCAGCGTGCTGCGATCCAGGCCCATGGCTTCCGCCAGGCTGGAAATGCTCGGCTGATCGAGACGCTGCAAATTGCACAGTAAAGAATACTGCGCAACGTTGATCCCGAAGCCGTCGAGGGCGCCGTCATAATGCCTGCTGACGCCACGAGCGGCGCGACGCAGGTTGATGCATAAACATTGAGAGGCCAGCATGGTGCGTGTATATACCCACGATTAAATGAAAGCAAGTTTGATCATCAAACAACTGTAGGAGCTGCCCCTTTAGACCAGCGCCAAACCCACCAGCACCGCCACTTCCAGCAGCTCCAGCAACGCCCCTGCCGTATCGCCCGTGGTCCCGCCCAGACGCCGCAACATCACCTGACGCAACCAAAAGAACAACGGCACCGACAACACCAGCGCAACCACACCGCTCCAGCCGCCGATCAGCACGCACGCCAGCGCGCTGAGCATCAACACCTGCCGACCGGCCTTGCGCGGCAGATGATCGGCCAGCGCCTGCCCCAGGCCACCGGCGCGCACATAAGGTGTTTTCAGAAACAACCCGAGCAAGGCACTGCGACCAATCAACGGTGCGAGGATCAAACTGACGGTGGCGTGCTGATCAATCAACGCCAGTAACGCCGCGAACTTGAGCAACAGCAGCAGCACCAGCGTCACCACCGCGATCGGCCCACTGCGCGGGTCCTTCATGATGATCAACGTGCGTTCGCGATCACCGAAACCGCCGAGCCAGGCGTCAGCGCTGTCAGCCAGACCATCGAGGTGCAAACCACCGCTGAGCACCACCCACACACTCAACAGCAGCGCCGCATGCAACAACGCTGGCGTACCGAGCAGCAGCCCGTTCAGCGCCCAGAGCAGCCCACCAAACAGCAACCCCACCAGCGGATAAAACAGCAGCGAACGTCCAAGCTCCTGAGGCGCCGGCATGCCCGGCAGACGAATCGGCAAACTGCTGAGAAATTGCAGAGCGATCCAGAACGGCAGCATGTTCAGCCCTCTTCCCGGAGTACGGCATCAGCTTCTACGCGCAACGAAAACAGCGCGCCATGAGCGACTTCAACGTTGAGCAATTGCTCACGCGGCAATCCGCGCGCACGAGCCAACAACAAGCGCATGACCCCACCGTGACTGATCAGCAGCACCCGTTCACCTGCACAGGCCTGATGCAAGCGCTCGACGGCCGCCAGCACCCGCGCGGAAAACGCGGTCACCGGCTCACCCTCCGGAGGCGTGAATCCGTAGGGATCAGCCCAAAACATTCCTAAGGCTTCGGCGTCGGTTTGCATCAACGCTGCCGCACTCTGCCCCTCCCAGGCGCCGAAGTGCAGCTCTTGCAGATCTTTGTCCAGCACGACCGGCAAGCCCAGCCGCTCGGCCAGCTCGTCGGCAAAACGCGCACAACGTTGCAGCGGCGAGCTGACCAAGCGATCCCACGGACCTTGGCCAATCACCGCCGCGCGCATCTGCTCCCAACCTTTTGCTGTCAGCGCATCATCCAGGCTGCCGCGCAAACCGCCACCGATCTCGGTTTCACCGTGGCGCAGCAAATCCAGATGCAACGTCATGCCGGGCGATCGGCTACAGCCGCTTCAGCGAAGGTCGCCATTTGCCCGTGCAGGTCGCAGGCCAGACGCAGCAACGGCACCGCCAGCGCCGCACCACTGCCCTCGCCCAGACGCAGGCCGAGGTCCAGCAACGGTTCAGCGTTCAACGTTTCCAGTACATGCCGATGACCTGGCTCGGCTCCGCGATGACCAAACAGCAACCACTCGCGGCACGCCGGATTCAGACGCACGGCGACCAATGCTGCAACGCTGCAAATAAAACCGTCGACCAGCACCGCCAAACCTTCCTGGGCACAGGCCAGATAGGCGCCGACCAAGGCAGCGATTTCAAAACCGCCGAAGTTGAACAATGTTTGCAGCGCGCCACCGCGCTGAGCGGCATGTAACGTCAGGGCACGCTCAATGACCTGGGCTTTATGGCTGACGCCTGTCGCATCCAAACCCGTGCCGGGTCCGGTCAGATGCGCCACCGGGCAGTCGAGCAATGCACAGGCCACGGCGCTGGCGGCGGTGGTGTTGCCAATGCCCATCTCGCCACCAATAAACAGCTCGGAACCTTCAGCGACCGCCCGCAGCACGCTGTCACGGCCGGCCTGCAAGGCTTGCTCGCCTTGAGCTTGCGTCATCGCCGGGCCGTGCACAAAGTTTGCGGTACCTGGACCGATGTGCAGATGACGCACGCCCCGCAGACTCAACGACGGCGTGACGGTGCCGAGGTCGACCACTTCCAGGCGTGCCTCAAGTTGCCGCGCCAATACGCTGATCGCTGCGCCACCGCTGACAAAGTTGTGCAACATCTGCCCGGTGACTTCCTGCGGGAACGCCGAAACCCCTTCGGCGACCACCCCGTGGTCACCGGCAAAAATCGCGATCCACAGCTGATTCAGGCTCGGTCTGGCCCGGCCCTGCAACCCCGCCAGTTGCACCGGCACCGACTCCAGCTGCCCGAAGAACCCTGGCGGTTTGGTACATTGCCGCGGCCGGGCCCCCGCCTTTTTCTTGGCTTTGCCCGTGTCTCGTTTTCCCGGGGTTCCCCCCAC
>CAYNGZ010000146.1:0-2406 GCA_964396695.1 uncultured Pseudomonas sp.
TTTTGGCCCTGGCACAGGGGCTGGGGCTCCGGGGACACGAGCAGCTCCTGGCCGTCCCGGCCGGCTCGGCTCTGGACGAGCGGGCGCGGAAGGCGGGACTCGGCGTTGCGCCGGTGGCCGCCGCCGGGGATCTGGACGGGAGGGCTCTGCTCCGGCTGCGCGCCCTCTGCGCTTCGTGGCGCCCGGAACTGGTGCACGCGCACGACGCCCACGCCCACGCTGTGGCCGTGGCCGCGGCCCGGCTGGCCGGCGTATCCCGGCGCGTCGTGACCCGGCGAGGCGAGCTCCGCGCCCGCGGCCACTGGCTGTCCCGGGTCAAGTACCGGCAGGGAGTTTCGCGGTACATCGCGATTTCCCGTCGCGTGGCTTAGAGCCTTGCTTCCTCCGGCGTGGATCCGGTCCGGATCCCCGTCGTCCACCGCGGAGTCCCGATGCCCGGACTGCCGGTTTGGGGGGGGGCGCTGCCGGTTTCGGGGCATCAGGGTTTTTGGGTACCGGTTTCTTCGCAGCAGCCGGTTTGGCTTCTGGCTTGGCCGCTGCAGGTGTGGCGGCCGCGGTTTTAGCGGCCGGTTTAGCTGGCGCTTTGGCCGCTGTTTTGGCAGCCGGTTTAGCGGCAGCCTTGACCAGTGGTTTGGCGGCAGTTTTAGCAGCGGGTTCGGCTGCTGCAGTTTTAGCGGCAACAGGCGCAACCTTGGCACCGGTGAGTTTTTCGATTTGCTTGGTCAGGGTATCGACCTTGCTGTGCAGCGCTTTGACTTCATTGCGGCTTGGCACGCCCAGACGCGAAATGGCGCTGTTCAGGCGCTTGTCGAAAGCCCCTTCCAGCTCATCCCACTTGCCCAGCGCACGATCTTTGACACCGCTGATACGCGACTTGGCCGATTGAGCAGAGTCTTTGGCAGCGTCGACCGTTTTGCCGACAGCGCTCTTGGTGAGCTTCTCGGCTTTCTCGCCATCCTTAACCAATGACTCGAAGAGTTTGCTGCCGTCAGTGTCGATCTTCGAGTACACGCCTAAACCAGCAAGCCAGATTTTGCGGGAGTATTCTTCAACTTTCCCAATCCACGAGCTGCCTTCTTTCTCGGTGTTCTTTTTACCAGCCATCCCGTTCTCCTTAATGTTTACGCGCGACACGTTCGAGCAATGCCGTCAGCTCATCGAGCTTAGCAGAGAGTGTCTCAACGTCATGTTTAGACGGAATGCCGATGCGATTCAAGGCACTTGCGACACGCGTATCAAAGACCTTTTCGACTTTGTCGAGTTGAACTTCGACTTTGCCTTTGAAAGTGCTGACTTCGCTCTTGGCGTCATCAATCTCGGCATTGGCCGCTTCAAACGTCTGGGCAACGACCTTTTTGCCTTTCTTTTCAACAATCTGGCCAGCCTTGACCAATTCCTGAAAGTACTCGCTGCCTTCCTGTCCGACCTTGGTGTAGGCACCCAGGCCTGCCAGCCAGATCTTGCGGGCATAGGATTTCACTTCGCTCAACGCCGTCGGCTGAACGTCGGTTTTTTTCTTCAAAGTAACTTTGGCCATGGTGCACCTCACGCGCAGAAGGTTTGAGGAACTGCCCGTCAAGCGCCGGGCTCAGGCACAAAGTAGTGAGAAAAATTAGAAACGGCACCCTAACAAACGCAACAATTGGGTGGTGCCCGGGGGGAAAAGTTCACAGCCTTCGGCAGCTCCTACGCAGGATCGGCGTACTCCCGCAGGCTGCGATCTTTCAAGGATCAGACCAGAGCTTTATCGAGGGCCTTTTCGATTTCCGACTTGATGGTGCCGCTCATTGCCGACATCAACAGACCGAGTTCAACATCGACCCTGATCGTGGTGTCGCCCACATACACCGCGCCTTTGACCCCGGAACGCTTGAGGTTCAGGGTATCGCCCGACCATTGAGGCTCCAGGCCATATTGCGCAGCCAGTTTCTCTGCCAGTTTGTCAGCCTTCTCGCGGGCTGCTTCCTTACCCAGGCCATGGGTACGCTCAACACTGATATGGGCCACTGAATGACTCCTGCTTTATCGGGACTTGCCTCAAACATTCTGACCCTTGCTGCGTCAAAACGCCCCGGCGGTTGCCTATCTTACCTTCAGCCACGCCAAGACAAAGCATGCCTTGAGGATTAGAATGTCGCGCATTCTCTTTTGGTGACAGCGATATGACTGATCAGCGCAAAGGCAGCGATGCCGAACCCACCACTCACTTCGGCTTCAAAAACGTTCCGGAAAGCCAGAAAGCGGAAAAAGTCGCTGAGGTTTTCCACTCGGTAGCCGCCAAATACGACCTGATGAACGACCTCCTGTCGGGCGGCATGCACCGTCTGGAGAAGCCTTTCCCATCCAAATTACTCGGCTGTCCCCCAGCCAACTGATCCCGGACCACGCCCGATCCACATAGCCGCC
>CAYNGZ010000146.1:2416-7699 GCA_964396695.1 uncultured Pseudomonas sp.
CACTCGGTAGCTCCCAAATACGACCGTATGAACGCCCACCTGTCGGGGGGCATGCACCGTCTTTGGAAGCGTTTACCGATCGAACTGTCGGGCGTTCGCACCGGCAATCGCGTGCTGGACATCGCCGGTGGCACCGGCGACCTGACCAGGAAGTTCTCGCACCTTGTAGGCCCGACCGGTCAGGTCGTGCTCGCCGATATCAACGAATCCATGCTCAAGGTCGGCCGTGACCGCCTGCTGGACCTGGGTGTGGCCGGTAACGTCGAATTCGTTCAGGCCGACGCTGAAAAGCTGCCGTTCCCGGACAACCACTTCGACTGCGTGACCATCGCGTTCGGCCTGCGTAACGTCACTCACAAGGAAGACGCCCTGCGTTCCATGCTGCGGGTGCTCAAGCCGGGCGGTCGTTTGCTGGTGCTGGAGTTCTCCAAGCCGACCAACGCACTGATGTCCAAGGCCTACGACGCCTACTCGTTCGCCTTCATGCCGTTGATGGGCAAGCTGATCACCAATGACTCGGAAAGCTATCGCTACCTGGCCGAATCGATCCGCATGCACCCGAACCAGGAAACCCTGAAGTCGATGATGGTTGAAGCCGGTTTCGACCGCGTGACCTACCACAACATGACCGCAGGCATCGTCGCCCTGCACCGCGGCATCAAACCCTGATGTTGCTCGCAGGCTGGCTCGCCAGTGTCGAACTCGGCCTCAACCGGGTGCTGCGGCTCGACAGCACGGCGCTGCCGCGTCTGGCGCAGTTGAACGGCAAGGTCATTGCCGTCGATTGCCGCAGCCCGGCATTGCAGATGTTCATTGTGCCCAGCGACGAAGGCTTGATGCTGGCGGCGCACTGGGCCGCGGATGCCGACTGCACCTTGCGTGCACCGGCATCGAGCTTGCTGGCGTTGGCCGTGAGCAAGGACAAGACGGCGGTCCTGCATGGCCCTGAAGTTGAACTCGACGGCGACAGCGGCGTGCTGCTGGCGCTGGCGTCCGTCCTTCAGGACCTGGAGCTGGACTGGGAGTACGAACTCTCGCGCTGGCTCGGCCCGGTCGCCGCGCAATTGCTTGGCGGTCACCTGCGTAGCCGCGCCCGCTGGTATCAACAAGGCTTCACCAGCCTGAACCAGAATCTTGCCGAATACCTCGCCGAAGAATCGCGCGCCCTTGTCGGCCAGCGCGAAGCCGAAGCACGGTTTAGTGAACTGGACCAGATCAAACTCGACCTGGAACGTCTTGAGGCGCGCTTCGAGCGTCTTTCCCGATCCCTTGATTCAAGCGATAACGCATGAAGCTGCTTGCCGTCCGCCGTTTATTGCGCATCCAGCGCGTCGTGATCCGCTACCGCCTCGATGACCTGCTGTTCGCCCTGCCACTGCCGTGGTTCCTGCTGGCGCTGCGTTATGTGCTGCCGTGGCGCTGGCTCCCGCGTAAAACCCTGGACCTGAGCCGGGGTGCGCGCTTGCGACTGGCCTTGCAGGACCTGGGGCCGATTTTCATCAAGTTCGGGCAGATCCTTTCCACCCGCCGCGACCTGCTGCCCGAAGACATCGCCGATGAGCTGATGTTGTTGCAGGACCGCGTGCCACCGTTTGACTCGCACGTCGCGGTCAAGCTGATCGAAGAGCAGTTGGGCAAGAAGATCGGTGATGTATTCAGCCGATTCGACATCGAGCCACTGGCCTCGGCCTCGGTGGCGCAAGTCCATGCCGCGCAGCTCAAAAGCGGCGAAGAAGTGGTGGTCAAGGTCATACGGCCGGGCCTCAAGCCCGTCATCGCGCAAGACCTCGCCTGGCTGTTCATTCTCGCCCGCGCGGCAGAAAAGCTCTCCGCCGACGCTCGCCTGCTGCATCCGGTGGACGTGGTCAGCGACTACGAAAAGACCATCTACGACGAACTCGACCTGCTGCGCGAAGCGGCCAACGCCAGCCAGCTCAAGCGCAACTTCGACGGCTCGCCACTGCTGTACGTACCGCAGGTCTATTGGGACTGGTGCCGACCGAAAGTGTTGGTGATGGAGCGTATCTACGGGATTCAGGTCACCGACCTGAGCACCCTCGCCGACCAGCGCACCGACATGAAAATGCTCGCGGAACGCGGCGTGGAGATCTTCTTCACCCAGGTGTTCCGCGACAGCTTCTTCCACGCCGACATGCACCCCGGCAACATCTTCGTCAGCACCGTGCAGCCGTGGAGCCCGCAGTACATTGCGATCGACTGCGGGATCGTCGGCAGCCTGACAGCTGAAGACCAGGACTATCTGGCGCGTAACCTGTTTGCCTTCTTCAAACGCGACTATCGCCGCGTCGCCCAATTGCACATCGATTCGGGCTGGGTGCCACCAGAAACCAAACTCAACGAATTCGAAGCCGCCATCCGTACCGTGTGCGAGCCGATCTTCGAAAAACCGTTAAAAGATATTTCCTTCGGTCAGGTGCTGATGCGCCTGTTCCAGACCGCACGACGCTTCAACATGGAAGTGCAGCCGCAGCTGGTGCTGCTGCAAAAAACCCTGCTCAATATCGAAGGCCTGGGCCGTCAGCTGTACCCGGAGCTGGACCTGTGGAACACCGCCCAGCCGTTCCTCGAACGCTGGATGCGCGAGCGCGTCAGCCCGAAAACCTTGCTGGGCAACCTGCACAATCAGGTCGAGCAACTGCCGCACCTGGCCAGCATGACCCGTGACCTGCTCGAACGCATGTCGCAGCCGCACGCCGTCAACCCGCCACCGGCCTGGCATCGCCGCTCGGACGACTGGTTCCTGCGCCTGCTCGGCACCGCGCATCTGGCGGGCGGCGCGATCCTGCTGGCCGGCGGCCCCCTGGACGGGCTCGGCCATTGGCCGGGCGCAATCATGGTGGCCGTGGGCTTGTATCTGATCGTTCGCCGATAGCCAGAGCACTCACACGCTGGCACACTGTTTCAACGCCAGGGTTCCACTACTCAAGTGTCGAGCCCGCTGTCGGAGTCGAAGATGAAAGATTGGCTGGACGAGATCAAATGGGACAGTGACGGCCTGGTGCCGGCGATCGCCCAGGATCACAAGACCGGGCGCGTGCTGATGATGGCCTGGATGAACCGCGAAGCGCTGGCACTGACCGCCGCCGAGAACCGCGCCATTTACTGGTCACGCTCGCGCGGCAAGCTGTGGCGCAAGGGCGAAGAGTCCGGTCACGTGCAAACCCTGCATGAGATGCGCCTGGACTGTGACGCCGACGTGATCATTCTGATGGTCGAGCAGATCGGCGACATCGCCTGTCATACCGGCCGCCAAAGCTGCTTCTACCGTGTCTATGAGAACGGCGACTGGAAAACCGTCGACCCGGTCTTGAAAGACCCGCACGCCATCTATTCGGACCACAAACATGACTGACACCCTGACCCGTCTGGCCCAGGTACTGGAAGAGCGCAAAGGCGCTGCCGCCGACAGCTCCTATGTCGCCAGCCTTTACCACAAGGGCTTGAACAAGATTCTGGAAAAAGTCGGCGAAGAATCGGTCGAGACCATCATTGCCGCCAAAGACGCCGCCATCAGCGGAGATTGCAGTGATGTAATCTACGAAACCGCTGACCTGTGGTTCCATAGTATGGTCATGCTCGCCCAACTGGGGCAGCATCCTCAGGCGGTGCTCGATGAACTGGACCGCCGCTTCGGCCTGTCCGGTCACGTCGAGAAAGCCTCGCGTCCGTCCGCCTGAATAACGATTAGAGAGGAGCAGCAACATGGGCATTTTTGACTGGAAACACTGGATCGTCATCCTGGTGGTCGTGGTACTGGTGTTCGGCACCAAGAAACTGAAAAACCTCGGCACCGACGTCGGCGAGTCGATCAAGGGCTTTCGCAAAGCCATGAACGACGAAGAAAAGCCATCCGAGCCAGTCGTTCCACCGACTTCCGCACAACCAGCGTCGCCGGTGCAGCCACAAGCCTCGACCCTGAACGAGCCGCACACCATCGACGTGCAGGCCCATAAAGTCGAAGAGCCGACCCGCAAAGACTCGTGAGCACAGACTAATGTTCGGTATCAGCTTCTCTGAACTGCTGCTTGTCGGCCTCGTTGCCCTGCTGGTGCTGGGCCCCGAGCGTCTGCCGGGGGCTGCGCGCACCGCCGGCCTGTGGATCGGACGGCTGAAACGCAGCTTCAATGCGATCAAAACGGAAGTTGAACGTGAAATCGGTGCCGACGAGATTCGTCGGCAACTGCACAACGAGCACATTCTGTCGCTGGAGCAAGAGGCGCGCAAAATCCTCAATCCGACCCAGCCGCCGACGCCCGTCGAGACGGTCGCCGAGCAGACGGTTCAAGTGCCTGCGCCTGTCGTAGCGCCGGTTGAGTCACCTCCAGCGGTCGCTGCCGCAACACCTGTAGAACCTGTTGCGCCTGCCGCCGTGCCAACTACGCCGGTTCCCCACGATCCAACACTGCCGCCGCGAGCCCCATGAGCGATATTCCAGAGAACGACCAGCACATGCCGCTGGTTTCGCACCTCACCGAGTTGCGTACTCGCCTGCTGCGCTGCGTCGCGGCGATTTTCCTGATCTTCGCCGGGCTGTTCGCCTTCACCCAGCAGATCTACACCTTCGTCTCGGTACCGCTGCGCCAGTACTTGCCGGCCGGCGCGACGATGATCGCCACCGACGTGTCCTCGCCGTTTCTGACGCCGTTGAAGCTGACCATGATGGTCTCGCTGTTCCTGGCGATCCCGGTGATCCTGCATCAAATCTGGGGCTTCATCGCGCCGGGTCTGTACAAGCATGAAAAGCGCATCGCCGTGCCGCTGCTGGTGTCGAGCATCCTGCTGTTCTACACCGGCATGGCGTTCGCCTACTTTCTGGTGTTCCCGCTGATCTTCAAGTTCTTCGCCTCGGCCACTCCGGCGGGTGTGGAGATGATGACCGACATCACCAGTTACCTGGATTTCGTCATGACGCTGTTCTTCGCCTTCGGCGTGGCGTTCGAGATCCCGGTGGCCGTGGTGTTGCTGGTATGGATCGGCGTGGTCGACGTCAAATACCTGAAGAAGATTCGCCCGTACGTGATCATCGGCTGCTTTGTGGTCGGAATGATCCTGACCCCGCCGGACATCTTCTCGCAGACCCTGCTGGCCGTGCCGATGTGGCTGTTGTTCGAGATTGGCGTCCTGTTTGGCAGCCTGATCAGCAAACGCGACAAACCGGCTGATGACCAGCCGGCGGACGATCACAACGACCAGCCGCCAGCGACTCAACCGTGAACCTGCTGCTCCTCATCGCCCTGCTCTCCCTATTGCAGGCGACATTGA
>CAYNGZ010000146.1:7709-13481 GCA_964396695.1 uncultured Pseudomonas sp.
CGCGCCTGTCCGGCCGCGACACCTTGCGCGATCGCCGGCTGAGCCCCATGCAGGCAGTGCACTGCTGGGAATCCGGCGACTGCATGCGGGTTGGGCGGGTTGGCGGATTGATGGGCTCAGCCGAAGTGCTGCGCCTGGACGCCGACGAGGCCGAATTGCGCGTCACCCTCGACCAGCCACCACCGGCCAAACTGCCGCTGACCCTGCTGCTGGCCCTGCCACGGCCGAAGATGCTGCGCCGAGTGTTTCAGACAGTGGCCGCCATGGGTGTGCCGCGAATCGTGCTGGTGAACAGTTATCGGGTCGAGAAGAGCTTCTGGCAGACACCGTTCCTGGAACCCGAGGCCATCCGCGAACAACTGATCCTCGGTCTCGAACAAGCCCGCGACAGCGTACTGCCCGAAATCGTCATCGAGAAACGCTTCAAGCCCTTCGTCGAAGACCGCCTGCCGGCCATCGCCGACGGCACCCTCGGGCTGGTCGGCCACCCCGGCCATTACCCGCCCTGCCCCCGCGGGCTGGACGAACCGGTGACCCTGGCCATCGGCCCGGAAGGCGGCTGGATCCCCTACGAAATCGACCTGCTGACCAAAGCCGGCCTGCAACCGGTACAGCTCGGCGACCGTATCCTGCGGGTTGAAACCGCCGTCACGGCCCTGCTCTCTCGCCTGTTCTAACGCTCCTACAGAAAACCGCGCCCCCGCCGATAGTCTCTCTATAAATCCAATTAAAGTGATCATAGGGAGTCCGCAGCATGTACCGATGGTTAGTCGAGCACCTTGGAAATGTGAGCGTCAATCGCAAGCTGGGCATCGGCTTCGGCCTGGTGTTGCTCCTGACCCTGTTGATCACCGTGGATGGCTGGACGGGCATGAACAGCATCATCAAGCGCGGTGACAAGCTCGGTTATATTTCCAGCCTCAACGAGCTGACCAAAGACCTGCGCATTGCGCGCCTGGACTATGAAATGCGCCGTGGCGAACAAGGCCCGGCGGCGGTCAGCGACTTGTTGGGCAAGCTCGATGAGGGCCTGCAAGGCGCCCTCAAGATGATCGTGCAACCGGCTAACGTGGCGATGCTCAATCAGCAGATCGAAGCCGTCAGCGAATACAGGCACGCCTTTGCCGACATGACCCAGGCCACCACCAACCGCGAAGCCGCCCGCGCCAAACTCGGCGCCACCGCCGACAACGCCGCTGCCCGCGTAGCGGAAGTCGAAAAGTCCCTGCTGCAAGGCGACAGCATTGCCCAGTTCAACAGCGTCATCGAGCTCGGCAAGTTGATCCAGCAGGCGCGCTTCCAGGTGCGCGGCTACACCTACAGTGGCAAGGCCGAGGCCGAACAACCGGCGCTGGATGCCATCGACAACGCCTTGAAGTACCTCAAGACCCTGCCGGACAAACTACCGGAACAGCACACCGCCAACCTGCAACAAGCCACCGACTCGCTGATCGCCTACCGCGCCGCCGTCAGCCAATACCGCGACTCCCAGGTGGCCAGCGCCACCGCGCTCAAAGCCATGGCCCAGCAAGGCGACCTGCTGTTCGACGTGAGCAAGAAACTCACCACCGCGCAAACGGCCATGCGTGACACCGAAGCCGCCCATGCCAAAAACACCCTGCTGCTGGTGACCGCGCTGGCGCTGGCATTCGGCCTGCTCGCAGCCTGGGCCATCACCCGGCAGATCGTCATCCCGCTGAACCAGACCCTCAAAGTCGCCGAGCGCGTAGCCGCCGGGGACCTGACTCACAATCTCATGTCCCAGCGTCGCGACGAACTCGGTCAGCTGCAACACGCCATGCAAAGCATGACCGTCGGCCTGCGTGAACTGATTAGCGGTATCAGCGACGGCGTCACACAGATCGCCAGTGCCGCCGAAGAACTCTCCGCCGTGACCGAACAGACCAGTGCCGGGGTCAACAGCCAGAAGGTTGAAACCGATCAGGTGGCCACCGCCATGAACGAAATGGCGGCCACCGTGCAGGAAGTCGCACGCAACGCCGAGGAAGCCTCGGAAGCCGCCGTCGCCGCCGACCAGCAGGCCCGCGAAGGCGACAAGGTGGTCGGCGAGGCCATCACCCAGATCGAACGCCTGGCGACCGAAGTGGGCAATTCCACTGAAGCCATGGGCCATCTCAAGCGCGAGAGCGACAAGATCGGCAGCGTGCTGGATGTGATCAAGTCCGTGGCACAGCAAACCAACCTGCTGGCTCTCAACGCTGCCATCGAGGCTGCGCGGGCCGGTGAAGCCGGACGTGGTTTTGCCGTGGTTGCCGACGAAGTGCGCAGCCTGGCGCAGCGCACCCAGAAGTCCACCGAAGAGATCGAAGAGCTGATTGTCGGCCTGCAAAGTGGCACTCAGCAGGTCGCGACCATCATGGACAACAGCCGCAGCCTGACCGACAGCAGCGTCGAGCTGACTCGCCGCGCCGGTGGTTCGCTGTCAAACATCACCCAAACCGTCTCGGCGATTCAGGCGATGAACCAGCAGATCGCCGCAGCCGCCGAACAGCAAAGCGCGGTGACCGAAGAGATCAACCGCAGCATGCTGAACGTGCGCGACGTCTCCGACCAGACCTCGGCCGCCAGTGAAGAGACCGCAGCGTCCAGCACTGAACTGGCGCGGCTGGGCACCTATCTGCAGATGCTGGTGGGCAAGTTCAGGGTTTGAGTGTCATACAGCCAAAAAGATCGCAGCCTGCGGCAGCTCCTACAAGGATCACCTCAATCCGTAGGAGGGGCCGCCCCCTCTTCGAGGCCGCGCTGTCGCGTAAGGAACATGGGCCAGGGCTGGCAAGCCAGCCCTTAAAAATAATATATAAATCAATAAGTTATTTTTTGTTCCATAAGAGCTGCCGCAGGCTGCGATCTTTTCGCTGGTGACGAGGGTTATAAAACCTGTCGCAAAAACGCCTGCGCCCGCGGGTCTTTCGGCGCCTCGAAGAACTCGGCCGGCGAGGCGTCTTCCAGCAGTTTGCCGTGATCGAAGAACAGCACCCGATCCGCCACTTCCCGCGCAAAGCCCATTTCGTGGGTCACGCAGACCATGGTCATGCCTTCCACCGCCAGGGTCTTCATCACGTCCAGCACTTCGCCGACCATTTCCGGGTCCAGCGCCGACGTCGGTTCATCGAACAACATGACCTTCGGTTCCATGGCCAGCGCCCGGGCAATCGCCACGCGCTGTTGCTGACCACCAGAGAGCCGTGACGGAAACTCGTGGGCTTTCTGCGCGATGCCAACCTTTTTCAGCAACTCCATGGCCTTGGCCTCGCGCTCCTGCTTGCCACGCTTGCGCACGACTTTCTGCGCCAGGCAGAGGTTTTCCAGCACGGTCATGTGCGGGAACAGGTTGAAATGCTGGAACACCATGCCGACTTCCCGCCGATAGGCATTTATGTCGGTTTTCGGGTCGGCCAGTTGCAGACCGTCGATGCTCACCGAGCCCGAGTCGAACGCTTCCAGCCCATTCAGGCAGCGCAGAAAAGTCGACTTGCCGGAGCCGGACGGGCCAAGCACCACCAGCACTTCGCCCTTGGCCACTTGCGTGGTGACGTTGTCCACCGCACGGACCACGTGGCCGCGGGTGTCGAAGACTTTTACCAGATCGCGGACTTCAATCACTTTGCGCGAGCCTCCGCTCAAGCCGGCTGGCGATTTTCGACAGCGGCAGGTTGATCAACAAATACAGACCTGCCACGCAGAACAGGATCTCGAACGGCGAAAACGAGGTGGTGATGACTTCCCGACCGCTTTTGAGCAGCTCGGTGATGGCGATCACCGACACCAGCGAGGTGTCCTTGACCAGACTGATGAACTGCCCGGCCAACGGCGGCAGCACGCGCTTGAACGCCTGCGGCAACACCACATGACGCATCGACTGGCCTGCACTCAAACCCAGCGAGCGCGCAGCTTCGTTCTGCCCACGGGCAATCGATTGCACGCCTGAGCGAATGATCTCTGCCACATAGGCGCCGGTAAACAGCGACAGGGCGGCGATCCCCGCAAATTCGCGGGACAGGTTGAGCACGGTGCCGATGAAGAAGTAGAAAATAAAGATCTGCACCAGCAGCGGCGTACCGCGCACCAGTTCGATGTAGACGGTCGACAGGTCACGCAAGGTCGGGTTGTTCGACAGCCGGCACAGGCCGGTTGCCAGCCCGATCAGCAGCCCGAGCACGCCCGAGACCAGCGACAGCCACAAGGTTGTCCACAGGCCCCACAACAGCGGTCCTGCGGCCCAATGCCGGGTCACGCCAACCACATCGCCTTCCGCCACATCGTCGCCACGGGCGACTTTCAGGCTGTTGTCATCGACGCTCAGGTGCTGTTCGACACCGGCGTCGTTGCGCAGGGTCACTTCGGCCTTGTCGCCTTTGCGCACCAGTTCGCTGACGGTGGAAATGTCCGCAGCACGCTGAGTTTCTTCGGCGTGATAGGCGAAGTACTGCGGCACGCGGTTCCAGCGCCATTCGTAGGACATCAGCGAGGTGGCGTAATACAACGCGCCAGCCATGCCGATCAGCACGAACACGGTCAACACGTGCCAGGGCCATTGGGCTTTTTTCTGTTTCATCTACTTTGAAAGTTCCGAATTCTGTGTCGCCAGGAAAGCCGTCATCGCCAGCAAGCCGGCTCCTACAGGTGATCGATGTTCGTAGGAGCCGGCTTGCTGGCGATCGACGCGACTCGGTCTCGAGCCTTATTCCATGTCCTTGAGCCAGGCGGAGTCTTTGAACCACTTGTCATGGATGCGATCGTAGGTGCCGTCTTCGTGGATCTGGTGCAGGAAGTTGTTGATGAAGTTGATGCTGTCGTAGTCCCCCTTCTTCAGACCGAAGGCCAGCGGCTCGTAGGTGAACGGCTTGTCGAGGAACACCAGTTTGCCGTTGCCGACCTTGTTCAGCGCAACGACGTTGTAAGGCGCGTCGTAAATGAAGGCGTCAGCCTTGCCGTTGACCACGTCGAGCACGGCTTCCTGCTCATTGTCGTAGCCATGGTATTTGGCTTTGGAGATCAGCTTCTTCGCAACCATTTCACCGGTGGTGCCGAGCTTGGAGGTGATGCGGTAGTCGGCGGTGTTCAGGTCTTTATACGACGTGATGGTGCCTTCCAGGTCCTTGCGGATCAGCAGCGTCTGGCCGACCACGATGAAGGGTTCGCTGAAGTTCAGGCGCAGGTTGCGTTCCTGGGTCAGGGTCATGCCGCTGCCGATCATGTCGAATTTGTCGGTCAGCAGGGCCGGGATGATCCCGTCGTAACCGGTGGACACCATCTCCAGCTTGACGCCCATGGCCTTGGTCATGGCTTTGAGGATGTCGACTTCGAAGCCAATGATCTCGCCGCGCTTGTTGGTCATTTCGAACGGCATGTAGGTCGGATCCATGCCGACTTTCAGCGTGCCGCGCTTGACCGCGTCGTCGATGGCGCCGGCGTGCGCCGCGTTGACTGCCGCCAGCGCCATGACGCCGAGCAGCAGCATCGAGAGATACTTCTTCATCATCAACTCCCCTAACCCATTGTGTTTTGAGGCGCGCAAAAAGCCGATTTCCGTTTGAAAACCGACAGATACGGACAGAACGTTGTCCGGGCACACCAAAGAGGGTGGCGATGCTAACGCACTCATCCGTTTGCACAAGGGTTTACGGAGGATTTGTGTGTTGCCGGGGGAGTAAAAGCAAAAGATCGCAGCCTGCGGCAGCTCCTACAGGGTGTACATCCGTAGGAGGGGCCGCCCCCTCTTCGAGGCCGCGCTGTCGCGTAAGGAACATG
>CAYNGZ010000147.1:0-13477 GCA_964396695.1 uncultured Pseudomonas sp.
CACTGGAAGTGTAGCCAAGATCGGAGAAATGTTAATTCGAGAACAGCACACTAGAGAAATCTCAAGCAGCGCTTCATCTTTTACAACGGTCATTTCGACGGCCTGACATTCAGTCTGAGGGCGCAAGTTATCGGCATGACACCCGATTGAGGCGAGGCTTACTCCGTTTTGAACGCAGGGTTCTGTCTGGCCATAGACGCTTGCTCATAGCTGTGAGCGAGCGCCAACAGTTGAGCCTCACTCCAGCGCGGTCCGAAGAAGAAAACGGAGGTAGGGACGCCCGTCGAGTTCATGCCCGACGGCAATGTGATAGCCGGATAGCCTGCAACGGCGGCGCTGAACTGCGAGTAACCATCGGCATCGGCGAACAAGGCATCCAGATTGTGATCGGTCAGTTGCTCATCAATGGCATCTTTGAAGTTACCGTTAAGCGATGCCCACAGTTCGAAAAGACCGTCAGACCATATCTCCACATGAAGTACGAATTGTCACCTCTACCTGTAGCCAGCCTCCTCGACATGGGTCTGACTGTCTAACGCCACGGCTTCAACTTCCAACCACCAGGCCTCCCCGCGCTGCGGCTGCTCAAGATTGAACGCTTCACCCATCTGCGGCGTGGTGATGGAAACACTGCGTTCCCAGGCCAGGGCCAGAATGCGGTCGAAGGGTTCGTGCCAGGCATGCATCGACAAGTCGAAGGTGCCGTTGTGAATCGGTAGCAGCCAGCGGCCCTTGAGGTCGATGTGGGCTTGCAGGGTTTCTTCCGGTTGCATGTGGATGAGCGGCCAGTCGACGTTGTACGCACCGGTTTCCATCAGCGTCAGATCAAAGGGGCCGAACTGTTCGCCGATCGCTTTGAAACCGTCGAAGTAGCCGGTGTCACCGCTGAAGAAAATCCGTTTGCCCCCATCGATTATCACCCAAGAGGCCCAGAGCGTACTGTTGCCATCGAACAGTCCGCGGCCGGAAAAGTGCTGCGAAGGCGTGGCAATGAAATGAATCCCGTCGATCTGAGTGCCTTCCCACCAGTCCAGCTGGCGTACTTTGCTCGCATCGACGCCCCATTTGATCAGCGTCTCTCCCACACCCAGCGGCGCTAGAAAGTGTTTGGTTTTGTCGGCCAGCGTGAGGATCGACTGATGGTCGAGGTGGTCGTAATGGTCATGGGACAGAATCACCGCCTCGATTGCAGGCAGCTCCTCAAGGCTGATCGGAGGCTGATGGAAACGCTTTGGGCCAGCCCATTGCACCGGCGATGCGCGTTCGGCGAAGACCGGGTCCGTCAGCCAGAACTTGTCGCGCAGCTTCAACAGCACGGTGGAATGCCCCAGGCGAAACACACTGTGGTTCGGTGCACTGAGAAGCTGTTCGCGAGTCAGCGTTTGAACCGGAATAACACCGGCTGGTCGCGTGTTACGCGGCTTGTGGAACAGCATGTTCCAGAAAATTTGCACGGTCTTGCGAAACCCCTGCCCCGGTACGGTCGCATGATTGCGGTACTGCCCCTGCTCCTGCCGGGACGTTTTCAGTTCTGTGGCGCGATCCGCCTGGTAAGAGAAAGTGGCCATGTTTGAGTGACTCCAGAAAAACCGACAAGGTGTGCGGCTGTTCTTTTTCGGACGATAAATGGCCAATGCACGCACGCGTCAGCCGCAAACTCTATTTTTTAACCGCTCAACTACACTGCACAGTGTAGTTTCAAGATTGCAACAAAGCCGTGAACAAGTAAACTGCTGAGTGTAGTTCTTCCTTTTCTCTGCCGAAGCGTATTTATGACAGCTCCACAGCGCCTCACCGACCGTAAACGCGAAGCCATTGTTCAGGCGGCGATTACCGAATTCCGTGCCAACGGGTTCGACATCACCAGCATGGACAAGATTGCCGCCACCGCGGGCGTGTCGAAGCGCACGGTGTATAACCACTTTCCCAGTAAAGAAGAGCTGTTCGCCGAAATCCTGCAACGATTGTGGACCAACGTCACCGCTCAACAGGACAACGGCTATCGCACAGACCTGCCGCTGCGCGATCAGTTGGGCCAGTTACTGCACTGCAAATTGCAGTTGCTGGGGGACAACAATTTTCTTGATCTGGCACGGGTGGCCATCGCCGCCACCATCCATTCGCCAGAACGGGTCCAGGACATGGTCGAGCGCATTGGCGAACGTGAAGAAGGGCTGACCTCCTGGATTCGCGCGGCTCAGGCGGACGGTCGGCTCAAGCCTGTAGATCCGGCCTTTGCTGCCCAACTGGTGCAGGGAATGCTCAAGGCATTTGCCTTCTGGCCGCAGATCTCCCTGAACTGTCCACCACTGTCACCCGAGATGCGGACGACGGTCGTGGAGTCGACGCTGGACATGTTTCTGGCCTGCTATCAACTCTAGGCATTCAGCGGCTTTGAAGGACTCGTATCCGTGCACGTGGAATAAATGACACGGTTCATGTGTTTTACGCGATGGACGGAAGCTTCGAATCAACTCAACTAAGTGTTTCAAAGTGTATCCAGCACAAGGATCGGCGCAAAAAAGTGATCGCGTCAGCCGAGGGTCTGCCGGGCTATAGTGAGCCTCTGTCCCATGGCATTGCAGAGAGCATCATGAATTCAACCAAGCCTGAAACCGAATCTGTTGCCCCCGTCGATCACTTGCGCTTCCACCGCCCCCACGCTCATCTGGCATCGACGTTCGGCAATGACACCTTTGCATTGAAGGCCGAAGCCTTTGCACGCTTCTTCGGCACCCCGACTTTCCTCGGCGCTCAAACCCTCATTGTCGGGGTCTGGATTGCCCTGAACGTCACGGGATTAACGACGTTCGACGTCTACCCGTTCATCCTCCTCAACCTCGCGTTCAGCCTGCAAGCAGCCTATGCCGCGCCGCTGATCCTGCTCGCGCAAACCCGTCAGGCCGCCCGCGACAAAGCCCAGTCCGAAGCCGACGCGCTACACCGCGAGACCCTGGCGATTGCCAACAGCGAACGGCAAGCGCAAGCCGCGCAGACCTCCGCGCAGTTACTGGCGTTGCTTGAGCAAAACACCCGACTGACCGAGATGACAAAGGATCTGACCGAACGCATCGAAAACCTGACCACGGAAATGCATCAACACGTTCTGAAGGATCAGCAACGCTCCTGATCGGGCAATTGCACCCAAGTGGGTGCCAACAATCAACACGTCTTGGAAGACACCATGCAAACAAGCCCTCAACTGCGTATTGCACTGATCGGTGACTACGATCCAAAGGTCACTGCCCATCAGGCGATTCCCCTGGCGCTGAACATGGCCGCCCACCACACTGACGTCGATGTGCACATTGAGTGGCTGGCCACCGACCGCATTGATGCAAACAGCCAACTGGCTGACTTCGACGGCTTCTGGTGCGTGCCTGCCAGCCCTTACCGCAACATGGACGGTGCGCTGCTGGCGATCCGCTTTGCCCGCGAACAGCAACGTCCATTTCTCGGCACCTGCGGGGGTTTTCAACACGCGGTACTTGAATACGCACGCAATGTTCTGGGGTGGGCCGATGCCGAGCATGGGGAAACCTCACCCGCTGCCGACCGCGCCGTGCTCACGCCGCTCACCTGCTCGTTAGTCGAGGTCGTCGACAGCATCCGGCTGGTTAAAGGCTCGCTGATCGCCAACGCCTACGCGACCACAGAAATTCGCGAAGGCTACCACTGCCGCTACGGCGTCAATCCAGCGTTCGAAGAGCGACTGCTGACACAAAACCTGAAGGCCACCGGCCACGATTCGGCGGGTGATCTACGGGCCATGGAACTCAGCGACCACCCATTTTTCGTCGCGACCCTGTTTCAACCCGAGCGCGCGGCGCTGGCCGGCACCCTGCCGCCCTTGGTCGACGCCTTTATCAAGGCCTGCATGAGAAACCGCTGATGATCGCCAACACACCCCCGCCCCCTTACTACGCGGTGATGTTCACTTCACTGCGCACAACCGCAGACCAGGGTTACGAGCAAGCCGCGCAACGCATGGTCGAACTCGCCCGCGAACAACCGGGGTTTCTCGGCGTGGAGTCAGCCCGGGGTGAAGACGGGCTCGGCATCACTATTTCCTACTGGTCCAGTGAGGCGGCGATCCTCGCCTGGAAACAGCATGCCGAGCACCGTGCAACCCGCGAACGCGGGCGCTCGACCTGGTATGAAGCGTTTCACACGCGAGTATGCAAGGTCGAGCGTGCTTATGCGTTCGAGCGTCAGCCGGTCTGAACCAGGCTGCGCAACGCGGTAATCTCCGGTAGATCCTCGCGCCGCATGTAAACCCGCAGCGGCTCGGTAATATTGATCCGGTCGTCGATGTTCTGCTCCAGCAGCAAGCGGATCAGCTCGCGCTTGAGAATCATGGTTTGACCGTCCTCAGGCGCCCAGACGAACTCGCTGGCGGGAATGATCGCGTCGTCAGCGACGTCCATGCCAAAGGCGTCTTCACTGAAGCGGACGATGTAGTGAGCGGTCTTGCGATTGAAACCGACGAAGCCTTTGAGCTGGTCGACGGCCTGGCAGATAAGTTCGGACGTGATGCGCATGGTAAACCTCACGGATGCGTCCCGAAGGACGGCTGAACGATGGTTTACACGCAGGGCTGGAGGGCGAATGTTCCGGGATTTCCCTCTGACGGGGAAACTGCCGAGACGGATCGTACTGCAAAGGGCTGCACAAAAGCGCGGAAAAAACGCCCCTCACACACGTTTATGTCGGTTTGGCGATAGCACATCCGCCGTTCAATTGTTAAAAGGTACGTCTTTGAAATCGCTTCTTACGAAAGGACCTCGACTATGCCTGTTACCTACACCAAAAGTGCCCTGTTGCTGAGCCTGATGCTCGGCCTTGGCCAGGCACAGGCTTCAAGCCAACAGAGCCCGACCGCTCTGGCCTCCGCCACCGGCATCCCGCACCCGGCGGTCATCGCCCACCGTGGCGCCTCGTTCGATGCCCCCGAATCCACCGCGGCCTCCTACAAGCTGGCGCGTGACCTGGGCGCCGACTACCTGGAAATGGACCTTCAACGCAGCAAGGACGGCGTGTTGTTCGCCTTGCATGACAACAACCTGCAACGCACCACCGATGTCGCGACCAAGTTTCCTGAACGCAAGGACAGCCCGGCCAACGCGTTCACCATCGCCGAACTTAAAACTCTGGACGCCGGCAGCTGGTTCAACGCCGCCCACCCGGATCGCGCGCGTGCCAGCTACGCGGGTCTGAAAATCCTGACCCTGGACGAAATCATCGATATCGCCCAGGGCAACCCGCTTCACAAGCCTGGCCTTTACATCGAAACCAAGGAGCCCAAGCAGTTTCCCGGCATTGAACGCGACCTGAAGGACAAACTTCAGGACCGCGGCTGGCTGAGCCCGGCAGGTTCCACGCTGGCCAAAAGCGAGCTGAGCGTCGGCCAGGGCAAAGGTAAAGTGATTCTGCAAACCTTCGAGAAGAGCAGCCTCGAATTGCTGCAAAAAGAAATGCCGCAAGTGCCGAAGATTCTTCTGCTGTGGGTGGGCGAAGGTAGTATCGAGCCCAAGTCGAAAGTGACCTTCGCCGAATCCGGCGACAAGGATAAAGCCACTTACTACGCCAAACAGGAACCCAAGGACAAAGCCGAATTCGAGCAATGGGTCGACTACGCCAAGGCGCAGGGCGCCATCGGCACGGGCCCTTCGGCAGCGCTGACCAACGGCGGCGATCAAAGCTATTCGGACCTGGTGCAACCGTGGATGAACCAGTACACCCACGACAAAGGCATGTTGGTGCACGTCTACACCATCGACGATGCCGTGGACTACAAGAAGGTGATGGACGCCGGTGTCGACGGCATCTTCACCAACCGCGCCAGCGAACTGCTCAAGTATTACAAGCGTCCGGCAGCGGGCAGCGTTGCGCAGTTGCTTGAGGCCAATGGTTACTGAGTGGCCGCCCGCTATTGATCGCTCCCGCGAGGGAGCGTCACGAGGGCCCAGGATTAATCGACCACTACAGCTAAGAAAACTCAGCGTCTGGACGCTCTGTTCTGATTCGAAATCCACCCCTCACCCTAACCCTCTCCCCAAAGGGGCGAGGGGACTGATCTTGAGTGTCTGCCAAGCTGCTGCGACCTGTGCAACCGAGTCGACTATGGATTCAACGCATTACTTTCAGGTCGCAGCACATCTTCAGAAATCTACATTCTGCTCCCTCGCCCCTTTGGGGAGAGGGCTGGGGTGAGGGGTGGTTCTTGAGCCTGGCGAACCCCACGCAAGAATGACGTTAACTGACCGACATCAGGATGCGTATTCCCCTTTGCTGCGCCCGCCTCTCAGCAACAATCAAGTTTTCAGACTCGATTAACAGGCAAGATAACCCTGTCGCACTTCAATGATTCGCCCGAATCTGCCGGCCCAATACATCCATCACATCGCAACCATCACGCAGCAACATCGCCGCCGCGTGGGCAATCTGCTGGACATCTGCGCCGCTGGCCCGCGTGATGTCGAGATTGGCCAGGCTTTCCATCATCTCCGTGACTGCCAGAAACCGTGCAGCGGCGTTGCTGTGCAGCACATCCAGCGGCGCTTGGGTGGCGACCAGCAGCACCGGGATATCGCAATCGTTGTTGGTCATCGGCATGTGTGGGTTCATGCGTCATCTCCCGGTTGGGCGGCGTGCAGTCCGTCGATTGAAGCCTGGACCAATGATCGGGCGGTGCCGAGCATCTGCTGGCTGGCCCAGCGTAACGAGGCGATGTGTTCCGGGCGGGTGGCGGTGGGGGCTTGATGGGCGAGGGCTTCGGCGCAGCTCAGGTAGACCGAGGCGTGTTCGAGTGCGTCGAGTAACGGGATGTCGGGTTGGACGGCGAACAGGTAATGGTCGATGTGGTCGCAGCGGGCGAAGGGGGTGGACTTGGTGGTTGGATCGGTCATGGGTGTAGCTCCTTAGTGATCAAGAGCTGCCACGCGGTCGCCGTCAAACGAATGGGTGGCAACTGTGCGCAGGTTGACGGACCGGTCTAAGGCACCCGGCGCACTCGAAAGTGCCCCGCGCACAGTCACCATTGAGTTTTGCGTCGAGCACGGAAGTGCACGAGCAAAGTTGAAGGACAGTGCGCGCCTTAAAACCACCGAGCCGTCAAACCCGATCACGAATGTGTCGTGACAGGCGCGAGGATAGGGAGTGAGACAGGGTCAGTCAATCGACTAAAGGCCTGAAACAGGCGGATTATTTGTAGGCTTGTTCTCGAGCAGACCGGCCGTGAATTTAAGGATGAATTAAGTTGCGCTGGCTAACCTGACGCCACTTAAACAGCTCACCCAAGGAATGCCCCCATGAAGACGTTGACTGCCCTGTTCACCGCCGCTGCCCTGACCCTGACGGCCGGTTTCGCCATGGCCGATGTGCGCCCGGACCTGATCCCGGGCCTGCTCAAGGACGGCACTGTGATGGACATGCAGAAACTCAATCAGGCGGCGCTCGCTGAGCACCTTGGCAGCACAGCAGCAAACATTACCGACACCGAGCTGGAGCACAACGCCAAAACTGGCGTTTATGAGTACAAGGTCGAAATCCGCGACGCGAAGAACGTCGAATGGGACGTGAAGCTGGACGCCAAAACCGGCAAAGTGCTGAGCAACACACAAGACAAGTAAATCGCCACCTAGAAAAAGCCGCGTGACCTTCGGGTTTCGCGGCTTTTTTGCGTTTTGAATGTAAGGGGTAATCATCGGCAACGACCTGGTCGAGCCTGCTGCCAGGACACAAAGACTACTTCCGGTTTTTCTTCGAGGCAGGGATAACCTTGAGCTGCAACTCCAATGACTCTCCCACGTTTCCGTTCTCACTATTGATGATGTCGTAAGTGAGCGTGGCATCACCTGGTGCAACGTAGCGGTTCTCTATTTCAAACTCGATGCCATTTTGCTCTTCACCGACAGTGATCTCGCGCATAAACACGCGCTCAGTCACGCGTCCGTCATTCAGGTACACCTTCACAATATCTTCTGCTTTATAACCTTGCCCGCCCAACACTTTAGCCGGCAGACCTGCTCCGGGAGCTAGCTCATCAATTTGCCCGTCGTAACCGGGCAGCGGGGTCATGCTTGGAATATGCAACTTGCTATAAGACATGGGATCTCTCCTGACAGAAAAAGTAGCGCAGGCTGCGCTGGCTGTCCCATACAACCCCCAGGGCACCACCCCGTCTACTGTCAGAACTAACAGGTAGGCAGTAAATCACGGCCTTTTCTGCCGCTGAATCCGACCAGCGGCACCCGCCTCATGGGGCAGGGACATCAAAGGCGCATCCAACCCGGCCGAATCATCGACGTGCAACGCCCACGCTTGAGATCAATCGTGTACCGACACGGTTAGCGTGCCGATACACATTTCAGTTGGCTAGGAGCCGAGGCGCGCCGTCACCGCGTTCAATTGCCCCGACAACCCGTGCAGATTGTTGCTCGCTGCTTCAGTGCGCTGCACGTTGTCCAGATTGGTACTGGCGATGCTGGTGATCTCGGTCAGGTTGCGCGAAATGTCTTCGGCCACCGAGGTCTGCTCTTCGGCGGCCGTCGCAATCTGGCGGTTCATGTCGCGAATCGCTTCTACCGACGCGGTGATGCGCTCAAGCATGGCCCCGGCCTGAGTGACCTGCTCAACACTTTCCTCGCTGCGCGACTGACCGCTTTCGATGGCCTGCGCCGCGTCTACCGCGCCGGTCTGTACGCTGTGGATGATCTGGTTGATTTCGATGATCGACGCCGCCGTGCGCTGGGCCAGGCTGCGCACTTCATCGGCCACCACCGCAAACCCGCGCCCGGCTTCACCGGCCCGAGCGGCTTCGATGGCGGCGTTGAGCGCCAGCAAATTGGTTTGCTCGGCGATGCCGCGAATCACTTCCAGCACCTTGCCGATGCGCCCGCTGTCGGTTTCCAGTTGGCGGATGACCGTCGCCGTGTTGGCGATTTCGCCGCGCATTTGGGTGATGGTGTGAATCGTGCCCTGCATGACCTTCTCGCCCTGTTGTGCCGACTGGTCGGCATCATCGGCGGCCCTTGCCGCGTCGGCGGCATGACGGGCAACTTCCTGGGCGGTGGCGGACATCTCGTTCATCGCCGTGGCGACTTGATCCGTGCGGTCGAATTGTTCGCTGGTGCCATGGGCCATCAACGTCGCAATCGAGTTCAGCTCACCGCTGGCGCTGTCCAGATCCGAGGCGCTGCGCTGCAAGCGGCTGAAGGTTTCGGCAAGGAAATCGCGCAGCGTGTTGGCAGCCACCGCCAGCTTGCCCAGCTCATCCTGACGATTACTGGCCACCTGCTCGGCAAAGCGGCCCTGACTCAAGTGCGCGACGTATTCGATCAGCTTGCGGATCGGTTCCACCAGATTGCGGCTGACCAGCCACAGGCTGAACAAGCCGATCAACAGACCCGAAGCCAGCATCACCAGGATGCCCAGCAACACCGTGCGATCGGCACTGGCGCTGATCAGTGTCGACTGCTCACGACCCTGCTTGCGCAATTCGTTGACCAACTCGCTCATCTGTTCACTGGTGGCGCGGTCCACGCCTTTGACTGCGTTATCACCCGCTGTAGGGTCGGCACCGGCGGCCAGATAGGCATCCCGACCTTTTTGATAAGCGCCACCGAGCGTACGGTGCGCGTCACGCAGGCTTTCAAGGCGTGCCTTGAGCGACGCATCGATGCCCGGTTGACGGGTCAACTCACCAAGAATGTTCTGTACGTCGCTCTGACGTTCCTCGAACTGCTTCCAGTATTTGTCCAGGTCAGCCGGCTGCTTGCCGCGCAACAGGACGTTTTTCCATTCCTGAACCTGAACCTTGAATTGCAGGTTGGCTTCATCGATCAGTTGTGAGGTACGCAGAGGACCTTCGATCAGGTTGCGATAGTTCTGCACCCCGCTGGAGAGAAAGTGAAAACAGGCCAGGGCAATCAGCAACATCGCGATCAGACTGCCGCTCAGCAGTGCCAGGATTTGAGCTCTCAGGGATTTTTGCAAAAACATCGAGTGATACTCATGACAGGGATAAGGCTCGCACCGGTAGGGCATGCGAAATGTCCGGACCTCCCTGTCAACAACACGCGGCCAGGCACCGAAATGCCTGAGCCAGCCTAGGCGTCATCGGCGTGGCAGCGGGTTTCTTGAGCCGATCCGACCACCGGTAGAGGCTCTATTACAGGAGCCACCAAACTGCTCTGAACCTGACAACCTGTAGAAAACGCCCGCACCGGGCAATCAGTTCAGGCGCGTTTCATGAGCGCCATCAGCAACATCCTCACTCGACAGGCCTTTCGTCGCAAAGTTAGTGGATCAAGTATTTATTGACTCAGCACCCGCTGGATCGGGCTTCAGTTTGTTACCTTGGTGCCGACTCTTAAGAGACCCGATGCATTCAGGAGGGGGAACCGTGAATTTGTACATCAATCAGCTTCAGAAGAAAGCTGACTTCAAAAGCGCCATCTATGCTGGCGATATCTTCCTGAACACCCAGCTCACTGCTGCCAAGGAACTCTGTGCCTTTGCTCAGGAAAGCATCACCGCCGCGTTTGACGGCGAGACTGACCACCAGGCCCTGCACCGTCTGATGCCGGTGGAAGAGTTCGTGGTCCTGGTGACCCGGCTCAAAGGCCAGTTCACCAATAGCCTGCGGGCCAAAGAGTTGATCCGTGGTTTCACCGAAGAAATCGGTGCTGCCCCTGAAGAGTTCATCTTCGACGTGCCACGGATTCGTGTGGTGCCCAACTACGATTACCTGCACGCGGGTGTCAGCTACGCGTACAAGCCCCATCGTGACACCTGGTACGGCGGCGTCGACTGCCAGATCAACACCTGGATGCCGGTCTATACGATCCAGCCGGACCAGACCATGATGATCAACCCGGCGTACTTCGATCAGCCGGTGAAGAACACGTCGGCGCAGTGGAGCCTCAGCGACTGGATCGACGTGCAGCGCCAGCGCGCCAAGGACAACGTCAAGGAAGAAGCCCGTCAGCACCCGGTGCCGACCGAAGACATCGACACCGCGTCCGAAATCCGCATCGCCGGCAACACCGCCGACATGCTGATTTTCTCGGGTTCGCACCTGCACGGCACCGTTCCCAATTACACCGAACACACCCGCTTCAGTGTGGATTTCCGCCTGATGCATCTCGACGATCTGAAGCACAAGCGCGGCGCGATCAACGTCGACAGCGCGTGCCCGGATGTCGGCGCCGGCTTCAAAGACTATTTCCACGCCCACGACTTCTCGAATTTCCAAGGAATCCAATCATGACCAAGCGTCGCATCACGCCTGCCGAAGCCCAATACAACGAAACCCGCGCTGGTGTCCTCAAGCGCGTCGACGCCGAGTACGTGGCCGATGCCCCCTTCGTGTTCGCCAACCGCATCGGCGTCACCGCTGCGTTGTCGCGCATGGAGCTGTTCAAGAAGGTCGCCGAAATCCCTGGCGCGATCGTCGAGTGCGGCGTGTACAAGGGCAACTCGCTGATGCTCTACATGCACTTGTCGATGATCCTGGAACCCTACGCGATCAACCGTTCGATCGTGGGCTTCGACACCTTCGAAGGCTTCCAGAGCATCAACAAGGACGAAGACCCGGCCGACGTCAACGAGACCATGTTCTCCGACACCGACCAGTCGCTGATCCAGGACATGATCGACGCCAACGACCTGCTGCGTCCGGTCAACCGCATCCCGCGTTGCGAGCTGGTCAAGGGCGATATTTGCAAGACCGCGCCTGAGTGGGTCAAGACCCGTCCGGACCTGGTCGTGGCGATGCTGATCCTCGACACCGACCTGTATGAGTCGACCAAGGTCGCGCTGGAAACCTTCCTGCCGTACATGCCAAAAGGCGCCATCGTGGTGCTGGACGAAGTCGCCTACCGCAACTTCCCGGGCGAAACAAAGGCCCTGCGTGAAGTGTTCGACCTGAACAAGATCGAGCTCAAACGCCTGCCGTTCGATTCCTGCGTGGGTTACTTCCACGTCTGATCGACCCCGAGCCGCCCACCCCTCTCTGTGATAGAGGGGCGGGTGCCGCTCCGTTTGCCCACATTGCATTGCCCGCACACACCCTCGCGCCTCAGGCGACCCGCCGCTCCAGCATCCGCTCACGCACCACGTCATAAGCCCAGTGATAGACGTAGGTGTACGGCAGGAAAAACAGCAACACGCCGATGTCCAGCAGGAACGCCTGCCAAAGGCTGATGTTCAACCACCAGGCCACCAGTGGTACGCCGAGCGCCACCAGACCACCTTCGAACAGCAGCGCATGCACCACTCGCACCCAAGCGTTGCGCACGAGGTTCAAGCGCTTGAGCACGCGGTCGAAAAAACCGTTGAACACCACGTTCCAGGCCAGCGCCAGCAGCGCAATGGCGACCGTCGCCACGCCCATTTCGAACAACGGCTTGTCCATGATCCAGGCCAGCAACGGGGTGCAGATCAACACGGCCAGCAGCTCGAAACCAATGGCCTGAAAAACACGCTCGGTAAAGGATTTGTTGGTGCTCATGATCCAGCTCCCCGGGTGAATGTGGTTGCCATCATCTACCACGACACCGATACTTCATAACCAATAACCATCGATCAAGGCGATAGTTAATGCCCTCACATGAAGTGCTGCTGGCGTTCGTCCAGGCAGCGACCCAAGGCTCGTTTTCTGCGGCAGCGCGCAAACTCGGCAAAAGCCAGTCGACCATCAGTGCAGCCGTCGCGAGCCTTGAAATCGACCTGAACGTGACACTGTTCGATCGCAGCAGCCGCAAGCCCGGCCTGACATCGGCCGGGCATGTCATGCTGCAACGTGCCGAGGCCATTCTGGCCGCCACCAACCGCCTGGAAATGACCGCCGCTCAGCTGTCCCAGGGTGTTGAAGCGAAATTGACGGTGGCGATTTCCGATACCTATCAATCCGACCGCTTTGAAGCTGCGCTGAGTGACTTCGAACAACGCTACCCGGACCTGGAACTCGAATGCCTGATCGCCGAGTGCGACGATTTGATCGCCCTGGTGCAACGCGGTCGCGCGCATATTGCCTTCGCTGAGATGCAGACTGACTACCCGGCAGACCTGAACAGCGCAACGGTCGACGAGCGCACGGAATTTGCCTTGTTCGTGTCGCGCGAACATCCGCTGGCGGTCCTGCCAAACGTCGACAAGGACATCCTGCAGCAGCACCGCGAGTTACGCCTGGCAACCATCATCAATCCGTACGAAACCCGCGCCCAAGGCCGGGTCTGGTCGGCGCCCAGTTATCTGATGCTGCTGGAAATGGCCCAGGGCGGTTTTGGTTGGGCGCCCCTGCCGCGCTGGTTGGTGGAACGCTTTGGCGCCGGCTCTCTGACCGAGCTGGACGCCCGCGGCTGGCCCCGTACCGTGGCGGTCGACGCGCTCTGGTCGCGTCTGCACCCACCGGGACCCGCAGGCAACTGGCTGCTGAAAAAAATGCTGGAGTAGCCCCCTCCGCCCCATAGCA
>CAYNGZ010000148.1:0-13466 GCA_964396695.1 uncultured Pseudomonas sp.
GTAACAGAGCGGTGATGGGTATAATGAAGCGGCGTCCTGGAGGTCTGCACCTGCATCAGCCGGTGCGGGGCTAGGATCGTCGAATCCTGACTCGCGCACGGCGAACCACCCAGGCAGCCAGCCTGGTCCCCCGCCGCACTCCGATGGCTTTTCCGATACAGCACAGCCAACCTCAAGCACAGTCGTCGCCTCATCCGCCTCGGCCCTACGGACGCCGCCATGTCCATTCTGACCACCGCGAAACTGCCAGAAGCCCTGCCCGACAGCTTTTTCAACCGTGATGCTCAACTGCTTGCCTGTGAATTGCTGGGTAAAGTGATCCGCCATCGGGTCGGTGATCTGTGGCTTTCTGCGCGGATTATCGAGACAGAAGCCTATTACTGCGAAGAAAAGGGCAGCCACGCCTCCCTCGGCTACACAGAAAAACGTAAGGCTTTGTTTCTGGATGGTGGCCACATCTATATGTATTACGCCCGCGGCGGTGATTCGCTGAACTTCAGTGCCCACGGGCCGGGCAATGCGGTGCTGATCAAATCGGCCTACCCGTGGGTCGATGAAGTCTCCGGCCCGGCGAGCCTGGCGCAGATGCTGCTCAACAATCCCGACGCCAAGGGTCGACCGCGCCCTTCGCAGAAGCTCTGCGCCGGGCAGACCTTGCTGTGCAAGGCGCTGGGCCTGAGAGTGCCGGTCTGGGACGCCAAGCGCTTCGATCACGAAGTGCTGTTTGTCGAAGACGTCGGCGCACCTCCCCCGCATGTCATCCAGACCACACGCCTGGGCATTCCTCATGGTCGCGACGAACACCTGATGTACCGCTTCGTCGACGGTGCTTACGCCCCCTACTGCACCCGGAACCCACTGCGACGCGGCCAGGTCGAAAACCGCGATTATTTCCTGATCTGAAACATACCCCCCGTAGGAGCTGCCGCAGGCTGCGATCTTTTTAAGATCAAAAGATCGCAGCCTGCGGCAGCTCCTACCGGGGCCAATAAATGAAATGGAGTTGTTTTTATGGGCCCATGGCTCGATAGCCTGACCGCCTGGTTGACGGTCAATCCGCAATGGCTGGCGGTGGCGGTATTCATAGTGACCTGCATTGAATGCCTGGCAATTGTCGGCTTGATCGTGCCCGGCACGGTATTGCTGTTTGCCATTACCGTGTTGGCCGGCAGCGGTGCGCTGTCGCTGGGTGAAACGCTGTTGCTGGGTTTGCTCGGCGGCGTGTTTGGCGATGTGCTGTCGTATTTCCTCGGCAGGCATTTCCACCAGAACATTCGGCGCTTGCCAGGGCTGCGTCATCATCCGGAATGGATCAACGGCGCTGAAAGCTATTTCCAGCGCTATGGCATCGCGAGCTTATTGGTCGGACGCTTTATCGGCCCGTTGCGTCCGATGCTGCCCATGGTTGCCGGGATGTTCGACATGCCGTTCCCACGCTTCTTTGCCGTCAGCTTGCTGGCGGGCGCTGGCTGGTCGATCGTCTACCTGCTGCCGGGCTGGGCCACGGGCGCGGCGATTCGCCTGCCATTGCCCGAAGGTTTCTGGCCGCAGGCCGCTCTGGTGGTCGGCAGTATCGCACTGCTGGCAGGCCTGAGCATCAACAGCAGCTTGCGTGCTCATCGCCAGACCACCGCACTGATCGCTGGCCTCAGCCTGGTGATACTGGGCGGACTGTTTATTGGCTACCCACACTTGAACGCCTTCGATCAGGGCTTGATGACGCTGGCTCAGGAACACCGCAGCCCGCTGCTGGACAAAGTCGCCGTGATGTTCACCCTGCTCGGCGAGTTCAAAAACATGTTCGTGATCAGCGCGGCGCTGACAGTCCTGCTGATGATCACGCGGCAATGGCGGCATATGATCTTCGCGGGCGGCACGCTGCTGGTCACCGCACTGGCAAACACCGCAACCAAGAACCTGTTCGCCCGGATGCGCCCGGAAGTACTGACCGACCCACTGACCAGCTACAGCATGCCCAGCGGCCATTCGTCAGGTTCGTTTGCGTTGTTCCTGACCCTGGCGGTACTGGCGGGTCGCGGCCAGCCAACACGCATGCGTCTGACCTGGCTGCTGCTCGGTTGCTTGCCGGCTGCGTCCATCGCCCTGTCGCGGGTTTATCTCGGCGCACACTGGCCAACCGATGTACTGGCCGGAGCGGTGCTGGCGGCTTGTGTGTGTGCGGCCAGCCTGGCCGTGACCCAGCGCCAGACGCCCCTGAACCCGATGCCAGCCAGGGCCTGGTGGTTGGTCTTGCCAGTGTTGGTGGCCTTGTTCGGATTCTTCGCGCTGTGGCATTTGCCTCATATGCTGTTGCGGTATGCGTACTGATTAACCTCAGGCAAACAACTCACCTTGCAACTCATCCAGCAACGCCTGAATCGCATCCAGGCGTTGTTGCGGGTCGTCGAGTTGCAGCAGGTCGATCTTGTCCAGCTCGGAAAATGGCAGCAGGTACGCCAGCTGATTGGCCAGCGACTGCTGGCCGGTGGCTTCGGTGCCCATGTTCAGTGCCTCGACCATCGGGTGTTCGGCCAGCGCCTTGAGCAAGGCAATGAGGTCGGCGTCTTCATCCTGCAAGGGTTGCTCGGGCCGATCATCCAGCCACTCGACATCGGCGACAGTCAACTGGTCTCGCTGGACTTCGGTGCGCAGCACATGAAAACGTCGCCCGCCCTGAACCCGAATGCCCAGCAAGCCGTTGTCCTGTTGTTTGAAATCGGTGATCAGCGCTTCGCACCCGACCCGTGCATACCCCTCGGGGGCAGCGCCGATTTCATCGCCATCCAGAATGCACACCACACCAAAGCCTGCGCCCTGTTTCATGCAGCGGCCGATCATGTCCAGGTAGCGCGCCTCGAAGATCTGCAAATCGAGGATGCAACCGGGAAACAGCACTGTGTTCAGCGGGAAAAGCGCCAGGCTCATAGAGATTTCCTTAAACCACCATCGACACCGCCAACGGCAGGAACACCGCCGTGGCCACACCCATCAAGCTCATCGCCAGCGCGGCAAATGCACCGCACTCTTCATTTTCCTGCAACGCCACCGAGGTGCCAACCGCATGTGCCGTCATGCCCAGCGCCATGCCTCGGGCTTCAGGGCTATGGACCCCCAGACGCGTCAACAGCGCCGGACCGAAAATCGCCCCGACGACCCCGGTAATCAACACAAACACTGCCGCCAGTGCCGCCACGCCGCCGATTTGCTCGGCCACCAGCATGGCAATCGGCGAGGTCACTGACTTGGGTGCCATGGTCATCAGGATCATGTGCTCCGTGCCGAACCACCAACCGAGCAACACGACGGTGCCGGTGGCCACCACCCCACCTATCACCAGCGTAGTAAAAATCGGCCAGAACAGTTGCCGAATCCGTTTCAGGTTGAGGTAGAGCGGCACCGCCAGCGCAACGGTCGCCGGCCCCAGCAGTATGCTGAGGATCTCGGTGCTTTTACGGTATTCGGCGTACGTCAGCCCACACGCGAGCAGCACGCCGATCACCAGCAGCATCGACACCAGCACTGGCTGCAGGAAGATCCAGCGGGTTTTCTCGAACGCCGCCAGCACCAGTTGATACGCGCCCAGGGTAATGCCGATGCCGAACAGCGGATGATGAATCACTGCCGCCAATGCACCCTGCCAATCGACGATCATGACGACTCCTCCGAGCGGCCAGCGTGGCGCCTGATCAGCCGCTGCATCAACACCCCGGCGAAAGCCATGGACAGCAGCAGCGACAACACCAGCGCGCCAACGATGGCCCAGAAGTCTGCGGCGATATCGGCGGCGTAAACCATTACACCTACCGCAGGCGGCACCAGCAGCAACGGCAAATAACGCAGCAGGCTGCCGGCCGCCAGGCTCAGCGGCTCAGCCACTTCGCCACGAATGACCAGAAACCCCAGCAACAACAGCAGGCCGATAATCGGCCCTGGCAGCACCGGCAAAAACAAATGGTTGAGGGCCGTGCCGAGCAATTGAAACAGCACCAGCCAGGTCAGGCCGCGTAGCAACATCCGTCATCTCCAGCAAACTCATCCTCCACACGGGGGGCCGGACATTATAAGCATGGCATCTGCTATGCATGGGTATTCGCCAACGACATGGAAGGTTGACCGGAGCAAATCCCCGTGATGATCTAGAGTGGTTGTTCCGGGACTGAATCCCCCCCGAAAAAACTTTAAAACCGATGACCCCAAGGAGAGTCTCAATGCCCTATGTTCCAGTTGCGGAGCTCAAAGATTATGTCGGCAAGGAACTCGGACGTTCCGAATGGCTCACCATCGATCAGGACCGCATCAACCTGTTCGCTGAAGCCACAGGCGATTATCAGTTCATCCATGTTGACCCGGTAAAAGCCGCGCAAACCCCGTTTGGCAGCACGATCGCCCACGGTTTTCTGTCGCTGTCGCTGATCCCGAAACTGATGGAAGACATCCTGGTCCTGCCGCAAGGCTTGAAGATGGTGGTCAACTACGGCCTGGACAGCGTGCGCTTCATTCAACCGGTGAAGGTCGATTCCAGAGTCCGGCTCAAGGTCGAACTGAGCGAAGTCACCGAGAAGAAGCCCGGCCAATGGCTGCTCAAGGCCACCGCCACGCTGGAAATCGAAGGCCAGGAAAAACCGGCGTACATCGCTGAACCGCTGTCGCTGGCGTTCGTGTAACCCCTCACATGATGCGAAACAGCTGTCCGCTGTTTCGCACAGCTCTATATATCAGACACATAGCTGCGGCATACTCGCTCGCCTAATTGCCCGGATCCCGCTATGCGCTCACTTGCACCCCTTGCTTTGACCTTGTTGCTCACCGCGTGTGGTGATGGCGAATCGCTGTTGCCGCCTGATGCACGCCTGCCCGATGGCGGCCGCTATCGGGGTGATCTGGTCAATGGCTTGCTGCAAGGCCAGGGCCGGATCGACTACCCGAACGGCAGCTGGTACGCCGGTCAATTCGACAAGGGCCAATGGCACGGCCAGGGCGAATGGCACGGCAGCAACGGCGAGGTTTACCGTGGGGAATTCCAGCAGGGACTGTTCCATGGCCAAGGCACGCTGACCACCAGCGGCAGCAGCTACACCGGCGGCTTCAAACTCGGTCGGCGCGACGGTGAAGGCACCCTCAAAGAAGACGGCATGACCTACCGTGGCGAGTTCAAGGCCGATCAGTATTCCGGCCTCGGTCGTCTCGAGCTTGATGACGGTAGCCAGTATCAGGGCCAGTTTGCCAATGGCAAACCCAACGGTGAAGGCCAGCGCGGCGATGCCAGCGGCAACCAGTTCACCGGTAATTTCGTCGACGGCCAGCTGGAAGGCAACGGCACCTTCAGCAGTGCCGAGGGCGACAGCTACGTGGGGGGGTTCAAACAGAATCAGTTGAACGGCAAGGGCCGCTACGAGAACGCCGACGGCGACGTGTGGGTCGGCCAGTTCAAGGAAGGCGCGCTGAACGGCAAAGGCGAATTGATTGGTGCCGATAACAGCCACTACATCGGCCAATTCAGTGATTGGCGTTTCACCGGTCAGGGCCGTTTGAACCTGGCGGACGGCAGCTTTTACATCGGCGAGTTCGACAACGACAGCTATCAGGGGCACGGCACGCTGGTGCTGGCCGATGGCACGGTGCAAAGCGGCGACTGGATCAACGGTCAGCGCGTACGCGACGCCAATGGCAAGTTGCTGCCAGACACCCTCGAACTGGGTTTGCTGGCGCAAGGGCGTCTGCTCGAAGAGGCGCTGACCAATGTGCCCGCCTCGACCCCGGCGGTCGAGCTGTACACCCTGACCGTGGGCGGCGACGGCAAGCAGAGTTTGTTTCTGCGCGAGTCCGACTACGTCAGCAACATGCTCGCCAGCCGTTTCGGTGCCTACGGTCAGATCCGCCTGGTCAACCATCGCGACCACCTCGGCGACCGGCCGATGGCCACGCGCGAGAACCTGCGCCGCGCCGCCCTGACCCTGGCCGAACGCAGCGGGCCGGAAGATCTGGTGTTCATCTACCTGACCAGCCACGGCACTCATGAACATGAACTGGTGCTCGACCAACCGCGCCTGGAGCTGGCCGACTTGCCGGCCGACGAATTGGCCGCGGTCCTCGCGCCGCTGAAAAACCGCGACAAGATCATCGTGATTTCCGCGTGCTACTCCGGCGGTTTCATCCCGGCACTCAAAGACGAACACACGCTGATCATGACCGCCTCGCGTGCCGACCGCGTATCGTTCGGTTGCTCGGAAGAGGCCGACTTCACCTACTTCGGCGACGCGTTGTTCGTTCAGGCCCTGAACCAGACCGATGACCTCGAACAAGCCTTCAAACTGGCCAAGGCCACCGTTGCCGAACGCGAACTGGCGGACAACTTCGAAGCATCCGAACCACAGATCTGGGCGCCTAAAGGAGTCGTGGCGCACTGGCAATTACTGCGCAAGCAGCAAGCTCGCAAAGCACTGGAAAGTGCTGCGTTAATCAGCAAGGAAGCAAAGAGCAACTAAGCTGAAACAGTATCAAGGGGGAAACATTATGTACTTGACGCCTCAGCATATATTGCTCGCTGGAGCCACCGGCCTGACGGGTGAACACCTACTCGACCGGCTGCTCAACGAGCCGACCATCAGCCGCGTACTGGCACCGTCACGCCGACCACTGGCTGAACATCCTCATCTGGAAAACCCGGTTGGCGATCCGGCGGTGCTTCTCCCCCAACTCAGTGGCCGCGTCGACATTGCCTACTGCTGCCTGGGCACGACGATCAAACAGGCCGGCTCCGAACAAGCCTTTCGTGCGGTCGATCTGGACATGGTGGTGGCGTTCGCCAAACGTGCACGGGAAATGGGCGCACGGCACTTGATCGTGATCAGCGCCTTGGGGGCCGATCGCAGATCCTCGATTCTCTACAACCGGGTCAAGGGCGAGATGGAATACGCATTGCGCGCACAGAACTGGCCGCAACTGACCATCTGCCGGCCTTCCCTGCTACTGGGTGATCGGGCTGAACCGCGACTCGCCGAACAACTGGCGGGGCCGCTGTCCAAACTGATTCCCGGCAAATACCACGGCATCGAAGCCTGCCAACTGGCCCGCGCCATGTGGCGCCTGGCGCTGGAAGAACAGGATGGCCTGCGGATCGTCGAGTCCGACGAATTGCGTAAGCTCGGCAAGTAAAAATCAAAAGATCAAAAGATCGCAGCCTTCGCAGCTCCTACAGGAGGCTGCGATCTTTGCGTGTTACAACCCGCCCGTCGCCTGAAACCCCACACCCAACACCGTCAACACCGACAGTGGCAACAGCAGCGTGTCGAGCAGTGCGCTGGCCGGCAGGTCGATGCCGGGGTAGCTCGGTGCTTCGGCGCCAAAACGGTCCTTGGCACAGCAACCACCGTCCAGCGCATACAGATCGAGGCGCATCCCCGAGTACACCACCGGCGCCCCGGGCTTGGCCGCGTCCAGCGTGCGCGCAGTGGCACAACCGCCCAATTGCAGGGCGAGCAACAGACTCAACAGCTTATTCATCGCTACTCAAATGGTGCTCGCCCCAACGCGGCAGCATGTCTTGCGGGATGTTCAACAGATTGAGAATCCGCGCCACGACAAAATCCACCAGGTCATCGATGGTCTGCGGCTGGTGATAGAAACCCGGCGAGGCCGGCAGAATGGTCACGCCCATGTTCGACAGCTTGAGCATGTTTTCCAGGTGAATGCTTGAATACGGCGCCTCGCGTGGCACCAGAATCAATTGCCGACGCTCTTTCAAGGTCACGTCGGCGGCGCGCTCGATCAGGTTGTTGCAAGCGCCTGTCGCAATCGCCGACAAGGTCCCGGTCGAACACGGCACCACCACCATCGCGGCCGGCGAGCCGGAGCCCGAGGCCACCGGCGACATCCAGTCTTCCTTGCCATACACCCGAATCTGCCCGGCAACCGCGCCGGTGTACTCGGTGAGGAAAGCCTGCATCGCCTGCGGTTTCGGCGGCAGTGTGACGTCGGTCTCGGTCGCCATCACCAGTTGCGCCGCCTTGGAGATCAGGAAGTGCACCTCACGGTCTTCACGCACCAGGCAATCGAGCAGGCGCAAACCGTACTGGGCGCCGGAAGCGCCGGTCATGGCCAGCGTGATGCGATCCGGACCGTTATTCATTTAAGCGCCTCGGCCAATTTGCCGTGCAGGCCGCCGAAGCCGCCGTTGCTCATGATCACCACGTGGGTGCCCGGTTTGGCCTGGCTCTTCACCCGCTCGATAATGCCTTCCAGCGAATCGCTGACAACCGATAGCACCGAGCACAACGCAGCCGTCGCGCCCAGATCCCAGCCGAGGTTGGCCGGGGCGTACCAGATCACCTGATCGGCATCGACCACACTTTGCGGCAAACCGTCACGGTGTGCGCCAAGCTTCATCGAGTTGGAGCGCGGCTCGATGATCGCGATCAACGGTGCGTCGCCAATGCGTTTGCGCAGACCGTCGAGGGTGGTCGCGATGGCCGTCGGGTGGTGAGCAAAGTCGTCGTAAATGGTGATGCCGTGGACTTCAGCGACTTTTTCCATACGCCGCTTCACGCTCTTGAACGCGCTCAACGCCGCGATACCCATCGCCGGAACCACGCCCACATGCCGCGCGGCCGCCAGCGTGGCCAAGGCGTTGGCCACGTTATGCTGGCCCGTCATGTCCCACTCGACCACGCCTTGAGCGATGCCTTCGAACATCACTTCAAACTTCGAGCCGTCCTCACTGAGCAATTTGACTTGCCATTGGCCGCCCGCGCCGGTGGTTTGCACCGGGGTCCAGCAACCCATTTCGATAACGCGCTGCAATGCAGGCTCGGTGGTCGGGTGGATCACCAGGCCTTCGCTCGGGATGGTCCGCACCAGGTGGTGGAACTGCCGCTCGATGGCCGGCAGGTCGGGGAAGATGTCGGCGTGATCGAACTCAAGGTTATTGAGGATCGCGGTACGCGGACGGTAGTGAACGAATTTCGAACGCTTGTCGAAGAAGGCACTGTCGTATTCATCGGCTTCGATCACGAAGAACGGCGTGTCGCCCAGACGCGCCGACACCGAGAAGTTCTGCGGCACGCCGCCGATCAAAAAACCCGGGCTCATGCCGGCGTGTTCCAGCACCCAGGCGAGCATGCTGCTGGTGGTGGTCTTACCGTGAGTGCCGGCGACCGCCAACACCCAGCGACCTTGCAACACGTGGTCGGCCAGCCACTGCGGACCGGAGACGTACGGCAGGCCTTTGTTCAGGACGTATTCGACCGCTGGGTTGCCGCGTGACATGGCATTGCCGATCACCACCAGATCCGGGGCCGGATCGAGTTGGGCCGGATCATAGCCTTGCGTCAGTTCAATGCCCTGCGCCTGCAACTGCGTACTCATCGGCGGGTAGACGTTGGCATCGGAGCCGGTCACGTGATGGCCCAGCTCTTTGGCCAGAACCGCCATCGAACCCATGAAAGTGCCGCAAATACCCAGAATATGAATGTGCATAGTCAACCTCGTAAAACATCGAGGCAGGTTAGCGTAGAGGGCCGAAAATCGCACTCTTTAGCTGATGGGACAGAGGGTTGTTGGTCTTGGGCATTTCTATCTGGCTCAATATCCCCCCCTCACCCTAACCCTCTCCCCAAAGGGGCGAGGGGGACTGACCGAGTTGTTTGGGTGAGCTACGGCGACCTGAAACTCCGAGTCGAACTCAGGTTTGAAAACGACATAGATCTGCCCCCTTTCCCCCTCTCCCCTCTGGGGAGAGGGCTGGGGTGAGGGGCGATCTAACTGCCTACCGGGCAATCCCATGCTTGCGCAACTTTCTATACAGCGTATTACGGCTGACCCCCAGCCGCTCAGCGGTATGGGTCATGTGCCAACGCTGCTGCTCCAGGGCATTAAGCAACGCCAGGCGTTCGGCATCGTCCAGCGGATGGTCCGAGGTTTCTTCACTCAATAACACGGGCGCAGGCCGGGCCTGACGAATCATCACCGGCAAGTCTTCAACCCCGATCCGTCCGTCCTCGCACAACGCCGCCAGGGTCCGCAGCACGTTACGCAACTGCCGCACGTTGCCCGGCCAGGCAAAGTCGAGCAGCGCCTGTCGCGCCGCAGCGTCAATCAGCACCGCCTCCCCGCCCGACTCTTCAGCCAGCAAAAAATCGAGCAACCGGGATTTGTCGCTGCGTTCGCGCAACGCCGGCAAGGCGATTTCCAGACCGTTGAGGCGGTAATACAAATCCTCGCGGAAACTGCCGTCCTGAACGCGCTCCAGCAGATTACGGTGAGTGGCGCTGATAATCCGCACGTTCACCGCCTGCGGCTCACCGCCGATGGGCACCACCTGCCGATCTTCCAGCACCCTTAATAGTCGGGTCTGCAACGCCAGCGGCATGTCACCGATCTCGTCGAGGAACAGCGTGCCGCCATCGGCCTGCTGCAACTTGCCGCGCATGCCCTCTTTACGCGCACCGGTGAAACTGCCACCGCGATAACCAAACAGTTCGCTCTCGATCAGGCTTTCCGGGATCGCCGCGCAGTTGAGCGCGACAAAGGCTTTTTCGGCACGCTGACTGGCCTGATGCACGGCTTTGGCGAACGCCTCTTTGCCCGAGCCGGTTTCACCATTGACCAGCAGCGGCACATCACGCTCGAAGACCCGCAAGGCTTTGCGGAAGTCATTCTGCAGTCCTTCATCCCCCAGACAAATACCCGAAAGAGCCGGGCGCTCGGCAATGATCGGCTGTTGTAGCACCGGGGTCGGAACGCTGCGGGGCTGGCCGCGCAACAGCGCAAACAACACCCGCCCGTCGCGGGTGCGCAGTGGCCAACTGGCGCTGGCATTGATGCTCGCACGCCCCAGCAGTTCGTCCAGCGAGCAATCGAAAAATGCCTCGACCGGTTTACCCAGCAGCCCGCCACGGACATGCCCCAGCAGGTTCAGCGCGCTCTGATTGACCGCACTGATCCGCCCTTCTCCGTCGAACGCCAACAGCCCTTCGCTGAACAGCCCGACGGACTCGGCCTGCAAGTGAAAGCGCAGCAGCCATTGATTGTCGAAGTATCGCAGGAAGTAGCAGCTCTCGATCATCTTGGCCGAGAGGTTGACCAGCGCCATGGTGTGAAACTGGCTCTGACGCGAGACATCGTGACGCGCCAACGAGACATCGAGCACCGCCAGCAGTTCGCCGTGCGGGTCGAACACCGGGCTCGCCGAACAGGTCAGGCCGGTGTGGCGCCCGCGAAAATGCTCATCCTGATGGATGGTCAGCGACTGCCGCTCCACCAGGCAGGTGCCAATGCCATTGGTGCCTTCGCAGGCTTCGCTCCAGTCGGCCCCTAGCCAGAGACCGGCGCGCTCGAAAATCTTCCGTTCGGCGGGCGCGGTGACACAGTTGAGGATCACCCCGCGGGCGTCGGTCAAGAGCACGGCATGACCGGCCCCGGAGAGTTGTTGATGCAGGCTGGTCATCTCGCCGCCAGCGATCTGCAGGACTTGTTGCAAGCGCTCGCGACTCTCCAGCACACGGCCGTGCTCAAGCACCGTCGGCGCCATGGTCAGGGCCGGGTCGAGGTGATAGTCCTCAAGACAACGCAGCCAGGAACGGGCAATGGACGGATCGCTGCCAGGTCCCTGCAAATGGGATTTGCCTTGGGTTACCGTCAAGACTTGTTGGGCATGGCGACTCAAATGGTTGCTGTGCATTTCTTATTGTTCTCCCCGAAAGGTGTACGGCCCGTGTAGGAGCTGCCGCAGGCTGCGATCTGTTGATCTTGAAAAATCAAAGTCAAAAGATCGCAGCCTTCGGCAGCTCCTACGGTCCATCGCAGGCACTGAGGATCCTCCAGCGTCGTGCGCATTGCAATGCCGGCCTGACTGCCAGGTCACGGGTTGTGCCACAAGCGGTACAAACTGTCACAAGCGCTGTGCCGCCCCTGTCACAGCCCCTGTTTCGCAATTCTTCAAAAAAGCCATAAACCCTTGATTTACCTGACCCGCAAAGCACTGGCCCGACCTTTGCTCTACGCTACTCAAGCGCTCACTGCGCGTACTCCCTTATAAGCACAAAAGCCAAGGAGACACTCACCATGCGTTACGCTCATCCAGGTACTGAAGGCGCTATCGTTTCGTTCAAGAGTCAATACGGCAACTACATCGGCGGCGAGTTCGTCGCGCCTGTCAAAGGTCAGTACTTCACCAACACTTCGCCGGTCAACGGCCAACCGATTGCCGAATTCCCCCGCTCCACGGCCGAAGACATCGAAAAAGCCCTGGACGCTGCCCATGCAGCCGCCGACGCCTGGGGCAGCACCTCTGCCCAGGCACGTTCGCTGATCCTGCTGAAAATCGCCGACCGCATCGAACAGAACCTCGAAGTGCTGGCGATCACCGAAAGCTGGGACAACGGCAAAGCCGTGCGTGAAACCCTCAACGCCGACATCCCGCTGGCCGCTGACCATTTCCGCTACTTCGCCGGCTGCCTGCGCGCTCAGGAAGGCAGCGCCGCCGAAATCGACGGCAACACCGTGGCCTATCACATTCACGAACCGCTGGGCGTGGTCGGGCAGATCATCCCGTGGAACTTCCCGATCCTGATGGCTGCCTGGAAACTCGCCCCGGCGCTGGCCGCCGGTAACTGCGTGGTGCTCAAGCCCGCCGAGCAGACTCCGCTGGGCATTACCGTGCTACTGGAACTGATCGGCGACCTGCTGCCGCCAGGCGTACTGAACGTGGTGCAAGGTTTCGGCAAAGAAGCCGGCGAAGCCCTGGCCACCAGCAAACGCATCGCCAAAATTGCCTTTACCGGCTCGACGCCGGTCGGCTCGCACATCATGAAATGCGCGGCCGAAAACATCATTCCGTCCACCGTGGAACTGGGCGGCAAATCGCCGAACATCTTCTTCGCCGACATCATGAAGGCCGAACCGAGCTTCATCGAAAAAGCGGCCGAAGGCCTGGTACTGGCATTCTTCAACCAGGGCGAAGTCTGCACCTGCCCGTCCCGCGCACTGGTACAAGAGTCGATCTACGACGAGTTCATGCAAGTGGTCATGAAGAAAGTCAGCCAGATCAAACGCGGCGACCCGCTGGACACCGACACCATGGTCGGCGCCCAGGCGTCCGAACAGCAATTCGACAAGATCCTTTCCTACCTGGAAATCGCCAAAGGCGAAGGCGCCGAACTGCTGACCGGCGGCAAGGTGGAACAACTCGAAGGCAACCTGGCGACCGGCTATTACATCCAGCCGACCCTGCTCAAGGGCACCAACAAAATGCGCGTGTTCCAGGAAGAAATCTTTGGCCCGGTGGTGAGCATCACCACCTTCAAGGACGAAGCCGAGGCCCTGGCGATTGCCAACGACACCGAGTTCGGCCTGGGCGCCGCCGTCTGGACCCGCGACATCAACCGCGCCTGGCGCATGGGCCGCGGCATCCAGTCCGGCCGCGTGTGGACCAACTGCTACCACCTGTACCCGGCCCACGCCGCGTTCGG
>CAYNGZ010000149.1:0-13370 GCA_964396695.1 uncultured Pseudomonas sp.
AAATCAATAAGTTATTTTTTGTTCCATAAGAGCTGCCGAAGGCTGCGATCTTTTTTGGTCTGGATCAAACTCGCGAGGTGAAACTGTGGTCGAATAAGTGACAGCAGCTTCAGCGCATGACGGTGCGCGCTGCTTCAAGGGGGCTTCAACCATGAAACGTTTTGCCTTGGCGATTATCTGCGGTGCGCTGGCCACATCGGCCCTGGCTGCGCCCAAATCCTGCGAAGAACTCAAGGCCGAGATAGAAGCCAAGATCCAGGCCAATAACGTGTCGTCTTACACCCTGGAGATCGTCACCAATGACGAAGTGCACGACCAGAACATGGTGGTCGGCACGTGTGAAGGTGGAACGAAGAAAATCATCTATCAGAAGAACGACAGATAATTCGCCTTACGGCAGGCAAAAAGTCTGGCTCTCTTCGGCAACGAGCTCGCGCTTGGCGTTATACAGCCGGGCGCTGGGCGTGGAGGTCAGCGAGCGAGCTTCGAGCAGGTAACGTTGGCCAGCTTCGAAATGATCGTAGCGCACGGTCAGATAGCACAGTCGGTTTGGCGAGTCGAAGTCCATGCCAAAACCTCCGTAAAACAGCTCGAAGTCGAAACGAACCTTCAATTCATGGCTGCCGGGCGTGACCTGGAAAAATCGCCCGTCTTTCAGGCGCTTATTGTCCAGGCTCTCGGCCATGAGGACTTTGCCACCAGGCGTCGGCATGGCGAAGTCGACCCAGGCCATGTTCGGGTTCGCGACGGGCATCGGGCTCATACAGCCGGCAAGCGAGCTGATGGCGAGAAAAAGCAGAGTCCTGCGCATGATTGATTTCCGGGCGGTCAGATATTAATCATAGCGCCGATCAGGCGCGCCGACAGCCCACCGGATGGGCTTGGCCAACGACTTTTCGCTGCTGATCGTAGAGCTTGGCCCACGGCCGGAAGCCGATATTCCCTGCTTGCAGCCGATACCGCTGGCCAGCGTTGAAGTCGTTGAATTTCACACTCAACTGGCAATCGCGCCACAACGGTTTGGCGTCGGTGCCGATATTCGTCGGCGCTACCGCGAACTGATAACGCACCTTCAGCTCATGGCTGCCCGGTGGAACTTCAAAGTAGCGTTTATCAGCGGTTGCCTTGGCATCGACTTCCAGCGCTTGCAGCACGGTGTCGTCTTGATGGGGACCGAGGTCAATCCAGGCTTGCGTCGGGTCGGGGCGGGGCAGTCCGGCACAGCCGGCCAGCATCAGCAGGCTTGTAGTCAGCAATAACACGCGCATAGCGAAGCTCCAGTAGGCGAGATAGTCTTGCGGGCAGACTCCCCAAGGATGATTCGATGTGATCAGGCCGCTTTCAGGTCATCGGTTACTTGATCGCGTTTTGCGCGTTTTGTTTCCGGCCACGATGCTTTTACTGCTCAACGGTTGTACGAGCGTCAGTTACTACAGCCAGTTGGCCAGCGGTCAGTGGCAATTGCTGCGCGCGCGTGAGCCCGTGAGTGACGTGATTGCCGACCCTGCTCGTGACGCAACCCTGCGCGCGCACCTGACCCAATCGCAAAAGGCCCGCGAGTTCGCCAGTCAGCAGTTGCACCTGCCCGACAATAGAAGCTATCGCCTTTACGTCGACATCGGCCGACCGTTCGTGGTGTGGAATGTGTTCGTCACGCCGGAGTTTTCCCTCAAACCGCAGAACCATTGCTTTCCGATTGCCGGGTGCGTGGCCTACCGCGGGTACTACAGCCAGAGTGCAGCGCGAGGCGACGCGGCGCTGCAGCGTCAGCAAGGCATGGACGTGTCGATCAGTGGCGTTGAAGCCTATTCGACCCTGGGTTGGTTCGACGACCCGATCATCAGTTCGATGATGAGCTGGGGCGACGAGCGCCTGGCAACGCTGATTTTTCATGAGTTGGCGCATCAGCGGTTTTATGTGAAGGACGACACGGAGTTCAACGAGTCATTTGCCACCTTTGTCGAACAGGAAGGCACCCGCCAATGGCGCGCGGCGCGCGGTTTGCCGCCGGCCAGCAAGGCTCAGGAGCGACAGCGCGATCAATTTACCCAGCTGATTCTGGACACCCGTACGCGGCTCGAAAAACTCTATGCATTGCCCCTGGCGACCGAACAGATGCGCCAGCGTAAAGCCGCTGAGTTCGAACGTTTGCGCAGCGATTATCGAACCCTGCGCGACAGCCAATGGGCCGGCGAGAAGCGCTATGACGCCTGGATCAATGCCCCGATGAACAACGCCAGGTTGCTGCCATTCGGGCTCTATGACCAATGGGTGCCGGCGTTTTCCGTGGTGTTCAAACAGTCGGGTGGGGATTGGTTGAAGTTTTATGCGGCGGTGGAGCAATTGGGGGCGTTGCCCGTAGAACAACGCAAGGCTGCGTTGAAGGCGTTGGCAGTCCTTTGAGATGTGCGTTGGGTGAACTGACGCCATCGCGAGCTTGCTCGCGATGGCAGTGCAACTAGCGCTGCAAAAACGCCTGATGCAACTCGGCCAGTGTTTCGAAGTGATACGCCGGCTGTTCGGCGCTCAATTCTTCGTGGCTGCCAAAGCCATAACCCACCGCCGCCGCGTCCAATCCGTTGCGCCTGGCGCCGATCAGGTCGTGTTTGCGGTCACCGATCATCAGCGTGGTGGCCGGGTCCAGGCCTTCTTCGGCCATTAAATGGGCAATCAGCTCGACCTTATCGGTGCGAGTGCCATCCAGTTCGCTGCCGTGGATCACTTTGAAGTGCCGATCGAAACCGAAGTGCCGGGCGATTTCACGGGCAAAGATCCACGGCTTCGACGTTGCGATGTACAACTGCCGCCCTTGTCCGTTAAGGGTTTCCAGCAGCGGTGTGACACCGTCGAACACCCGGTTTTCATACAGGCCGGTGACCTTGAAGCGTTCGCGATAGAAATTGACCGCCTCCCAGGCCTTGGGCTCGTCGAAGTCATAGAACTGCATGAAGGCTTGCAGCAGCGGCGGGCCGATGAAGTGTTCGAGCCTGGTCAGGTCGGGCTCGTCGATCCCCAGTTTGCTCAAGGCGAACTGGATCGAGCGGGTGATGCCCTCGCGCGGGTCGGTCAGCGTGCCGTCGAGGTCGAATAAAACGGTTTGGTAGTGCATGAAGATTCCCGAGTGAGGGTCAGAGCTGGTCGTAGCCTTCGGCCAGATGCAGGTCTTTGAGCTTTACGTAATTGGCTGCGCTGTAGGTGAAAAACGCCCGTTCCTTGTCAGTCAGTGGACGGATCTGTTTCACCGGGCTGCCGACATAGAGGAAACCGCTTTCCAGGCGTTTGCCCGGCGGCACCAGGCTGCCAGCACCGATGATCACCTCCTCTTCGATCACCGCGCCGTCCATGACAATGCTGCCCATGCCGATCAGGATCCGGTTGCCGACAGAGCAGCCGTGCAGCATGACTTTGTGGGCGATGGTCACGTCGTCGCCGATCAACAGCGGGAAGCCGTCGGGGTTGAAGGGGCCGGCGTGGGTGATGTGCAGCACGCAGCCATCCTGCACGCTGGTGCGCTGGCCAATGCGGATGCGGTGCATGTCGCCACGGATCACGGTCAGCGGCCAGACCGAGCTGTCTTCGCCTATTTCGACGTCGCCGATCACCACCGCCGAGCCGTCGACAAAGGCGCCTTTGCCAAGCACGGGGGTGTGGTTCTGGTACTTGCGAAGGGACACGATAGGCTCTCTCTCTTTTGCTGATAGCTGCGGTGGGCGTTGATTGTAATTAAGATGGGGCTATGTTTCTTCCAGCATGTTTCTTCCAGCCAAGGTGCCAACCGTGAGCGTGAACAACCCTCTTTTGCAGCCCTACGACCTGCCGCCGTTCTCGGCGATCCGCGCCGAGCACGTGCAACCGGCCATCGAACAGATACTCGCTGACAACCGCGCGGCCATCGCCGAGATCCTCAAAAGCCAGGGCAAACAGCCTACCTGGGCCGGTCTGGTGCTGGCGATGGACGAGCTGAACGATCGTCTGGGCGCGGCCTGGAGCCCGGTCAGCCATCTGAACGCGGTGTGCAACAGCGCCGAGCTGCGCGAGGCTTACGAGTCCTGCCTGCCGGCATTGAGCGCCTACGCCACCGAGTTGGGCCAGAACCGCGAGCTGTTCGAAGCCTATGAGGCCCTGGCCAACAGCCCGGAAGCAGCCGATTTCGACGTCGCGCAAAAAACCATTCTCGAACACGCGTTGCGTGACTTCCGTTTGTCGGGTATCGATTTGCCGGAAGCCGAACAGAAGCGTTACGCCGAGGTGCAGAGCAAACTGTCCGAGCTGGGCAGCCATTTCTCCAACCAGCTGCTTGATGCTACCCAGGCCTGGACCAAACACATTACCGATGAAGCCGCCCTCGCCGGCCTGACCGATTCGGCCAAGGCGCAAATGGCCGCTGCCGCCCGGGCCAAGGATCTGGAAGGCTGGTTGATCAGTCTGGAATTCCCGAGCTATTACGCGGTGATGACCTACGCTCATGACCGCGCATTGCGCGAAGAAGTCTACGCCGCTTACTGCACCCGTGCGTCGGACCAGGGCCCGAACGCCGGTCAGAACGATAACAGTCCGGTGATGGAAGAGATCCTCGACCTGCGTCAGGAACTGGCCAGACTGTTGGGTTTCGCCAGCTACTCGGAGCTGAGCCTGGCGACCAAAATGGCCGAGTCCAGCGATCAGGTGTTGAGCTTCCTGCGCGACCTGGCCAAGCGCAGCAAACCGTTCGCCGCCCAGGATCTGGAGCAACTCAAGGCTTATGCCGCCGAACAGGGCTGCCCGGATCTGCAAAGTTGGGACAGCGGTTTCTACGGCGAAAAACTCCGTGAACAACGTTACAGCGTCGCCCAGGAAGCTCTGCGTGCGTACTTCCCGATCGATAAAGTACTGAGCGGTCTGTTCGCCATCGTCCAGCGTCTGTACGGCATCGAAATCGCCGAGCTGAAAGGCTTCGACACCTGGCACCCGGACGTTCGTCTGTTCGAAATCAAGGAAAACGGCCAGCACGTCGGGCGTTTCTTCTTCGATCTGTATGCTCGCGCCAACAAGCGTGGCGGTGCCTGGATGGACGGCGCCCGTGATCATCGCCGCACCGCCGCAGGTGTGCTGCAAAGCCCGGTGGCGAATCTGGTGTGCAACTTTACCCCGGCTGACAGCGGCAAGCCTGCCCTGCTGACTCACGATGAAGTCACCACCCTCTTCCACGAGTTCGGCCACGGCCTGCATCACTTGCTGACCCGCGTCGAATATTCCGGCGTATCCGGTATCAACGGCGTGGCGTGGGACGCGGTCGAACTGCCAAGTCAGTTCATGGAAAACTGGTGCTGGGAGCCGGAAGGTCTGGCATTGATCTCCGGTCATTACGAAACCGGTGAGCCACTGCCGCAGGACCTGCTGCAAAAAATGCTCGCGGCGAAGAACTTCCAGTCCGGGCTGATGATGGTGCGTCAGCTGGAGTTCTCGCTGTTCGACTTCGAACTGCACGCCACTCACGGCGACGGCCGTAGTGTGCTGCAAGTGCTCGAAGGCGTGCGCGACGAGGTTTCGGTGATGCGTCCCCCAGCCTACAACCGTTTCCCCAACAGCTTCGCGCACATCTTCGCCGGTGGTTATGCGGCGGGTTACTACAGCTACAAATGGGCTGAAGTACTGTCGGCCGACGCCTTCTCGAAGTTCGAGGAGGAAGGCGTGCTCAACGCGGCCACCGGTCGGGCGTTCCGCGAGGCGATCCTGGCTCGTGGTGGTTCCCGGGAGCCGATGGTGCTGTTCGTCGATTTCCGCGGACGTGCGCCGTCGATTGACGCACTCTTGCGCCACAGCGGCCTCGACGAGGACGCGGCAGCATGAGTGACGGGCCTGTGAGCAAAACCAAGAAACGCTTCATTGCCGGGGCTGTCTGCCCGGCGTGCAGTGAGCCGGACAAGTTGATGATGTGGAGCGAAGACGACGTGCCGCACCGCGAATGCGTGGCCTGCGGTTATTCCGACACGCTGAACGAGCAAGGTCTGTCGGTGCCCAAGGAACTGGGGACGCGGGTCAACACCACCGCGTTGAAGGTCCCGGACGCCAAGGTCCAGGCTGTGCAGTTCTTTCCCAATCCCAAGCTGAAGAAAAAGTCCGACGATCAGTCCTGATCATCCCGCGCTTTGAAATCCGCCTTTGAGCCTGAGCGCTCAAGGGCGGTATTTGTCCTTACTGCCGGTCCACGATCCGCCTTGCCTGATGGGGTGCGAGGCTTGTTGTGGCGCGCCCGTCAGATCTTCGGTTCTTCGCTATTGACCGTTTTTAACCAGCTTTTCATCGAGCAGGTCGCGAACACACTGGTACTGCAATCGCCGTTGGCCAGTGCGGTACGCAGTTTGTCGATATCGGCCTTCATCATGTAGCGAATGCCGTTCTTGAAGTGGGTATTGTCGTCGAAACCACCCTGGGTCATTTCGTTCAGGGCGTCTTCCTTGCTCCAGCCTTGCACCACCACGCGGTACATCGCAGCTATCAGGCCAGTGCGATCCGATCCGTGTTTGCAATGGATCAACACCGGGCCTTTGCTTTGACCGGTTTGAATGGCCCGCAGCGCACTCAGCACCTCGCTGTCATCGACATGGCTGGTCTTGTATGGCAATTGCACCAGATTGATGCCGGGGGTCGATAGCCAACTTGTGTCGGACTCGGGCAGAAAATTAATCACCGTCGTGATCTGGAGTTTTTCCAGCAGTGGCAGCGCTCCGTGATCGGGAAGTGTGCTGCGGTAGAGGGTCGGTGACATCTGGAAAAGGCCGTACTGCGCTTCGACGGGTTGGGCCCACTCAGCAGGACGGATGGATTGATTTTGCTCGGCCTGAACCTGATCGAACGCAAAGATCGCCATGAACGACAGGCAAAGAGCGAGCAAGAGGTGGTTTTTCGACATGAGTCAGGGGGCCGTGGATGAAGAAGTGGTGACAAATCCCAGCCTGAACCCTGAGCAGTCAAAGCTCTGTGAGGGGCTTGTCAAAGAATCGTTAAACCTGACGGTGCCTTCGACTGTTATGTGAATGGCAGTTGTCGCGTGTTTGTCGGATCAGAAGGGGTGAAGGGGGTGAGTTTTAAAGGTAAAAGGAATGGTTAAGCGATTTGAGTAATTAGTTAACTATTCTTGATGGTCTTAAATTTAAATAACTAACGCCTGCGACATTAGTTTCACAGGCGTTAGTGTCTGGATTTTAGTCCGTATTAAAAAGTACCGAATCAGGTCCCATCAGGGATTTACAATGTTGGCATAGGCTTTGGCCAGCGTCAGCAGTTTGGCTTTGTCATCGGCGTCAATGTCGCCATCACCGTCCACATCCTTGTTAATAGTCTTGATATTGAAGGATCGACCGCCATCACTGGAGACCGCGGTGATGCAGATCGAATCCACCAGTGTTTCGGTCTGCATTTCGTTTTCCGCATCCCAACCCAGTTCTTTTCGTGCAAGTTGCATCGAAACTTGAGCTTCCTGTGGGCTGACGATGGTCGGTGCCAGCAGTTGTAGAAAAATGCCGCGTTGATTAAAGAAAGACATTGCTAAATCCTTTTAATGGTTATCCAGTAGGGTGTTGCGTGTGCCAAGAATAATAGGGGCAACTTTTATCGGATGACCAATGGTTATATGTTTCTCGTTCTTACACTTATGGGTTGCTTGACAAGTAGTTATATAAATCAGATAGGGTTTAACTTGGCAGCTTTCGCGAAAGCTGCCGAACGGCACTGGCCTGACACCGGATCTTTCGATACTGTACGAATATACAGTCATGAGGGGGTTTCCCTATGTCCACGCCCTTGCCACCTCGCGGTCGCGGCACCGCCACCAACCCGCACAATCGTTTTGCGCCGAACCGTTCGGTGGCCGAGGACGATGGCTGGTATCAGGAAGCACCGCTGACTCAGGGCACCGAGGTGCGCATCGAGACGGCGAAAACCATCATCACCCGCAACAACTCGCCCGACCTGCCCTTCGATCGCTCGATCAATCCTTATCGGGGCTGCGAACATGGCTGCATCTACTGCTATGCGCGACCCAGTCATGCCTATTGGGACATGTCGCCCGGGCTGGATTTCGAGACGAAGCTGATCGCCAAAAGCAACGCCGCCGACGTCCTGGAGCAGCAGCTTTCCAAGCGCGGTTATCGGTGCGCGCCGATCAACCTGGGTTCCAACACCGATCCCTATCAGCCGATCGAGCGCGAACACAAAATCACCCGGCGAATGCTTCAGGTGCTGCTGCGTTACCGGCATCCGGTGACCATCGTTACCAAGGGCTCGCTGATTCTTCGCGATCTGGATCTGCTCAGTGAACTCGCCGAACAACGGCTGGTAGCCGTGATGATCAGCCTGACCAGCCTCGACGATGAGCTCAAGCGTATCCTTGAGCCGCGAACGGCTGCACCGAAGGCGCGGTTGCGGGCGATTCGGGTCATGCGCGAGGCCGCAATTCCGGTGGGTGTCTTGTGTTCACCGATGATCCCGATGATCAACGACAGTGAGCTCGAAAGCCTGCTGACCGAAGCGCACGCGGCCGGTGCGCAGAGTGCGGCGTACATGATGTTGCGCCTGCCGCTGGAAGTAGCGCCGTTGTTCGAGGAGTGGTTGGCGGCCCACTATCCGCAGCGTGCAGCCCATGTATTGAGCTTGATCCGCCAAAGCCGCGGCGGTGAACTGTATGACAGCCGTTTTGGCGCTCGCATGCGCGGCGAAGGACCGTTCGCCGATCTGCTGGCGCAACGCTTCGCCAAAACGATAAAACGCCTTGGGCTCAATCAACGTGAAGGTTTCAATCTGGACTGCGAAGCCTTTTGTCCGCCGGGTGCTCAAATGTCGTTGCTTTAGCAACAATTAGCCTATGGTTGAGGAGTGAGAAACGCTGGACATTTGTCCGCTGGTCACGTTTTTTGTGAGCTGTAACACAGGTTCCAGAGCGGTTTATTCAGTTTGAGTTAATTTTCGGTGGTTACCTTGTTCATCGAGTGACTGGATGGTCACTGGTCGGCGATCTGGAAGTTTTCTAACCCGTCGCTGGCTTTATCCCAGGTAAAACGGGAAAATTTCCCTACTCCGTCAAAGAGGATGAATTATGAGTGACAAGGATCAACAGCCGTTGGCTGCGTCGGCTTGTGCCCTGCCCGAGGCCGAAAGCGCCGATGCAGCGCTTCAGCACATCGTTGACGGTTTTTTGCACTTCCACCACGAGGTCTTCCCGCAACAGGAAGAACTCTTCAAGAAACTCGCCACGGCTCAGCGGCCCAGAGCGATGTTCATTGCGTGCGCGGACTCGCGTATCGTTCCCGAACTGATTACCCAAAGCGCGCCAGGCGATCTGTTCGTCACCCGCAATGTGGGTAACGTAGTACCGCCCTATGGCCAGATGAATGGCGGGGTTTCCACGGCCATCGAATATGCGGTGCTGGCCCTAGGTGTGCAGCACATCATCATTTGCGGACATTCCGATTGCGGCGCCATGCGTGCTGTACTCAATCCGCAAAGCCTGGAAAAAATGCCCACGGTCAAAGCCTGGCTGCGTCACGCCGAAGTGGCAAAAACCATGGTTCAGGAAAACTGCCATTGCGCTGACGAAAACGAAAGCATGCACGTGCTCACCGAAGAAAACGTCATCGCCCAGTTGCAACATTTGCGCACTCACCCCTCAGTGGCCTCGCGCATGGCCAACGGTCACCTGTTTATCCATGGCTGGGTCTACAGCATCGAAACCAGCGAAATCAAAGCCTACGACGCGGATAAGGGCTGCTTCCTGCCTCTGGATGGCAGTCATCCGATTCCCATGGCGACACCCAAAGCGCGCTTCTAAATCCTCCTGAACACCTTGTCTGGTCTGGCCAGGGCTTAAAGCAAAAGATCGCAGCCTTCGGCAGCTCGGGTGTATGTAATTCCCTGTAGGAGCCGCCGAAGGCTGCGATCTTTTGGAGGCTACGGATCAAGCCGCTGGCTGATCCAGTTCCAGGCCTACGCCCAACTGGCGCGACAGGCACGGCCAGCGCTTCCAGGCGGCGCCAGTGTTCGGGCTGTTGAGCGTCTCGCGGTAGGCTTCGACGGACTCCAGCGCGAAGCTTTCTTCATTCAGCATTTCATCGACGGCGTGATGTACAGCCTCATCCAGTTGATTGGCGAACTCTTCGCCGATCAGTTGGTGGGCGATCAGGTTGGCGACAGTCATGTCCAATGGGATCAGTGGCTGGCCGAAATGTTTGATGTAGAGGTCGTTAACCTCTTCTACCAGGCGGTGCGCCAGGTAGGCTTCGTCCAGCAGGCTATCCAGGCCGACGTGACCGGTCATGATCGCCGGAGGCTGGAGGAAGAACTGCTCGGCGATTTTCAGCACCGGTTTGATCTGTGACTCGATACCCGCTTCGCGGGCTACGTCGTTGGCGGCGTCGAGCAGGTCCGGCACTTGTTCTATATAAGCGGTAACAAAACGGGTCATCACGCCTTTCGCGTCAACGTCAGGCAGTTGGATAGCGGTGTGCAGGTGTGGCAGTTGGACTTCCAGCTGACGAGTCAGCTGACCGGTTTCGGCTTCATGTTGTTGGGCACGTTGAATCTGCTCGCGCAATGCGGCGGTGTTCATGAAAACTCCAGGAAACGAATGCAAGGAAATAGGGGAAGACATAAGTTAGCCTGCTTATAAAAGTGGCTAAGACGTATTTGTCATAATTATTTCACCTTTGATGCCGCTGCGTTATATCGATTTGCCATCACCGATCCCGCATCCTTCTCTATCCGTGGCCTGCCGCGCAAGTACCAGGTGTTTCAGTTCATTTACGCCATCGCATTGCGAGGTCTGACTCGCTGTCTATACTCGGTTTTGAATGGAGTTAGCTGATGACGCCCGACTGCGTAGGCAGCAAGGCCCGGCGATTCAAGTTCGTAGTCTGAAAAAGCCGCTCCCTTGCCGTCGGTGTTAGCCGGCGGGATAACAAGAACGATAAGGGGAACCCGCAATGATGCGACATCCACACGTCTGGATGGGCCTCCTGTTGTGGTCGGTTTTCAGCCAGGCGCAAGCCGCCTGGACTGTGAATATGGCGCCTGGAGCGACTGAAATCAGTCACGCAGTATTCGACCTGCACATGACCATCTTCTGGATCTGTGTGGTGATCGGCCTCATCGTATTCGGCGCCATGTTCTGGTCGATGATGTTGCATCGGCGCTCCACCGGGCAGGTGGCCGCCAAATTCCATGAGAGTACGACGGTCGAGATCCTCTGGACCGTGGTGCCTTTCATCATTCTGGTCGCCATGGCCGTTCCGGCGACCGCGACCCTGATCAAGATGTATGACACCAGTGAGCCGGATATCGATATCCAGATCACCGGTTATCAGTGGAAGTGGCACTACAAATACCTGGGCCAGGACGTCGAGTTCTTCAGTAACCTGACCACACCGCAAGAGCAGATCCACAACAAGAGCGCCAAGGGCGAGCACTACCTGCTGGAAGTCGATCAGCCGCTGGTACTGCCGGTTGGTGCCAAGGTGCGTTTTCTGGTGACCTCCGCCGATGTCATCCACTCGTGGTGGGTGCCGGCGTTTGCGGTCAAGCGCGATGCGATTCCCGGGTTCGTCAACGAAGCCTGGACCCGCATCGACAAGCCCGGCATCTACCGTGGCCAGTGCGCCGAGCTGTGCGGCAAGGACCACGGCTTCATGCCGATTGTGGTCGACGTCAAAACCCAGGCCGATTACGACACCTGGCTGACAGATCGCAAAGCCGACGCCGCCAAGCTCAAAGAGCTGACCAGCAAAGAGTGGACCCTCGACGAGCTGAAGGAGCGCGGTGACAAGATCTATCACACCACCTGCGCTGCCTGTCACCAGCCTGAAGGCCAGGGCATGCCGCCGCTGTTCCCGGCGCTCAAAGGCTCGCCAATTGCGACCGGCCCCATAGAAAACCACCTGCACCGCGTGTACTTCGGCAAACCCGGCACCGCCATGGCGGCGTTCGGCAAGCAACTGTCGGAAGTCGATATCGCCGCCGTCGTGACCTACGAACGAAATGCCTGGGGCAATAACAAAGGCGACATGGTCACCCCTAAAGACGTACTGGCCCTTAAACAGGCGGCAAGCAAATGACCCGGTCTATTGCGTGTTCCCGTGAACGCTTGGGGCGAAGCACCCCGAGCCGCCCAGCCCACCCGTTTGCAGGAGACAGGCCATGAACGCTGTGAACGATGACCACGGTCATGCAATCGTCGACAACCACGTCCACGGTCCTGCCAAGGGCCTGATGCGCTGGGTGCTGACCACCAACCACAAGGACATCGGCACGCTGTACCTGTGGTTCAGCTTTACGATGTTCCTGCTCGGTGGCTCGTTCGCCATGGTGATCCGCGCCGAGTTGTTCCAGCCCGGGCTGCAGATCGTCGAACCGGCGTTCTTCAATCAGATGACCACCATGCACGGTCTGGTGATGGTCTTCGGTGCGGTGATGCCGGCGTTTGTCGGCCTCGCCAACTGGATGATTCCGCTGATGATCGGCGCGCCGGACATGGCCCTGCCGCGGATGAACAACTTCAGCTTCTGGCTGTTGCCGGCAGCGTTTCTGCTGCTGGTGTCGACGCTGTTCATGCCCGGTGGTGGACCGAACTTCGGCTGGACCTTCTACGCCCCGCTATCGACGACCTACGCGCCGGAAAGCGTGACCTTCTTCATTTTTGCCATCCACCTGATGGGTATCAGCTCGATCATGGGGGCGATCAACGTGATCGCCACGATCCTCAACCTGCGTGCCCCGGGCATGACCCTGATGAAAATGCCGTTGTTCGTCTGGACCTGGTTGATCACCGCGTTCCTGTTGATTGCGGTGATGCCGGTGCTGGCAGGTTGCGTGACCATGATGCTGATGGACATCCACTTCGGCACCAGCTTCTTCAGCGCTGCCGGTGGTGGTGATCCGGTGCTGTTCCAGCACGTGTTCTGGTTCTTCGGTCACCCCGAGGTCTACATCATGATCCTGCCGGCGTTCGGCGCTGTCAGTGCGATCATTCCGACCTTCTCGCGCAAGCCGCTGTTCGGCTACACCTCGATGGTCTACGCCACGGCGAGTATTGCCTTCCTGTCATTCATCGTCTGGGCGCACCACATGTTCGTGGTCGGTATCCCGCTGGTGGGCGAGCTGTTCTTCATGTACGCGACGATGCTGATCGCGGTGCCGACCGGGGTCAAGGTGTTCAACTGGGCCAGCACCATGTGGCAAGGCTCGCTGACCTTCGAGACACCGATGCTGTTTTCCGTGGCGTTCGTGATCCTGTTCTCCATTGGCGGGTTCTCCGGGTTGATGCTGGCCATCGCCCCGGCGGACTTCCAGTACCAGGACACCTACTTCGTGGTCGCGCACTTCCACTACGTGCTGGTGCCGGG
>CAYNGZ010000150.1:0-13233 GCA_964396695.1 uncultured Pseudomonas sp.
GAGCTGCTGGCGCAGCTGCAGTGCCCGGTGGGCGGGGAAGCCTGAAGCGCCTGTACCGCCGAGGGGCTTGATGCCGCGCTTTTCGTGCGGGCAAAAAAAGACCCGGCAAAAAGCCGGGTCAATAACCGTGATTAGCCTGATGAGGAGATAATCTGAGAGTCCGAACCAGGGCCTTCCAGAAAATCCAGCTGATCTCGCGATCAGTTGTGATAATCATAACGATTCTCATTTGTAAGTCAATCGATGTTTTCTGAATTGTTTTCTCTTTTAACAAACACTTGTTCGAATTGCCCGTAAATGTCGTGCTTCAGACCTTATGACGTGACGAGATGGCTTCAAGCTGTTTATTGAGTGCTTCCTTGCGATCGGCGGGGATATCGTTCCAGTGCACGTCCATCAGCGCCCCCTCAATCGCATACAACAACACCTTCGACGCGCGAAACCCGCGGGTGCGCACTGCCCGATAAGCATCCACTGCGCCCAGGCGGCGCAAGTCCGAGGCGCTGTGGATGCCTACGGCATGCAGCCATTGCGCCGACGTCTTGCCAAGGTTTTTCAGGTGTTGCAGTTCATCATTCATCAAGCCTCCTTGCGACAGCCGAAGAGTGCGTGGGCGAGTCTTAAAGGAGTGTAGCGGTCAGTAGGAAAAGCGTGGTTGTTTGGTCAGTTTGAACGCAAAAGCTTCTAAGGCGTTCTGCCAGATAGTTCTGGAGAGGGCTGTGAGGGCAGGAGGAAAGGGCTTCGAAAGGCCGCGCAACAGGCAGTCCGGCGCGCAGCGGCGGGCGCCGGACTTCAGGTGACGGCGGGTGTTAGCGGGTGCGGTAGCGCAGGCGCGTCCCGAAATTCATCGACATGAGAATTTCGTCAGCGCTCAGCTCAGGCGGGAAGTAGGCGCCGGAGATTTGCGCGTGGGCCAGGCTCGCACCTTCCAGAGAAGAATTACGAAAGTCGATGCCACGCAAGTCGGCAGAGCGGAAATAGGCGTCGCTGAAATCGATACCTTCGGCGTTCAACTCGCGCAGGTCGAGGCCGCGGAAATCGCCACCCACCATATCGATAGGCCCGGTCTTGGGCCTTTCGCGATTGAAACCGGTGATGTCATCTTTGTGCAGCAGGGCATATAGCGGGGTGTCGAGAAGTTTTGGCTGGCTCATAGGATGTCACCTGTTGGTTTTATGGCGCCAGTATAATGCCACTATTTTGCAGGCGTGAAGCCGGTTAGCGCTTCACGCCTGAAATAGTTTCTTACAGCCCCGGCAGACGCTGGCGAATCTGCGCGACTACCGTGTCGAGCGTCCCGCTTTCGTTGGTCTGGACGCGTTTGCTGCAAAGAATCTCTGCGGGTGTCAGCGGCTCACGATTGGCTTGTTGCGCAGCGATAACTGCCAGGTTGGCGTCGGACGGATCGTTCTTGTCGGCCTGACGCTGCACCAGCCAGCTCTCGATGACGGCTTGTGGGGCCGTGCAATCAAGGATCAGGAACGGTGCGCCCGTCGCTTCGGCGATACGTGCCGCTCCATCGCGTTGTTCACGCTTGAGGTAAGTGGCGTCGATGACCACCGGGAAGCCGGCGCGCAGAATCACATCTGCGATTTCATGCAGGCGGGTGTAGGTGGCGGTGCTGGCGTCGGCGCTGTAGATGCCGGCTTGCAGTTCATTCGGCACGTGTTGCTCGCCGAACAGGCGCTTGCGCTCGACATCGGAGCGCAGGCGAATCGCGCCCAGCGCTTCTACCAGTCGCATGGCGACGTGGCTTTTGCCGACGGCGGAGACACCGTGGGTAATGGCCAGGAAGCACGATGGAATGGTGCTGTAGCTTTCCGCCAGGTTGGCGTAGTTGCGGTATTGGCGCAGGGTTGTAGCGCGCTGCACCGGATCGGCTTCGGCGGGCATGCTGAACAGGGCGACCTTGGCGCGAACCAGTGCACGGTAGGCTTTATAGAAATTCAGCAGCTCAAGGCCCTGGTAGTCGCCGGTCAGCTCCAGGTACTGGCTCATGAAGCGGCGTGCCAGGCTTTTCAGGCCGCGGTCTTCGAGGTCCATCGCCAGGAAACCGGTATCGGCATAGACGTCGGTGAAGCGGAACGGTTCGTTGAATTCGATGCAGTCGAAAATCACCACCTCGCCGTCGATCACGGTGGCGTTGCCCAGATGGATATCACCGTGGCATTCGCGGATGAAACCTTCGGCCTTACGTTGGGCCAGCAGCGGTTTCAGGCGTTCGAAACTGCTTTCGGCCCAGGCTTGCAGGGCGTCGAGTTGTAGCAGGTCGGCCTTATCGCTGAGGAACGGACGGATCTGTTCGAAGTTCTGCCGCACAGGCGCCATGACGCTTTCAGGTGTACCCGCTTCATGAGCTGCCGGAACCTTTGGTGCGTCGAGGTGGAACCGGGCGATCTGCCTGGCCATCTCGTCGATGTGCGCGGTGGTCAGCTCACCCTTGGCCTGCAAAGTGCTGAGCAACTGGCTTTGTGGGAACTGGCGCATTTTCAGCGCGTAATCGAGCACTGGGCCTGTGCCGCCCAATTGCGGTGCTTCGACGCTGCCGGTGATCGGCAACACTTCAAGGTACAAATCCTTGGTCAGACGCTGGTTCAGGCGCAGCTCTTCGCCGCAGAAATGTTCGCGCGACTCGAGAGTCGTAAAGTCGAGGAAGCCGAAATTGACCGGTTTCTTCAGTTTATAAGCGTAGGAACCGGTGAGCAGCACCCAGGAAATGTGCGTCTCGATGACCTGGAAACCCTCTACAGGATGAGGGTAGAGGGCCGGGTTTTGCAGGGCAGCGATCAGGGACTGGCTCACAGGTGATCCTTCAGAGTCTGGGAAAATTCAAGGGCGACATTATGGCCGCAAGCGGGGCCGACGCAAACCTCGTCGGGCTCATGTTGATCAGTAATTAAAGTGCGTATAATCCGCCGCCATGACTCGTACCCAATCCCCTCGTTCTCCTAAAAAACCTCCTTCTAGTGGCCTGCGCCCCTGGTTAGGCTGGGCGTTGAAGCTCAGTCTGGTCGGCCTCGTGGTCCTCGCCGGCTTCGCCGTTTACCTCGACGCCGTGGTCCAGGAGAAGTTTTCCGGCAAGCGCTGGACCATCCCGGCCAAGGTTTATGCGCGCCCGCTCGAGCTGTTCGTCGGACAAAAGCTGAGCAAAGATGACTTTCTCACCGAACTCGATGCCCTGGGTTATCGCCGTGAAAGCGTGGCCAATGGACCGGGCGCGGCGTCGGTCAACGGCAATACCGTCGACTTGAACACCCGTGGTTTCCAGTTCTACGAAGGTTTGGAACAGGCTCAGCCGGTACGCGTGCGGTTCTCTGGCGATTACGTCGCGGAGTTGTCGGCGACCAACGGTTCCAAATTGTCGGTGGTGCGCCTTGAGCCGCTGCTGATCGGTGGCCTTTATCCGAAAAACCTCGAAGACCGCATCCTGATCAAGATCGATCAGGTGCCGCCGTATCTGCTCGATACGCTGGTGGCGGTGGAAGACCGCGACTTCTATCACCACTTCGGTGTGTCGCCGAAGTCGATCATGCGGGCCATTTGGGTCAACACGTCGGCCGGGCAAATGCGTCAGGGCGGTAGTACGTTGACGCAGCAACTGGTCAAGAACTTCTTCCTGACCAGCGAACGCAGCCTGAGCCGCAAACTGACCGAAGCGATGATGGCTCTGCTGCTTGAGTTGCACTATGACAAGCCGGAGATTCTTGAGGCGTACCTCAATGAAGTGTTCATCGGCCAGGACGGTCAGCGCGCCGTGCACGGTTTTGGTCTGGCCAGTCAGTTCTTCTTCAGTCAGCCGCTGTCCGAACTCAAGTTGCATCAAGTCGCGTTGCTGGTGGGAATGGTCAAGGGGCCGTCCTATTACAACCCGCGTCGCTACCCGGAGCGCGCGCTTGAGCGCCGCAATCTGGTGCTCGATCTGCTGGAGCAGCAAGGTGTCGCCACCGCGGAGCAAGTCGCGGCAGCCAAGAAAATGCCACTGGGCGTGACCAAACGTGGCAGCCTGGCAGACAGCTCGTTCCCGGGCTTCCTCGACCTGGTCAAGCGCCAACTGCGCGAAGACTACCGTGACGAAGACTTGACCGAAGAGGGGCTGCGGATTTTCACCAGCTTCGATCCGATCCTGCAAATGAAGGCCGAAGCCTCGGTCAACGATACCTTCAAGCGCCTTGCCGGCCGTAAAGGTTCGGATGACGTTGAAGCGGCGATGGTCGTGACCAACCCGGAAACCGGTGAAGTCCAGGCCATGATCGGTAGCCGCCAGGCCAGTTTCGCAGGTTTCAACCGCGCACTGGATGCGGTGCGGCCAATCGGTTCCCTGATCAAGCCAGCAGTGTACCTGACCGCGCTGGAGAAGCCGAGCCAGTACACCTTGACCAGTTGGTTGTCCGATGAGTCCTTCTCGGTAAAAGGTGCGGATGGTCAGGTCTGGAAGCCGCAGAACTATGACCGTCGTTCCCACGGTACGGTTTTCCTGTACCAGGGGCTGGCGCATTCCTACAACCTGTCGACTGCGCGTCTGGGTCTGGAAGTCGGTGTGCCGAACGTCCTGAAAACGCTTGGGCGTCTGGGCATCACCCGTGAATTCCCGGCCTTCCCGTCGATGTTGCTCGGCGCGGGAGGCATGACGCCGATTGAAGTGGCGACCATGTACCAGACCCTGGCAAACGGCGGTTTCAACACGCCGATGCGCGGGATTCGCAGCGTACTGACCGCCGAAGGTCAGCCGCTCAAGCGTTATCCGTTCCAGATTCAACAGCGTTTCGATCCGGCGTCCATCTACCTGATCCAGAGCGCCATGCAGCGCGTGATGCGTGAAGGTACCGGCAGCTCGGTTTACAACGTGCTGCCCAAGACGCTGACGCTGGCGGGTAAAACCGGTACCAGTAACGACTCGCGAGACAGCTGGTTCGCCGGTTTCAGTCAGGATCTGCTGGCAGTGGTCTGGCTGGGGCGCGATGACAACGGCAAGACGCCGTTCACCGGTGCCACGGGCGCGCTGCAAGTCTGGACCAGTTTCATGCGCAAGGCCGACCCGTTGCCGCTGGATATGCCACAGCCGGATAATATCGTTCAGGCCTGGGTCGATTCGCGCACCGGGCAGGGCTCTGAAGCCAGCTGCCCAGGCGCGGTGCAGATGCCGTATATTCGCGGCAGCGAACCGCCTCCCGGCGCTGCGTGCGGCGGATCAAGCCCTGCTGAATCGGTGATGGATTGGGTCAAGGGCTGGATGAATTAAGCGAAGAGGGTTTCAAGTGAACAAATGGTTTATTCCAGCGGTTGCGGTGACCGCTCTGGCTTTGCTCAGCGGCTGCTCCAGTGTGCAGCACGGCTCGATTCCAGTGGTCGACTCCGGTACGGCGGTGTCCAACAGTGAGCGGATCTCTGCCAATGGCGGTTTCCGCAAAACTACCGTGAAACGTCCGGTACAAGCCCAGACCCAGTCGATCCCGCAGGGTGACAGTGGCGTGGTGGTCATGATCCCGGGTGGTGGCGCGACGACTTCGACCCCCATCAGCACTCAGCCGATAACCCCGGGTCCGATCAGTTCCGGCCCGATTACTCCGGGTCCGATCGACAGCGCGCCGATCCAGTCGGTTCCGATCAATCAGGGTAACTACAGCATGCCATCGACGCCGAGCGGGATTCCTTCCGCCAGCAGCGCCGGCGGTTTGTCTGCCGACGAGCAGCTGGATGGTCCGGTGCTGGCATTGCTGACTACCGCACAGCAGCAACAGGCAAGCGGCGATCTCAATGGCGCATCCTCCAGCCTTGAGCGTGCTCAACGGGTGGCGCCGCGTGAACCGCAAGTGCTCTACCGTCTGGCGCAAGTACGCTTGGCCCAGGGCGATGCCGCGCAAGCCGAGCAGTTCGCCCAGCGTGGTTTGACCTTTGCCAATGGACGTCCGGACCTTCAGGCAAGCCTGTGGGGGTTGATCGCCCAGGCGCGTGAAAAGCAGGGCGACTCCGCAGGCGCGGCGCTGGCTCGTCAAAAGGCCAAGGTTTCGCTCTGATGGATGTTCGTTTTCCAAAAGTCGCTGAGCAGTTGCTGCTGATCGAACGTGAGTTGCGTCTGCAAGGCTGGTGGGACGAGCTCCCGCCAAGCGCTGAGGCGCTGACCAGTGTTGAGCCGTTCTCCGTCGATACACTGGATTTCGAGCAGTGGCTGCAATGGATTTTCCTGCCACGCATGAAGGTCATTCTTGAACGCAACCTGCCGCTGCCCAATGCGTCGGGGATTCAGGAAATGGCCGAAATGGTTTTCGCCGCGCGTAATGTCCAGGGCAAGGACCGGCAGTTGCAAGTCTTGCTCAAAGAGTTCGATCAGCTCATCACGGCTTCCCGTTAAGCCGGAAACTGCCAGTGCCTACTGGCAGTTATCTTTGATCTGTTTTTGTACTTCGGTGATGCGCTCCTGACGCTGTTGGTCTGTCAGGCGACGCATCTCACCGTCGACATCCTCCCGTAATCTCGGATTGTTCTGCAGTTGAGCCAGGTTCGTTCGCGCCTGTTCGCAGAGCGTCTTGAGCTGAGCCTGCTGCTTGGCGACCTGCTTTTTCACGGTGTTGTCGATGCTCTGTTGATCGCCGATGACGCTGCTGCGTGGTGGCGCGGTCGGCTTGCTGGCGGGCAGGGTGGGCGTAACCACCGTGGCGGCTTCCTGACCCTGCGGCGGCTGTGCATCGAAATGGGTAACGCCCTGGCCATCGATCCACTTGTAGATCTGACCGGCCGTGCACAAAGGGCTCAGGCCAATCAGCAGGCTGGCCGTGAAGAAGTACGTTCGCATACCGTTTCCTTGTCGTGGGTGCGCAATTGAAGCTAACACACCTGCGGTTTAAAGGTTTTTTCTTGCGTTCTCATGTGCTTAGTTCGAATAAAGCACATTGACGGCTTGACTTGCAGAGGGCGAAACAGAAGAATCCAAAGTCCGCTGTAGAGGGACTGCCAGAAGCAGACCCACTCAGCAGATCATGAGGCGCACATCCGCGCCGACCTGTTACACCCGCAACGCGTTACCTCGCGCTGGGTGGGAAAGGCCCGCAACACTTGGGACGATCCCAATACTTGCTCAGTCAGTGCTGACGTAGTCGGCGACCACCGTCGCTCATGCTCTGCCGAGAAGTAAACCTATTAAGACCCGTCCCCTTATGTGGGCGGTATTCTGGCGTTTTAGAGGTGAACAACGTGGAGCTTTTATCTGGCGGTGAGATGCTCGTCCGCTTTTTGCGTGACGAAGGCGTCAAATATATCTACGGGTACCCGGGTGGTGCTCTCCTTCATGTATACGATGCCCTGTTCAAAGAACCGGAAGTGACCCACATCCTGGTTCGTCACGAACAGGCTGCGACCCATATGGCTGACGGCTATGCCCGTGCTTCCGGTAAAGCCGGCGTAGTGCTGGTAACCTCTGGCCCGGGCGCAACCAACGCCATCACCGGTATTGCCACGGCCTACATGGACTCCATTCCGATGGTGATCATTTCCGGCCAGGTACCCAGCACCATGGTAGGCACCGATGCGTTCCAGGAAACCGACATGATCGGTATCTCCCGGCCGATCGTGAAGCACAGCTTCATGATCAAGCACGCGTCGGAAATCCCGGAAGTCATGAAGAAAGCGTTCTACCTGGCGCAATCCGGTCGTCCTGGTCCTGTCGTTGTCGATATCCCGAAAGACATGACCAACCCGGCCGAGAAGTTCGAATACGTCTTCCCGAAAAAAGCCAAGCTGCGCTCCTACAGCCCGGCTGTTCGCGGTCATTCCGGGCAAATCCGCAAGGCAGCGGAAATGCTTCTGGCGGCCAAGCGTCCTGTGCTGTATTCAGGCGGCGGCGTGATCCTCGGTGGTGGCTCCGCGCCGCTGACCGAACTGGCGCAAATGCTCAATCTGCCAGTGACCAACACCCTGATGGGCCTGGGTGCCTACCCTGGCACCGACCGTCAGTTCATCGGCATGCTCGGCATGCACGGTAGCTACACCGCCAACCTGGCCATGCACCACGCTGACGTGATTCTTGCTGTCGGTGCACGTTTCGATGACCGCGTGATCAACGGCCCGGCCAAGTTCTGCCCGAACGCCAAGATCATTCACATCGACATCGACCCGGCTTCGATTTCCAAGACCATCAAGGCAGACGTGCCTATCGTTGGCCCGGTTGAGAGCGTCCTGACCGAAATGGTCGCGATCCTCAAGGAAATCGGCGAGACCCCGAACAAGGAGTCCGTGGCCAGTTGGTGGAAGCAAGTCGACGAGTGGCGCGGCGATCGCGGCCTGTTCCCTTACGACAAGGGCGACGGCAGTAAGATCAAGCCGCAAACCGTGATCGAAACCCTGTGCGAAGTGACCAAGGGCGACGCCTTTGTGACCTCCGACGTGGGTCAGCACCAGATGTTTGCCGCGCAGTACTACAAGTTCAACAAGCCTAACCGCTGGATCAACTCCGGTGGTCTGGGCACGATGGGCTTCGGCTTCCCGGCGGCCATGGGCGTCAAACTGAGTTTCCCTGATTCTGACGTTGCTTGTGTAACGGGCGAGGGCAGTATCCAGATGAACATTCAGGAGCTGTCGACCTGTCTGCAGTACAGTCTGCCGGTGAAAATCGTCAACCTGAACAACGGCGTGCTGGGTATGGTTCGTCAGTGGCAGGACATGAGCTACGGCAGCCGCCACTCGCACTCATATATGGAATCGCTGCCTGACTTCGTCAAGCTGGCCGAAGCCTATGGTCACGTGGGCATTCGCATCACTGATCTGAAGGATTTGAAGCCGAAGATGGAAGAAGCCTTCGCCATGAAGGATCGCCTGGTGTTCCTCGACATTCAGGTCGACACCAGCGAGCACGTCTACCCGATGCAGATCAAAGACGGCTCCATGCGCGATATGTGGCTGAGCAAGACGGAGCGTACTTAATCATGCGGCACATTATCTCCTTGCTTCTGGAAAACGAACCGGGCGCTCTGTCTCGTGTAGTCGGCCTGTTCTCGCAGCGTAACTACAACATCGAAAGCCTGACTGTGGCCCCCACCGAAGACCCGACCCTGTCGCGTCTGACGCTGACCACTGTTGGCCACGATGAAATCATCGAGCAGATCACCAAGAACCTGAACAAGCTGATCGAAGTGGTCAAGCTGGTCGACCTGTCGGAAAGCGCTCACATCGAGCGTGAACTGATGCTGGTCAAGGTCAAGGCCACCGGCGCTCAGCGCGCCGAGATCAAGCGCACTACCGATATTTATCGTGGACAGATCGTCGATGTCAGCGCCAGCGTGTATACCGTTCAATTGACCGGTACCAGCGACAAGCTCGACAGTTTCATTCAGTCGATCGGCACTGCCTCGATTCTGGAAACCGTACGCAGTGGCGTCACCGGGATTGCCCGTGGCGACAAAGTACTCAGCATCTAAACCAAATTAGCGAATGGCCTGAACGGCCTGGATATATAGGGGAAATTCATGAAAGTTTTCTACGATAAAGACTGTGACCTGTCGATCATCCAGGGCAAGAAAGTTGCCATCATCGGTTACGGCTCTCAGGGCCACGCTCAAGCGTGCAACCTGAAAGACTCCGGCGTTGACGTTACTGTTGGTCTGCGTAAAGGTTCGGCCACTGTTGCCAAAGCCGAAGCTCACGGCCTGAAAGTGACTGACGTTGCTTCCGCTGTTGCTGCTGCTGACCTGGTCATGATCCTGACCCCGGACGAGTTCCAGTCCCAGCTGTACAAGAACGAAATCGAGCCGAACATCAAGAAAGGCGCCACCCTGGCCTTCTCCCACGGCTTCTCGATTCACTACAACCAGGTTGTGCCACGCGCTGACCTCGACGTGATCATGATCGCGCCGAAGGCTCCGGGCCACACCGTGCGCTCCGAGTTCGTGAAAGGCGGCGGTATCCCTGACCTGATCGCTATCTATCAGGATGCTTCCGGCAACGCCAAAAACGTTGCTCTGTCCTACGCTGCTGGCGTTGGTGGTGGTCGTACCGGCATCATCGAAACCACCTTCAAGGACGAGACCGAAACCGATCTGTTCGGCGAACAAGCCGTTCTGTGCGGCGGTACCGTCGAGCTGGTCAAAGCCGGTTTCGAAACCCTGGTTGAAGCTGGCTACGCGCCAGAAATGGCCTACTTCGAATGCCTGCACGAACTGAAACTGATCGTTGACCTCATGTACGAAGGCGGTATCGCCAACATGAACTACTCGATCTCCAACAACGCTGAGTACGGCGAGTACGTCACCGGTCCTGAAGTCATCAACGCTGAATCCCGTCAGGCCATGCGTAATGCCCTGAAACGTATTCAGGACGGCGAATACGCCAAGATGTTCATCAGCGAAGGTGCTACCGGCTATCCTTCGATGACCGCCAAGCGTCGTAACAACGCTGCGCACGGCATCGAAATCATCGGCGAGCAACTGCGCTCGATGATGCCGTGGATCGGCGCCAACAAAATCGTCGACAAGGCTAAGAACTAAGTCACGAGTTTGTACGGAAAACGCGGCTTAGGCCGCGTTTTTTCGTTTGAGGGGGCGGTTCTGGTATAAAGCTGCATCGTTTGCGGCCGAACCGTTGTCGCAGACACCTGTCGAAACTTTCCACACCGTTGCAAGGTAATGTCCATGAGCGAACGTCCCGAAGAGCCAAATCAGGCCTCTGACGCCGAAAGCCTGCTACCCATCGATGAGCATGTCGAAGAAGGGCATGACGCTGAAGGCCGTAAAGTCCGGCATCGTGGTATCTATCTTCTGCCGAATCTGTTCACTACTGCGAACCTGTTCGCGGGGTTCTATTCCATCATCAACTCGATGAGTGCTCAGAGCGCCTTGAGTGCGGGTGATGCAGCAAGCGCGAGCAAGTATTTTGCATTCGCGGCGATCGCGATTTTCGTCGCCATGGTCCTCGACGGACTTGATGGCCGGGTTGCCCGTATGACCAATACCCAGAGCGCCTTCGGTGCCGAGTACGACTCGCTGTCGGACATGGTTGCCTTCGGTGTCGCGCCAGCGTTGCTGGCATTTGGCTGGGCGCTGGGAGACATGGGCAAGGTTGGCTGGATGGTTGCTTTCATCTATGTCGCTGGTGCGGCATTGCGTCTGGCTCGCTTCAATACTCAGGTCGGTACTGCCGACAAGCGCTACTTCATCGGTCTGGCCAGCCCGGCGGCGGCGGGCGTGGTCGCAGGCATCGTCTGGGCGTTCAGCGATTACGGCATTCAGGGCTCCAAGATGTCCTTCCTGGTGGCGCTGATGGTTGCGGCCGCCGGCATGCTGATGGTCAGCAACATCAAGTACAACAGCTTCAAGGAGCTGGACCTGAAAGGGCGCGTACCTTTCGTGGCGATCCTGGCGGTGGTGCTGGTGTTTGCGGTGGTTTTCAGTGATCCGCCGCGCATTCTGCTGCTGGTTTTCCTTGCCTATGCGGCTTCTGGTCCGGTGCAGTACCTGCTGCGTCTTCGTCGGCACAAAAACGCCGAATGATGTAATTTCCCCCATACTCCGCAGTCTATTGGTGCATCTGTCCTCCAATTCTGCGGAGTTGCCATGTTATTCAAGTTTCCCAAGTCGTCCGACTGCCAGGAGTCGGACGTCACGCCCGAGTCTCTTTATCTCTCTCGCCGCAGTGTGCTCGGTGGTGCTATCGCCGGTATGGCCGTCAGTAGCCTGCCGCGCTGGGCAAGCGCCGACAATGCCGCTCGATACGCTGGTGTCGATCCGGGCAAGGCGCCTTCCTGGTTTTCCGAAAAGCATCCCGCCACCCAGTGGGGGGCGGTCACCGCCAAGGATGAGGCGATCACGCCGTTCAAGGATGCGACTCACTACAACAATTTCTATGAGTTCGGTACCGACAAGGGTGATCCCGCGCAGAATGCTGGCGCACTGAAAACCGAGCCGTGGTCTGTGGTGGTCGATGGCGAGGTGAACAAGCCAGGGCGTTATGCGCTGGAGGACTTCATGAAGCCGTATCAGTTGGAGGAGCGTATCTATCGTCTGCGCTGTGTAGAAGCCTGGTCGATGGTGATTCCCTGGATCGGTTTTCCCGTCTCGGCACTACTCAACCAGGTCGAGCCGACCTCCAAGGCAAAGTACATTCGTTTTGAAACCTTGCAGGACCCCAAGACCATGCCGGGGCAGCGCTCCGGTTTTGCCTTGATCGACTGGCCTTATGTAGAAGGACTGCGTCTGGATGAGGCGATGAATCCGTTGGCGATTCTCGCCGTCGGTATGTATGGGCGCGAACTGCCCAATCAGAATGGCGCGCCTTTGCGTTTGGTGGTGCCGTGGAAGTACGGGTTCAAGAGCGTCAAATCCATCGTGCGTATCAGTCTGGTCAGCGAGCAGCCGAAAACCACCTGGCAGAGCATTGCGTCCGATGAGTATGGTTTTTACGCAAACGTGAATCCGACGGTTGATCACCCGCGCTGGACTCAGGCCAGGGAGCGGCGCCTGCCGAGCGGGTTATTCAAGCCTAATGTGCGTGATACACAGATGTTCAATGGTTACTCGGACGAAGTTGCTTCTCTCTATACGGGTCTCGACTTGAGGAAGAACTACTGATGCGTTTTCCGGCGTGGCGCATTGGCGTCTTTATGGCCGCGGCGGTATGGCCGTTGCTCTGGTTGTATGAGGCCTGGAGTTTTGCCTTGGGGCCGGATCCGGGAAAAGTGCTGGTCGATCGATTAGGGCTGGGGGCGTTGGTCCTGCTATTGATTACCTTGGGTATGACGCCTATGCAGAGACTGACAGGATGGGCTGGGTGGATTGCTGTTCGGCGGCAGCTTGGATTGTGGTGCTTTGCTTATGTTGTTCTGCATCTGAGTGCTTATCTGGTCTTTATCCTTGGTCTTGATTGGTCTCAGTTGGGTGTGGAACTGAGCAAGCGGCCGTACATTATTATTGGCAGTCTGGGATTCCTTTGTTTGCTGGCGCTGGCGGTAACGTCCAATCGTTATAGCCAGCGACGTCTCGGTGTCCGCTGGAAGAAGTTGCATCGCTTGGTCTATGTGATCCTTGTTCTTGGATTGCTGCATATGCTCTGGATAGTTCGAGCGGATCTGAAAGAGTGGGTGATCTATGCATCTATAGGTGCGCTGCTATTAGTATTGCGAGCACCATCTGTCATGCGTCGAATCCCTCGGTTCATGGCCAGAAAAGCACCTTCTGCAACAAAAGCGTAATTAACCCTTGACGGCAGATTCTGGAGGCCTATAATTCGCCCCACTTCCGGCGCAGTCGAAAC
>CAYNGZ010000151.1:0-13151 GCA_964396695.1 uncultured Pseudomonas sp.
ACCCAGGTGCGCCTTGGAACGGATCACGTTGATCCAGTCCATCAGGTGCCGGTCGAACTCCGGATTGCTGCCCATGGCCGAATACACCCGGTCGCGGCCTTCGATCAGGCCGGGCAGGATGTCGTCGATGTCGGTGATTGGGAATGCGTCGTCGGCACCAAAATCGCGGATCGCGCCTTCCTGCCCGGCACGCAGACCGTCCCACATTTCGCGTTCGGCGTTGCGTTCACGGCAAAACAGAATGTATTCGCCATGCTCTCGACCGGGCACCAGCACGATGACCGCGCCTGGCTCGGGAAAACCGCTGAGGTACTGAAAGTCGCTGTCCTGCCGGTAAACGTGCTCGACGTCGCGATTGCGGATCGCCACGGCGGCGGCCGGCAGGATTGCGATGCTGTTGGGTTCCATCTGCGCCATCAACGCCTTGCGGCGACGGGTGTATTCCGATTTCGGGATATGAATCATGGGCAGATGGCAGTCCCTTACAGACGATCAGTGCAGAGAAGGCTTGGCGGCCGGTGCGGCGGCTTTGTTGTTCTCGGTGAAGAGCAGCAATGGAGCGACCCGCAGGTACTCCATGACTTCCATGTAGTCGCTTTCGCCGTCGTCGGACTCTTCCAGTGCATCCTGGACCTGGGCGATGGCCGCCAGGTCTTGCAAAACTTCGGTGGCCTCGGCGCTCAGCATGCTGCTGTCACGGCAGTTCAGGCCGAAACCGCTGAGGAAGCCCTGGCACCACTGGCCCAGTGCAGCGGCACGTTCGGTCAGCGGCGCATCGTCGGTCGGCAACAGCAGAACGACGGTCATGTCGTCGCTGGTCAGCTCGCCCTTGACCATCTCTTGCAGGCCGATCAGGGCGTTGCGGACGTTGTCCTGGGGCTCGCCTTCGAGCAGTTCGGCGGCATCGACCAGCCAGCCGTCGACCTCAAAACCGGCCCCGGCGCAACTGCGGCCGAGCAACAGGCCGTGCAGTTCGGCAGGCGAGACGGGATGGCCGCTGGAGCTCAGCAGGGTGGCGAAGGCGTTATACGGGGAATTCTGAGTGGTCATGGGCAGCTAGGCGCCAAGCGGCGCTATGTCTAGAATGAAGGCCTTGTATCCTACATCGACAGACTCGCCAAGACTATTAAAGGCTGTCCGCCAGTTACCACCCATCAGACAAATCCCGTGGAACACGTATGGAAGACACCGACTTGCAAGCGCTGATGGCCAGACTCGAGCTGCTGATTACCCGAGTCGAGCAACTTAAGAGCCAGAACGGACTCTTATTAGCTCAGGAAAAGACCTGGCGCGAGGAACGCGCTCACCTCATTGAAAAAAACGAAATCGCCCGGCGTAAGGTCGAATCGATGATTTCGCGCCTCAAGGCCCTGGAGCAAGACTCATGAGTTCAAGCAATAGCGTTACCGTGCAGATCCTCGATAAAGAGTATTCGATCATTTGCCCCCAGGAAGAACGCAGCAACCTGGTGAGCGCCGCCCGTTACCTGGACGGCAAAATGCGCGAGATCCGCAGCAGCGGCAAAGTCATCGGTGCCGATCGCATCGCCGTGATGGCCGCGCTGAACATCACCCACGATCTGCTGCACACCCGGGAACGTCCCGATGTGCAGGCCAGCGGCTCGACCCGCGAGCAGGTGCGTGATCTGCTTGATCGAGTGGATCTGGCGCTCGCCTCCGATACGGATGTCAGCAAAGGCTGATTCCCGAGGGTGGTTGCGGTATACTCGCGCCACTCCCTGGGGTGCTTGCCAGTTGGCGATGTCCCTGAGCCGATTTGCACTACCCTGGAGGTTGCACGTTGGGCTGGTGTGCATGTCCGCTAGACGGAAAGCCTTAAAGCCTACTGCATCTTCCACCTTGAACTTTCGGGTTCAAGGGCTAAGTCGACAGCGGTTCATCCGGGGAGCCTTATTCAAGCCGATGCCGGTTTTTGCTGGCATCGGCTTTTTACGAGGTCGCCAATCGGGTGCCCTCGACACTCGAACAGCCCATGACGATGACCGAACCTGCGCCGCTTTCCCGCCCGCAACTTCGACGCATGCTGCGCAAGGCCCGTCGCGCACTCTCGTGCTGCGAACAACGCCAGGCCGCCCGCGGGCTGTATCGGCAACTGGCGCAACATCCGCTGTTTCGCCGTGCCAGACACATTTCCCTGTACCTGCCCACCGACGGTGAAATCGACCCGCGCCCGCTGCTGCGCGCCGCTCAACGCCGGGGCAAGGCGACCTATCTGCCGGTACTCAGCGCCTGGCCGCGGACCAAGATGGTCTTCCAGCGCATTCGACCCGGCGAAAAGCTGCGGCCCAACCGCTTTCGCATTCTCGAACCACGGACCAACCTGACCAAGCAACGCAAGGTCTGGGCACTGGATCTGGTGCTGTTACCGCTGGTCGGCTTTGACGAACACGGCGGACGCCTGGGGATGGGGGGCGGTTTCTACGATCGCAGCCTGGCCTATCTGGCGCGCCGCAAAAACTGGCGCAAGCCGACGCTGCTGGGCCTGGCCCATGAATGTCAGAAAGTCGAAAAACTGGCTCAAGCGAGCTGGGATGTACCGCTGCAAGGAACGGTGACTGACAGGAAGTGGTATTTCGCAGACTAGCCTCGGACGCCACTGCTTTCAGTGGCGTTGCTTGCAGCCGTTTTAACGCTTGTGCGACTTCAGGGGTTGTTGCTGTTGCGCGACGTCGATCGGTGCATCGGTCTTGTTCGCCCACAGGCTTTGCGCATACCCCGTGGTGACGACACCCAGGCCGAACACAATCACTAAAATCCACAGTAGATCCGGTTTGCGTCTCATCGATTGCCCCCCCTCAAGGCATGTCGCACACGATGACAGCAACGGTCGCCGAAATAGGCCGTGCTTGCCGCGTCTCGCTTAAAAGTCCGGCATTTTGCGGTAACGTGAAGCGACACGCAAACGCTGGCGTCAACCGACCGTCGGTTTGTCATAAAATCGCCGGACGACGTTCCCGACCACCGCTTTCGGAGCAAAAAAGATGGCCTATTGGCTTATGAAATCCGAGCCCGACGAGCTCTCGATCAAAGGCCTTGAGAAACTCGGCGAAGCCCGCTGGGATGGCGTTCGCAACTATCAGGCACGCAACTTTCTGCGGGCCATGGCGGTCGGCGACGAGTTTTTCTTTTATCACTCCAGCTGCCCTGAGCCGGGTATCGCGGGGATCGGGCGAATCATCGAAGCGGCGTATCCGGACCCGACGGCGCTGGAGCCTGAGAGCGTTTATTTCGACCCGAAGGCCACGCCCGAGAAAAATGCCTGGAGCGCGATCAACGTGGGCCACGTTGAAACGTTTCCCAGGGTGTTGAAGCTGGACTACCTGAAACAGCAGACGGCGCTGGCAGAGATGCCGCTGGTGCAAAAAGGCTCCCGACTGTCGGTGATGCCGGTGACGGCCGAGCAGTGGGCGGTGGTGTTGGCATTGCGTTAAGCCTGCCAAAAGATCGCAGCCTGCGGCAGCTCTTATGGAACAAAAAATAACTTATTGATTTATATATTATTTTTAAGGGCTGGCTTGCCAGCCCTGGCCCATGTTCCTTACGCGACAGCGCGGCCTCGAAAAGGGGGCGGCCCCTCCTACGATCATGTATTCCCCCGTAGGAGCTGCCGCAGGCTGCGATCTTGACGATCGATCCGACGTCAAAAGGCTTATTGAATGATCAGGTTGTTGAACAACAGATCGTCAACCACCGGTTTGCCGGTTTCGTCATTCATCACTTGCTGGGTCTGCTTCAAGGCTTCCTGGCGCAACTTTTCTTTCGCTTCGACGTTGTTCATGGTTTCAGTGGTTTGCTGAGCGAACAGTGCCACCAGCTGATTGCGGATCAACGGCTCGTTGGCCTTCACGGCCTTGACCGCTTCGTCACCGGTTACTCGCAACGCGACGTCAGCCTTGTAGACCTTGAGTTTCGGGGTGCCATCCAGGCCGTAGTTACCCACGAACGGCGGGGTCAGGCTGATATAGCTGACTTTCGGCGCTTCGCCTTCTTTGGCTTCTTCGGCCATCGCTGCCACAGGCAGAGACAGGGCCAGCATCAACATGATCCACGCTTTCACACTTCGCTCCTTATCCGGTTTGCGGCCTAGCATAACGACCCGCAGCCCAAGCACAAAGCTTATGGCTGACTATCAGGGCCGGGAATGCTCGTTGACCCGTTGACTTACACACCTACACTTATCGGCCATCACTCCCAAAGGAATAGCCCTGATGAAAGCCGTGCTGTGCAAAGCCTTCGGCCCTGCCGAATCGCTGGTGCTGGAAGACGTCGCCAGTCCTGTCGCCAAGAAGAACGAAATCCTGCTGGACGTGCATGCGGCCGGGGTGAACTTCCCGGACACGCTGATCATCGAGGGCAAATACCAGTTCAAGCCACCCTTCCCGTTTTCACCCGGCGGTGAAGCCGCTGGCGTGGTGAGCGCGGTGGGCGAAAAGGTCAGCCACCTCAAGGTCGGTGACCGGGTCATGGCGCTGACCGGCTGGGGCAGCTTTGCCGAGCAAGTCGCGGTGCCGGGTTACAACGTGCTGCCCATGCCGCCCGCCATGGACTTCAACACCGCCGCCGCCTTCAACATGACCTACGGCACCTCGATGCACGCCCTGAAACAGCGCGGCAACCTGCAACCGGGGGAAACCTTGTTGGTACTCGGTGCTTCCGGTGGTGTAGGCCTGGCCGCCGTGGAAATCGGTAAAGCCATGGGCGCCCGGGTCATCGCCGCCGCCAGCAGCGCCGAGAAACTCGCGGTGGCCAAGGCTGCCGGCGCCGATGAGCTGATCAACTACAGCGAAACCCACCTCAAGGACGAAATCAAACGCCTGACCGACGGCAACGGTGCCGACGTGATCTACGATCCGGTGGGTGGCGACCTGTTCGACCAGGCCATCCGCGCCATTGCCTGGAACGGTCGCCTGCTGGTGGTCGGCTTTGCCAGCGGACGCATCCCGGAACTGCCGGTGAACCTCGTCCTGCTCAAGGGGGCCGCCGTGCTGGGCGTGTTCTGGGGCTCCTTCGCCCAGCGCCAGCCCCACGACAATGCCGCGAACTTCCAGCAACTGTTTGGCTGGTTTGCCGAAGGCAAGCTCAAGCCTCTGGTGTCGCAGGTTTACCCATTGGCCCAGGCCGCCAACGCCATCAATGATCTGGGCCAGCGCAAAGCCGTTGGAAAGGTGGTGGTGCAGGTACGGTGAACAAGACTCCCTGCTACGCTTCGAGTCTGTTTACCCATCACAGGACGGAGGTTGAGCATGATGCTGAGCAAATTGTTATGGGGCCTGGCTGTCTTGCCGGCCTTGGTGATGTCAACGCAGACGCCGGCCAATCAGACTGGCAAAGAGACCCAGGGCCTGCAAAATGTCACCGTGCTGATCGTCCGGCACGCGGAAAAGCCCGATCGAGGCACCGGGCTGAGCCCGCGTGGCGAGCAGCGCGCCGAGGCTTATGCGCACTATTTCGACCCGCTGCAACTGGGCGGTAAAAGCCTGATACCGCAACGACTGATCGCCACCAGCGACAGTAAGTCCAGTGCACGACCACGGCTGACCCTGACACCGCTGTCGCAACGCCTGAACATTCCGATCGAGCAACCCTATGCCGATGAGGAAGTCGACAAACTGGTCAAATCGCTGGGCAAGAAGAATCAGGCCCCGGTCGTCTTGATCGCCTGGCATCACGGGCATATCGACAATCTGATCGAAGCCTTCGGCGGCGATGGCCAGGCGTTGACCGGGCAGAAGTCCTGGCCAGAGGACGTCTATGACTGGCTGATCGTGTTGCGCTTCGATGACCAAGGGCAATTGGTCCAATCCCATAGCCAGAAGATCCAGGAGCATCTGTTGCCCGGCGATGGCAGCTGATTATCGGGATCGTCCCCTTCCTTGCACCAGACCCCTCCCGGTCTGGTGCACAAAACCACTCCCGCGCCTCCCCTCCCTTACACTCAAGCGACATGTTCATAAAAGAACGTGCGACTTTGTTCACTTGCTCCTGTTTGACAGATGAGAAGCGGTGCTATTTTCGGTAACGAAACTGTAACATTCGCATCCGCAGTCAAAACAAGAAATCTGGAGCTCTTGAATGTTTGCTTTCTTTCGTCCTGCCGCCCATCAGGCTCCATTGCCTGAAGAACACGTAGACAGCACCTACCGGCGCTTGCGCTGGCAAATCTTCGCCGGGATTTTCTTTGGCTACGCGGGTTATTACCTGCTGCGCAAGAACTTCTCCTTGGCCATGCCGTACCTGATAGACGAAGGCTACACCCGTGGCCAGTTGGGCCTGGCGATGTCGGCGATCGCGATCGCCTATGGTTTATCGAAGTTTTTGATGGGCCTGGTGTCCGACCGTTCCAACCCGCGTTACTTCCTGCCCTTCGGTTTGCTGGTATCGGCCGGGGTCATGTTCATTTTCGGCTTCGCCCCTTGGGCAACGTCCAGCGTGACCATGATGTTCATCCTGCTGTTCATCAACGGCTGGGCCCAGGGCATGGGCTGGCCACCGAGTGGCCGGACCATGGTGCACTGGTGGTCGCAGAAGGAGCGCGGTGGCGTAGTGTCGGTCTGGAACGTCGCGCATAACGTCGGCGGTGGCCTGATCGGCCCGTTGTTCCTGCTCGGCATGGGGCTGTTCAACGACTGGCACGCGGCGTTCTACGTCCCGGCAGCCGTCGCCATGCTGGTGGCGGTGTTTGCGTTCATGGTAATGCGCGACACCCCGCAATCGGTAGGCCTGCCGCCCATCGAGAAGTACAAGAACGATTACCCGGAAGGTTACGATGCCAGCCACGAAGACGAATTCAGCGCCAAGGAAATCTTCGTCAAATATGTGCTGCGCAACAAAATGCTCTGGTACATCGCCATGGCCAACGTCTTCGTCTACCTGCTGCGCTACGGCGTACTGGACTGGGCGCCGACCTACCTGAAGGAAGCCAAACACTTCGACGTGGATAAAACCTCGTGGGCGTACTTCTTCTACGAGTGGGCTGGCATCCCGGGCACGCTGCTGTGCGGCTGGATGTCGGACAAGATCTTCCGGGGCAACCGTGGCCTGACCGGCATGGTGTTCATGGCATTGGGGACCGTGGCGACCCTGGTTGACTGGTTGAACCCGGCCGGCAACCCGACCATCGACATGATCGCGCGGTTCTCCATCGGCTTCCTGATCTATGGCCCGGTGATGCTGATCGGTCTGCAAGCGCTGGAACTGGCGCCGAAGAAAGCCGCCGGCACTGCCGCAGGTTTCACCGGTCTGTTCGGTTATCTGGGCGGGTCGGTTGCGGCCAGTGCAGCAGTGGGCTACACCGTGGACCACTTCGGCTGGGATGGCGGTTTCGTGTTACTGGTCGGTGCGTGCCTGTTGGCGATGGCCTGCCTGGCACCGACCTTGCGGCACAGACAAGTCGCCAGTCAGGGTCGTGAAGCGCTCGCTTAAGCCTTGCAGCGTTTGAGCCGCGCCTCCAGATTCCGGTCTGGCATGGCGTGGCTACGCAGGGCGTGTACGGTCTGCTCGACATAATCGCGAGTGGTACCGTAACGCCCGCAAGCGCTTTCAAACACCTGGCTCAGCACATGGTCCGGCAAGTTGCCGGCATAGCTGGGCAGGTGCCGCTCCAGCACAAACCCCAATGCCTGAACCTTGCTTCCGTCTTCCAGTCGGCAGTTGAGCCAGTGTGGACGATAAGACGGCACCGGCATTTCACGCTGCCAAAGCGCGTACAGCGATGCTTCCAATTGCTCCTCGGGTAACCGGTAGGCAAAGCCGCTGCACGAACCGCCTCGATCCAGACCCAATACCAGTCCCGGCATTTCCGGCGTCCCCCGGTGTTCGTGGGACCACAGGTACAAGCCGCGATGGTAACCATGCACACGCCCGCGCACCCGCTCGACCGCCGTGCACTCCGGGCGCCAGATCAATGAACCGTAAGCGAATAACCAGACGGGCCCACCCTTGTGCCGGGCCATGGTGGCCTGCATCGAGCTGAGCAACTGTTCGCGAGTCAGCTGCGCGCCCAGATCGAGCCGAGGAGGGTAAGCCGGATTCAAACAAGCAGATTCGATGGAGGTCATGACGAGTGATGTTCGGCCTTACAGTATTACAAGATGTAAGCAGGATTAACGTAATAGAACATATAGCAGTAAACGTAAAACGAAAAGTGCTAAAGGACGTATGACCCTTCTATATCAAGGACTCCGCCCATGAAAGCGCCTGATATATAGCCTAATACTCTTTCTGAAATACCTTAAATACCCGAATGAAATATGCATAAACCTTGCGTCGGTTCAGAATCAACAGCCACTCAATAAGATCTTTCTGACGTATTCGTCTGATACCCTGCCGCCCTTTCTTTGAACGCAGGCGTATAGCAGCCTCCACAGGCGTAAGCCGAATTGCCCAATAGAGGTCGCAAAATGAAAAAGCTACGGATTAACGGTCTGCTGTTACTGGCGCTGGCTACCCCGGCGCTGGCAGCAGAAAACCCGACTCAAAAGGACCAGGGTTCCTGGTACCTGCAAACCAGCGTCTATACCAAACACTATTCACCCGACCCTGATCACAACAACAATCAGGACCTGATCGGCCTTGAACGCGATCAAGCGTCTGGCTGGTTGTTTGGTGCAGCGACTTTTCGTAACTCGTTCAGTCAACGCGCGTATTACGCCTATGCGGGGAAGCGTTACGAGAGCGCCGACTATCCGGTGTATATAAAACTCACCGGTGGGTTACTCCAGGGTTACAGCGGCGAGTACAAGGACAAAATTCCGCTCAACCACTTTGGAGTAGCGCCCGTGATCATTCCATCATTGGGCGCTCATTACGGTCCGGTGGGCGCCGAGCTGGTTCTGCTCGGCTTTAACGCAGCGATGATCACCACCGGCGTGAGTTTCTAACTGGCTTGAGGCCGGGGCGCGTAAGCGAAAACGTCCGCGCGCATCTGGTGCGCATCCATCCCCGCGCTGACCAAGGCGTCCAGGGTGCCGTAAACCATCGCCGGCGAACCGCTGGCGTACACATGCAGGGATTTCAGATCGGGGAAATCCTCGCAAACCGCCTCGTGCAACATGCCGCAGCGCCCTTCCCAACCGCACAGATCACTGACGACCTTGTGCAGGAACAGGTTGGGCAACTTCAGCCACTCGTCCCAATGTTCGATCTGATAGAAGTCTTCCGGTCGCCGCACGCCCCAGTACAAATGCACCGGATGCTTGAAACCCTTGGCCCGGCAATGCTCGATCAGGCTGTGGATCTGCCCCATGCCGGTACCCGCGGCCATCAACACCAGCGGGCAGTCAGGCAACTCGGCCAGATGCGTATCGCCGAATGGCATTTCGATCCGCACCATGCGATTGCGCTGCAACTGCTCGATCAGGCTGAGTGCACTGGCTTCGCGCGCCAGCACATGGATTTCCAGATCTCGCCCTGAATGCGGTGCCGAGGCCAGCGAGAAGGCAGACTTTTCGCCATTCTCACGTTCGATCATCAGGTACTGCCCGGCGTGATAGCGCGGCGGTTTGCCGGCCGGTGTGCGCAGTCGAATCCGCCAGGTATCGCCGCCGACGTCTACGCATTCAGTGACCTGACACGACACACTGCGCACCGGCAGCTCTCCCAGCGCAAGGACGCCATCCCACAATACGATGCAGTCTTCCAGCGGCTCTGCTATGCAAGTGTAGAACTCGCCGTGGTCGCGCACATCGCCTGACTGCTCGACCCGACCTTCGACCAGCAACGCCGCGCACACGTGGCAGTTGCCATTACGGCAGCTTTGCGGGCACTCATAGCCCAGGCGCCGCGCCCCATCGAGAATCCGCTCGCCGGGCAGTATCTCAAGCACTGCTCCGGACGGCTGCAAGGTTACACGCATCAATCTATTCCTAACTGATTCCAGATGGCATCGATCCGGCGTGTCACCGCCTCATCCTTGACGATTACCCGGCCCCACTCGCGGGTGGTTTCACCGGGCCATTTATGCGTGGCATCGAGCCCCATCTTCGAACCCAGGCCGGAAACCGGCGAGGCGAAGTCGAGGTAGTCGATCGGCGTGTTATCGATCATCACCGTGTCGCGCTTGGGGTCCATGCGCGTGGTAATGGCCCAGATCACGTCGTTCCAGTCGCGGGCGTTGATATCGTCGTCAGTGACGATAACGAACTTGGTGTACATGAACTGTCGCAAAAACGACCAGACACCGAGCATTACCCGCTTGGCGTGGCCGGGATACTGCTTCTTCATGGTCACAACGGCCATGCGGTACGAGCAGCCTTCGGGCGGCAGGTAGAAGTCGGTGATCTCCGGGAACTGCTTTTGCAGGATCGGCACGAACACTTCGTTCAACGCCACACCCAGGATCGCCGGTTCATCCGGTGGACGGCCGGTGTAGGTGCTGTGGTAGATCGGCTTGATGCGGTGGGTGATACGTTCGACGGTGAACACCGGGAAGCTGTCGACTTCGTTGTAATAGCCGGTGTGGTCGCCGTAAGGCCCTTCGTCAGCCATTTCGCCTGGATGAATCACACCCTCGAGGATGATCTCGGCGGTGGCCGGCACTTGCAGGTCGTTGCCACGGCACTTCACCAGCTCAGTGCGGTGACCGCGCAGGAGGCCGGCGAAGGCGTACTCGGACAGGCTGTCCGGCACCGGCGTAACGGCTCCCAGAATGGTTGCAGGATCGGCGCCCAGCGCCACGGATACCGGGAACGGCTGGCCAGGATGCTTCTCGCACCACTCGCGATAGTCCAGCGCGCCGCCACGGTGGCTCAACCAGCGCATGATGACTTTGTTGCGGCCAATCACCTGCTGACGATAGATGCCGAGGTTCTGGCGATCCTTGTTCGGACCTTTGGTGACCGTCAGGCCCCAGGTGATCAGCGGCCCGACGTCGCCGGGCCAGCAGGTCTGCACCGGCAGCATTGCCAGATCGACGTCATCGCCTTCGACAACCACTTCCTGGCAAATCGCGTCTTTGACGACTTTCGGCGCCATGGCGATGATCTTGCGAAAAATCGGCAGCTTGGACCAGGCGTCTTTCAGACCCTTTGGCGGCTCCGGTTCCTTGAGGAAAGCCAGCAGCTTGCCGATCTCGCGCAGTTCGCTGACCGCTTCGGCGCCCATGCCCAGCGCCACGCGCTCAGGCGTACCGAACAGGTTACCCAGCACGGGGATGTCATAACCGGTCGGGTTTTCGAACAGCAGCGCCGGGCCCTTGGCCCGCAAGGTGCGATCGCAAACCTCGGTCATTTCCAGCACGGGTGACACCGGAAGCTGGATGCGCTTGAGTTCGCCGCGCTGTTCCAGGACGCTGATAAAGTCGCGCAAGTCGCGATACTGCATGCAAAAGCCTCGTGTTGGCCATGGCGTTCGGGGCTGGCAGTTTAGCGCCGAACCCGACCGTTCAGAACAGTGAACTGCCGGATCTTCAATAATCAGATAGCAAAAAGCCGGGTTTCCCCGGCTTTCGTGCCCTGTGTGGCTGTCTCGTTAGATCAAATTCGGATGCCGGAAGCTCAGAGCCAAGGCGCTGTGACGAGTCATAGCCCGCTATGGCGAGGAACAGCAACGCAGGATATGAGCTTCCGGCGCCGAAATTGACTAACAGAGGCAGCCATACAGGGCGCCTCGGTCTTCCGCGATTTACTTGCGTTTCATCGACAGGAAGAACTCATCGTTGGTCTTGGTCTGTTTCAGCTTGTCGACCAGGAACTCGATGGCAGCGACTTCATCCATAGGATGCAGGAGCTTGCGCAGGATCCACATGCGCTGCAACTCGTCGTCGGCGGTCAGCAACTCTTCGCGGCGGGTGCCGGAGCGGTTGATGTTGATCGCCGGGAAGACGCGTTTTTCAGCGATCTTGCGATCCAGAGGCAGTTCCATGTTGCCGGTGCCTTTGAACTCTTCGTAAATCACTTCGTCCATCTTCGAGCCGGTTTCAACCAGCGCAGTCGCGATGATGGTCAACGAACCGCCTTCTTCGATGTTCCGTGCAGCACCGAAGAAACGCTTCGGTTTCTCCAGGGCGTGGGCATCGACACCACCGGTGAGGACCTTGCCGGAACTCGGGATCACGGTGTTGTAGGCACGCGCCAGACGGGTGATGGAGTCGAGCAGGATGACCACGTCTTTCTTGTGCTCAACCAGGCGCTTGGCCTTCTCGATGACCATTTCGGCAACCTGCACGTGGCGGGTCGGCGGCTCGTCGAACGTCGAGGCAACCACTTCGCCGCGCACGGTGCGCTGCATTTCGGTCACTTCTTCAGGACGCTCGTCGATCAGCAGAACGATCAGATGAACTTCAGGGTTGTTGCGGGTGATGTTCGACGCGATGTTCTGCAGCATGATGGTCTTGCCCGCTTTCGGCGGAGCAACGATCAGACCGCGCTGGCCTTTACCGATCGGGGCGCACAGGTCGATGACACGACCGGTCAGGTCTTCGGTGGAGCCGTTGCCGGCTTCCATCTTCATGCGCACGGTCGGGAACAGCGGCGTCAGGTTTTCAAACAGAATCTTGTTTTTCGCGTTCTCGGGACGATCGTAGTTGATCGTGTCAACCTTGAGCAGTGCGAAGTAACGCTCGCCTTCTTTCGGAGGGCGGATCTTGCCAACGATGGTGTCACCGGTGCGCAAGTTGAAGCGACGGATCTGGCTCGGCGAGACGTAGATGTCGTCCGGGCCGGCCAGGTAGGAAGCGTCCGAGGAGCGCAGGAAGCCGAAGCCGTCCTGGAGGATCTCCAGCACGCCATCACCGGAGATTTCCTCGCCGCTTTTCGCGTGCTTTTTCAGCAAGGAGAAAATCACGTCCTGCTTGCGCGAACGGGCCATATTTTCTATGCCCATCTGTTCGGCCAATTCGAGCAGTTCGGTAATCGGCTTTTGCTTGAGTTCAGTCAGATTCATATAGGAATGACGTAATCATTTATGGAGGGGGGAAATTAAGCTTTTGGCTTAATGAGGCCGCGCCGCAGAGAAGGCGACAGGATCGCGTACTTATTCGAAAAGGAGAGCGTCGGCGACGGCTTGCAGGGGGCACGGGAGAAACCAGTGCGGAGCCGAATGTAACACCTGAGTTTCAGAGCGTCTAGCCCTGAATAACGAAAATCTATGGTCACCCCCGTTTTTGCAATACTGATTAATGGGTGAAGTGGTTGG
>CAYNGZ010000152.1:0-13138 GCA_964396695.1 uncultured Pseudomonas sp.
GATGCGGTGCGTAGCCTTGCGCTTTCGAGGTTCTTCGGTGCGTGCGCCGAAGCTAAGAAGGGAACGCGGTCGATGCCGCGGCTGCCCCCGCAACTGTGAACGGTTTTGTTTCTGCCATGCCACTGCGCTCTTTTGTTTTCAGGCGCGGGAAGGTGCAGGAACCGCCAGTCGAAAGACCGGCCCACCGTCAGCCAGGAGACCTGCCTCGATACAGTTTCTCACTACAACCGGGCGGGGTGATCCGGTGGCGAACTCTATCCGCTGCGCGCGCTCAAGCGCCGCCGGTTGTCGTCCCGTATGCCCGCCACCTTGCCAAAGGGCATCCGATGAAAACACTGGCCAAACTTCCCGTCACCATCGTTACCGGTTTCCTCGGTTCGGGCAAAACCACCTTGCTGCGACACATGCTCGATAACGCCCAGGGCCGGCGCATCGCGGTGATTGTCAACGAGTTCGGCGAGCTGGGCATCGACGGCGAAATCCTCAAGCAATGTTCCATCGGCTGCACGGAAGAAGAAGCCAACGGCCGCGTCTATGAGCTGGCCAACGGCTGCCTGTGCTGCACCGTTCAGGAAGAATTCTTCCCGGTGATGCGCGAACTGGTCGCCCGTCGCGGTGATCTGGGCCACATCCTCATCGAAACCTCCGGCCTGGCCCTGCCAAAGCCGCTGGTGCAAGCCTTCCAGTGGCCGGAAATCCGCAGCGCCTGCACCGTGGACGCGGTGATCACCGTGGTCGACAGCCCGGCCGTGGTCGCTGGCACCTTTGCCGCGTTCCCGGATCAGGTCGACGCCCAGCGTAAACTCGACCCGAACCTGGATCACGAATCGCCGCTGCACGAGCTGTTCGCCGATCAACTGGCCAGCGCCGACCTGGTGATCCTCAACAAGACCGACCTGATCAGCCCTGCGGATTTGGCCAAAGTGCGCCTGGAAGTCGCCGAAGAACTGCCACCCGCGGTGAAAATCATCGAAGCCAGCAGTGGTCGCCTGCCGCTGGACGTGTTGATCGGCCTGGGCGCCGGCTCTGAAGAACACATCGACAGCCGTCACAGTCACCACGACCATCACCACGATGGCGACGACCACGATGATCATGATCACGATGCCTTCGACTCGATCTCTATTGAACTGCCGCAAGCCGACGAAAGCCTGTTGCTCGACGCCCTGACCCAATTGGTGGTCCAGCACGGCATCCTGCGGGTCAAGGGTTTCGCCGCGATCCCGAACAAGCCGATGCGCCTGCTGATCCAGGGCGTGGGCACGCGTTTCGACAGGCACTTCGACCGTCAATGGGCCGCAGACGAAGCGCGTACCACACGTCTGGTGCTGATTGGTCAGCAACTGGACGCTGCCTTGCTCGAAGCGCAATTGCGCGCCGCGCTCAGCGTTTAATCCATGCACCTGCTCAGGACCCAGCCCGGCGGTTTCGTCTCGGATGACAACATTGCCGACCTTGGCCAAACCCCCGCCGAGCTGGTGATTCTGTGCAGCGGCGACTCCAGCCTGGCGCTGCTCGCCGAAGCGGCGCAGCAGTTGCCCAAGGACTACCCGAGCCTGCGTCTGGCCAACCCGATGCAGGTGCAGAATCACGCCTCGGTCGACTTGTATGTCGACGAAGTGCTGCGCCACGCCAAGGTGATTCTGATCTCGCTGCACGGCGGGATTGCCTATTGGCGCTATGGCATCGAACGCCTGGTGGAACTCTCGCAACGTGGCGTGCAGCTGATCCTGGTACCGGGCGATGACCGTCCCGACCCGGAACTCAGCGACCTGAGCACGGTGCCAGCCGAAGACCGTGAACGGCTTTGGCATTTCCTGCGTCAGGGCGGCATGGGCAATGCGCTGGATTTGTATCGCTGCCTGGCCAGTCGTTGGCTGGGGCGCGATTACTCGTGGGCCGAACCGCAGGTTCTGCCGCGTACCGCGATTTACCACCCACACAAAAGCAATGCGACGCTGGGCGATTGGCAAGCCGACTGGCAGGTGGATCAACCGGTGGCGGCGGTGCTGTTTTACCGTTCGCACTTGCAAGCGGCGAACACCGCTTTCATCGATGTTTTCTGCCAGCGCTTGCAGGCTGCGGGGCTGAATCCGCTGCCGATTGCGCTGGCCAGTTTGAAAGAGCCCGGCTGCCTGACGGTGGTCGAGGACTGGCTGGATGAAGTGCAGGCCTCGGTGATTCTGAACACCACCGGTTTTGCCCAATCCAGCCCCGAAGCGCCGCACTTGCGGCCGTTCCGGCGCTCTATTCCGGTGATCCAGGCGATCTGCGCCCAGGACAACGAACCCGGTTGGCGTGCCAGCGAGCAAGGGCTCGGCCCACGCGACCTGGCAATGCACATTGCGTTGCCGGAACTCGATGGGCGGATCATCAGCCGGCCGATCAGCTTCAAGGACCTGGCCTGGCGCAGTGAGCGCAGTCAGTCCGACGTGGTTTGCTATCGAGCACAACCCGAGCGCATGGATTTTGTCGCCGAACTGGCGCGGCGCTGGGTCGAGCTGGCGCGGGTGCCCCAAGCTGAAAAACGCATTGCGCTGATCCTCGCCAACTACCCGACCCGCGACGGGCGGATTGGCAATGGCGTGGGCCTCGACACACCGGCCGCGGCGCTGAATATTCTGCGGGCGCTGCACGCGGAAGGTTATCCGTTCGCCGATTTGCCGGAAAGCGGCACGGCGTTGATTCAGCAATTGCTCGGTGGGGTCAGCAATGACCTGGAGAGCATTGACCTGCGTCCGTGCCAGCAAAGCCTGGCGCTGGACGACTATTTTTCGATGTTCAGCGCGCTGCCCGAGGCCAACCGCGCGGCGGTGCTGGAACGTTGGGGTACGCCTGAAAACGACCCGATGTTTCGCAGCGGACGAATGATGGTCGCGGGGCTCAGGTTTGGCCTGACCTTTGTCGGCATTCAGCCGGCGCGTGGTTATCAGGTCGATCCGAGTGCGGTTTATCACGACCCGGACCTGGTGCCACCCCACGGTTACCTGGCGTTCTATTTCTGGTTGCGTCAGGCGTACGGCGCCCACGCGGTGATTCACGTCGGCAAGCACGGCAACCTCGAATGGTTGCCCGGCAAGGGCGTTGGTCTGTCCGAAAGCTGCTGGCCGGACGCGTTGCTCGGGCCGCTGCCGAACATTTATCCGTTTATCGTCAACGACCCGGGCGAGGGCGCGCAGGCCAAACGGCGGACTCAGGCGGTGATCATCGACCACCTGATGCCGCCGCTGACCCGCGCCGAAACCTACGGTCCGTTGCGCAATCTGGAACTGTTGGCCGACGAGTATTACGAAGCCCAGTTGCTCGACCCGCGGCGTGCGCGGGAGTTGCAGCGCGACATTCTCAATCTGGTGCGTGAAACCCACATTGACCGTGAGTTGCAGCTCGACGAGAAGCTCGACAGCGACGCGGATGCGGCGATCTGGTTGCCGCGTCTGGACACCTATTTGTGCGACCTCAAAGAGTCGCAGATTCGCGACGGTCTGCATGTGTTCGGCGAATCGCCGAGCGGGCGTTTGCGTATCGACACTTTGCTGGCGTTGCTGCGCATCCCTCGCGGCGATGGTCGTGGCGCGCAATCGAGCCTGTTGCGGGCCTTGGCCAAGGCCTTCGAACTTGGGTTCGATCCGCTGGATTGTGTGTTGTCCGATCCTTGGTCAGGTCCGAAGCCGGCTGAGCTGCTAACCGTCAGCGCTGAAGCGTGGCGTACCGTCGGTGATACTCGCGAACGCCTTGAGTTGTTTGCCGCGCAGTTGATCGAACAGGCGCTGGAGGCCGATGTTGAGTTACTGAGTGAGTCTGGATGGAGTGACGTCAGCGCGATCATCGACAGTTTGCGTGAGGTGGTCGCACCGCGACTGGATGCCTGCGGCCCGGCAGAAATGCGCGGCTTGCTGGATGCGCTCAGTGGTCGCTTTGTTCCGGCAGGTCCCAGCGGTGCGCCGAGTCGTGGACGCCTTGACGTGCTGCCCACCGGGCGCAATTTTTATTCGGTGGATGTGCGCAACCTGCCGACCACCACCGCCTGGCGCATTGGTTTCCAGTCGGCGAACCTGATTCTTGAGCGGCACCTGCAAGACCACGGCGATCATTTGCGCCAGTTGGGTTTGTCGGTCTGGGGCACGGCGACCATGCGCACCGGCGGCGACGATATCGCCCAGGCGATGGCGCTGATGGGCGTGCGTCCGGTCTGGGCCACGGGCAGTCAGCGGGTCGACGACTTCGAAATTCTGCCGCTGAGCCTGCTCGACCGGCCGCGCGTGGACGTGACCTTGCGTGTCTCCGGGTTCTTCCGTGATGCTTTCGCCAACCTGATTCGACTGTTCGATGCGGCCGTGCAAGCGGTGGCCGCGCTGGACGAACCCGACGATATGAACCCGGTGGCGGCCAAGGTCCGCGCTGAACGCGAAGCGCTGATCCAGTCCGGTCTGGACGAAGAGGCCGCCGCACGCCAGGCCGGCTGGCGAATTTTCGGCGCCAAACCCGGTGCGTATGGCGCAGGCGTGCAGGGCGCTATCGATGGGCGTTTGTGGCAGAGCCGTGAGGATCTGGCCGAGGTCTACCTGAACTGGGGCGGCTACGCTTACGGCGGTTCCGATGAGGGCACGGCGGCTCGCGAACAGTTCTCCCGGCGCTTGAGCCAGGTTCAGGCCGTGTTGCAAAACCAGGACAATCGCGAGCACGACTTGCTCGATTCCAACGACTATTACCAGTTCCAGGGCGGTATGCTCGCGGCCGTCGAGAGCCTCAGTGGCGAAGCGGCGGCGAGCTACTATGGCGACCACAGTCAGCCGGATTTGCCGAAGATCCGCACACTCAAGGAAGAACTCAACCGGGTGATCCGTTCCCGGGCGGCCAACCCGAAGTGGATCGAAGGGGTCAAGCGGCACGGCTACAAAGGCGCGTTTGAACTGGCGGCCACCGTCGATAACCTGTTCGCTTTCGACGCCACCACGCAGTTGATCGACGATCACCAGTACGCCTTGCTGGCCGATGCTTATCTGTTTGACCCGTCGACCCGCGAATTCGTCCGGCAGCATAATCCGCACGCCTTGCGCGACATGACCGAACGCCTGCTCGAAGCCCAGCAGCGCGGGATGTGGCAGGAGCCTGGGGCTTATCGGGAGGCGCTGGAGAATTTGTTGTTGGATATAGAAGAAGATGTTTGAGAGTTTCAGGGTTGTGACTGACTTCAGATCCACCCCTCACCCCAACCCTCTCCCCACGGGGGAGAAGGGGAAAGGGAGCCGATCCCGGTTGTATTCAGGACCTGAGTTCGACTCACAATTACAGGTCGAAGAATTTCTGACAGACACCTCGATAAGTCCCCTCGCCCCTCTGGGGAGAGGGCTAGGGTGAGGGGTCGATTCAATTGACACACCACACCAATCAAGCACACCCCACGACCACGACTGAGACAAAAAAGATGACCGACACCCCGCATTTCCCGCTCTCAGCCGTGGTCGGCGCCGATGCCCTGAAACTGGCGCTGTGCCTGACGGCCATCGACCCGAAAATCGGCGGTGTGCTGATCGAAGGTCCACGTGGCATGGCCAAGTCCACGCTGGCCCGTGGCCTGGCGGATTTGCTCGCCAGCGGGCAGTTCGTCACCTTGCCCTTGGGCGCGACGGAAGAGCGGCTGGTTGGCACCCTGGACCTGGACGCCGCGCTGGGCGAAGGCCGTGCTCAGTTTTCTCCGGGCGTGTTGGCCAAGGCTGACGGCGGCGTGTTGTATGTCGATGAAGTGAACCTGCTGCCCTATCACCTGGTGGATTTGCTGCTCGACGTCGCGGCCAGCGGCACCAACCTGATCGAACGCGACGGCATTTCCCATCGGCATTCGGCGCGTTTTGTGCTGATCGGCACCATGAACCCGGAAGAGGGCGAACTGCGTCCACAACTGCTGGACCGTTTTGGTCTGAACGTCGCCCTCTGCGGTCACACGGCGCCGGTTGAGCGCGGTCAGATCATCCGTCGCCGGCTGGATTTCGACAGTGACCCCCACGGTTTCTGCGCCGAATGGGAAGTTCGGCAACAGGCATTGCGTGAACGCTGTCAACGCGCCCGTGCGGCGCTGGCGAGCATCCCACTGGACGATCAGGCGCTGGCACTGATCACCGAGCGCTGCTTTGCCGCCGGGGTCGACGGCTTGCGCGCCGACCTGGTCTGGCTGCGTGCCGCTCGCGCCCATGCGGCGTGGCGTGGGGCAGAGGCAATTGGCGAGGACGATATCGAAGCCGTGGCCGAGTTCGCCCTGCGCCATCGTCGTCGTGACACGCCGCCGTCAGCACCGAACCAGCCCCCTGTGCCCGACGCGTCCGCGGCCCAGCAACCGAACCCAGGCGAAGGCCAGGGCCAATGGGGTGAAATGCCCGCTCAGACATTGCCAACCGGCGCCCGTCGTGAAGTGCCGAGCTGGCCAAAAAAGCCCTAGGCATTCGCCCTCGATCTGACGCGGGGGCGAATGCCAAACCCCGTGCAGGACACCTGAAAAACGGCAGGCAAGGTCAGCGTCGAACCAGCAGCAGCGGCTCGGTCAATTGGCCGGGCACGCTGCTCAACGGCCGCCCACGTCAGCGCGAAGATCTGCTGTTTCACTTGCGCAGTCGTTCACCCCATGAGTTGTGGCTGGTGATTGTCGATGCCTCCGCCTCGACCCGTCGTCATCAGGCGCTGAGCGATGCCAAAGGCTTGCTGGCGCAAGTGTTCGACGATGCCTATCGCCAGCGCGCGCGGTTGGCGCTATTGACCGCTAGTGGCGCTGCGCCGAAGTGGCAGGTTCAAGGGCTGAAAGCCTCCGCCAGCCTGCGCGACTGGCTCGACGCACTGGGTGCGGGCGGTGGCACGCCGCTGTTCGCTGCGCTGGATGAAGCTGCGCATTGGCTGGCGTCGCGGCAAAAGCGTTTTCCGGCAGAGCAACAACGGGTGTTGCTGTTGACCGATGGACGCCTCAAAGCTGCGCCAGCGCAGGTCGCGCTCCATTGCCCGGCGTTGTTGGTGGACATCGAGCGCGGGCCGATTCGATTGGGTCGGGCGAAGGCCCTGGCGCAAGGGCTGAACGCAGACTATCGACATATCGATACGCTTTAATCTGTCAAATCGCCAGCAGCACCTATGCTGTGGGTTCAGCTCGGATCACCTGTAGGAGGGGCCGCCCCCTCTTCGAGGCCGCGCTGTCGCGTAAGGAACATGGGCCAGGGCTGGCAAGCCAGCCCTTAAAAATAATATATAAATCAATAAGTTATTTTTTGTTCCATAAGAGCTGCCGCAGGCTGCGATCTTTTAAAACCATAAAAAAACGCCCCGCTCTCAATGAGAGCGGGGCGTTTTCTTTTTTGGGGGAAGGGGGCGCGAGCATCAAGCGTAGCTTGGGGTCTCGCTGCTTTCTTCAACCAGTTCCAGGGCGACGTTGTTCTGCGCGTTGATCTTGCGATACAGCGCTGCGTCGGTTTCCAGGGCCTTTTCCCGAGCCGGGAAGATTTCCGCCAGCTTGGACGCCCATTCACCCTTGGCTTTGTTCGGGAAGCATTTTTCGATCAGCTCAAGCATGATCGATACGGTAACCGAAGCACCCGGCGAGGCGCCGAGCAGTGCTGCAAGGGAACCGTCTTTTGCGGCAACCAGTTCGGTACCGAACTGCAGGATGCCACCTTTTTTCGGGTCTTTCTTGATGATCTGCACGCGCTGGCCAGCGACTTCCAGGCGCCAGTCTTCGGCCTTGGCTTCAGGGTAGAAGCGGCGCAGCGACTCCAGGCGTTGTTCCATCGACTGCATCACTTCGCTGACCAGGTACTTGGTCAGGTCCATGTTGTTCTTGGCCACGGCCAGCATCGGGCCGATATTGCCGGTGCGAACCGACATCGGCAGGTCCATGAACGAGCCGTGCTTGAGGAACTTGGTGGTGAAACCGGCGTAAGGTCCGAACAGCAGGGACTTCTTGCCATCGACGACACGGGTGTCCAGGTGCGGCACCGACATCGGTGGCGAACCTACCGCTGCCTGGCTGTAGACCTTGGCCTGGTGGTGTTTGACCACTTCCGGGTTGTCGCAGCGCAGCCATTGGCCGCTGATCGGGAAGCCGCCGAAACCTTTGCTTTCTTCGATGCCCGACGCCTGCAACAACGGCAATGCCGCGCCGCCAGCACCGAGGAAGACGAATTTGGCATCGACTTCGCGGGTGTTGCCGCTGTTGACGTCCTTGATGCTGACGGTCCAGCCGTTGCCGTTACGCTTGAGACCGGTCACGCGCTTGCAGTACTTGACCTGGGCATCGGGTGCGCTGGTCAGGTGCTTGAGCAACTGATTGGTCAGGGCGCCGAAGTTGACGTCGGTGCCGTTGATCACGCGGGTAGCTGCGAGCACCTGGTCTTTCGGACGGCCCGGCATCATCAGTGGCATCCACTCGGCCATCTTCGCCTTGTCTTCGGTGTACTCCATGTCGGCGAAGGCGTGGTGCTTATGCAGCACATTGAAGCGTTCCTTGAGGAACGACACGCCTTTTTCACCCTCGACGTAACTCAGGTGCGGGACCGGGCTGATGAAGGATTTCGACGAGCCGAAGGTGCCTTTGCGGGTCAGGTAGGACCAGAACTGCTTCGACACCTCGAACTGGGTGTTGATGTGCACGGCTTTCTTGATGTCGACGCTGCCGTCAGCGGCCTGTGGCGTGTAGTTCAGCTCACACAGGCCAGCGTGACCGGTACCCGCGTTGTTCCACGGGTTGGAACTCTCTGCAGCACCGGAATCCATCAGCTCGACGACTTCCAGCTTGATTGCGGGGTCGAGTTCTTTGAGCAATACAGCCAGGGTGGCACTCATGATGCCGGCCCCAACCAGTACTACGTCGACTGCTTCGTTATGCGCCATTTAACGCGTCTCCAAAATCTGCAGCACCAAATTGTCGGCATAGCTGCCAGGAGTTACGGGGCATGCTCTGTAGAGCCCCGGGTCACCCATGGCCAGGATCGCCATGTCCGAATCTTCGCAATTTTTCGCAACTTCGACAGACGCTACCGACCGGGCTCAGGGTTCTATGAACTCACTTCAGCGCGCGGGAGGCAATTCGACTTATGGTCGATACGTCCGTTTGTGCAACCAAATCCGTAGTGGACAGGCTTCAGGCTCCAGTTCTTGAGGAGTGCTCGGTCCTGTGTCGTTGGGCTGTTGTAGACGCTAATGGTGCATGTTCAGACGCAAAACTATTCATTTGCTCGCCACACTCTTGTGAAGTTGTGAAAACCCGTTTTTTCACGCTCTTTTGAAGACGTGAACCTCAAAAAAGGGCTGTCCCAGCCTGGCACCGGGCCCGGATGGATTGCCGCCATGGGGTACAGGGCAGGCAAAACGGGCAAGCAGCTCAGTGACCGAGCGTAACGACAGCTCTGGCAGATTCGCGAAAAGTGGTGGTTTGCAGGACAAACAGCAAGCTCGCCAGCTTCACTCGATCTGTGTGGGCGGCTCTCTGTGGGCGGTGCGGGGTTGTCAATACCAGCGCATTGACGATGCTGCGAGGCCCGATCAGGAGACGTCCTTATAATCGGGGGGAGATTGTAACGAAGAAACGCAGGGAAATGGTCGTGTTTAATGACTTTTATTAGCCAGTCGGTCAGATGGACTACACCCTCTGCAACGTGCGTGAGGCGTGCGCGGATACAGGCGGGCACTGGCAGGCAGCGGCTGATGCAACCCGTTGAGGCGAATGTCTTCGATTTCCACCCGTCCGAGCGCCCGTGAGCGCAGACTTTACGCAAGTCTTCAGCAAGTCTTCAGGGTTGCTGGTTTGAAGCGTGTGCCCACCGCTATACTGCTGATCAGTTTGTATTTGGATCTGGAGAGTCGCGCATGTTGCAACGCCTGTTGTTCGGTTTGATCACTGTGACCAGTTTGACCCTGGTTGGCTGCGCCAACAGCCCGCAACAACTAGCCCCGGAGCCTAAGCTCCTGACTCAGCTGGCGCCGGTCGGGCATGGTCAGCCGGTGGTGGTGAGGGTGGTCGATGGCCGACCGTCGCCAACCTTGGGCACCCGTGGTGGCCTGTACCCTGAAACCAGCGCAGTCACGGTACAAGGCGCACAAATTTTGCCGAAGTTACAGGCTCAGGCCGAAGCGGCTGTGCGTTTGCTGGGGTTCACCCCAACGTCGAATGCGTACAACGCGCCACAGTTGACGGTGACGCTGGCGGAACTGACGTATCAGTCGCCCAAAGAAGGCATGTATGTGACTGAGGCAACCATTGGCGCGGCTTTCCGCTCTGATGTGCAGAACGCCAACCGTCGTTACAGTGGCCGTTATGCGGCGTCCCTGAATCAGCGTTTTGGTATGGCGCCGAATCAGGAAACCAACACCAAACTGGTAAGTGATGTGTTGAGCGATGCGTTGACCCGGTTGTTCAAGGATCCGACAGTCGGTCAGATGCTCGGCGAATAACGGTTCGTTGTATTCAGGAAGCCCGGCGCCAGTGATGGCGCCGGTTTTTTTTTGTATTCAGCCCAACCCTTACAGCGACAAGCCTGCCTTGACCCGGTACTGATTGCGCACCGGTGTGGCGTATTGCAGCACCAGGAATGGCCGATATTCCTCGGGGCAGGCATCGAGACGGCTTTGCCACTCTTGCCGGGCCTTGGACAGTTCCTCGGCCGGGAACAGTTTGGCGGCGCTCGGCACTTGCAGTTGCGGGTCGGCGTCGCTCCATTGGGCGTACGCCAGGTAGTGCACCGGGAACAGCCGGTAACCGCCGAGAATCTGCCGGTCCATCTCGATTGCCAGTTGCTTGGTGTCTTCGAACAGCTCGCCGACCGGTGCCCCGAAGTTCACGTGAACCCGGCCTTTGTAGCCCGTGATACCTTTGGCGATGCTCACATCATCCTCGCCGGGCGCCTTGGTGTAGCTGCCGGTGGTGGCACGGATGTACAGCTCGCGAGCCTTGGCCTGATCGCACGGGTCGTACTCGTAGCTGATCGACACCGGCGTCAGGTTCAGCGATTTGATGACCTCGCCAAACGGCTCGTCCTTGCGGCTCATGTGGAACATTTTGAGGATCGCTGACTCGGTTCGGTCGTCACCGTCCTTGGCGCGGCCTTCGGCCTGGGCGATCCAGACCGATTGGCAATCGTTGATGACCGAGTGATTGATGTACGCTGACAGCAATTGATACGCCGCCATTTTCTCGCGACGACCGCTGATGGAGCGGTGCACGATAAAGCTCTTGTTCAGGCGCATCAGATCGCTGACGAAGGGCTTTTGCAGCAGGTTGTCACCAATCGCGATGCGCGGTGTCGGCAGGCCGGCGTGATAGATCGCGTAGTTGACGAAGGCCGGATCCATCACGATGTCGCGGTGGTTGGCCAGAAACAGATAAGCGCTGCCGGACTTGAATTGTTCGACGCCGGTGTAGGTCACGCCGTCGGTGGCACGCTCGATGGTGTGGTCCACGTAGAACTCGATCTTGTCCTGCAAGGTCGCAACCGAGCGGATGCTGGCGAACTCGCGGCGAAGCCGATGAGCGATCAGTGGTTTGAGCATCCAGCCGAAGGCACCGGCAAAACGCGGGAAGCGGAAGTGGGTGAGGATATCTAGAAACGCCTTGTCGCCCAGCAACCGTGCCAGCACTGCTGGGACTTCGCTGTCGTCGTAAGGTCGGATGGCATCGAATTCGCCCATCATGCTCTCTTGTTAGAAACGGCTAGGGTAAGTAATGGATTGGATCGATTACGGCAGGAGTACAGTCTGAAAAATACGCTCAAACAAAAATGGCCCTGCAAATAGACCGGCGATTATACGCACAAGTCACTTGGGAGACTGCGATGCTGGAAACCGAGCGCTACGAATGTCCTTATTGTGGTGAAGAAGCCGAAGCCGTGCTGGATCTGTCTAGCGGTGATCAGACCTATATCGAAGACTGCCCGGTCTGTTGTCGGCCAATCGTGTTCACGCTGCAAACCGATGGTCATGAATGGATGCTCGACGTTCACACTGAAAACGAGTGAAGGGTGGTCGCTATGCAGCGCATCTACGATCCGGAAAACCTGATGGAAGGCGAGCTGCTGCAAGGCATGCTGGCCAGCGAAGGGGTCGAGGCGCATCTGGTGGGGCGTGATCTGCTGGGTGGCGCGGGTGAATTGCCGGTGTTCGGGCTGCTGGGGTTGGCGGTGGATAACGATCAGGCGCAATACGCGCGCGAGTTGATCGCCGCGTACAATGCTGCGCTGCCGATGCCCGGTGACGAGCCGGATAGCTTTCCCGACGTCCTGGTCTGTTAGGCTGGCGTCCGTTTTCGTTCAGAGTCGTGTTGCCCCATGTGTGGACGTTTTGCCCTGTTTCGTTGGAACCCCGCGTTCGCGGCCTTGCCCGGCTTCCCGGCCGATCAGCAGGCGCAGTGGAATATTTCGCCCAATGATTCGGTGCTGATCCTGCGCGCCGAGGCGGGTCAGCGCACGCTTGCCCGCGCGCGTTGGGGGCTGACGCCGCCGTGGCTGACCGATCTGTCGAAGACCCCGGCCCATGCCCGGGCAGAGACCGTCGCCGAGCAGCCGATGTTTCGCGAAGCCTTTCGCCAGCGCCGTTGCCTGTTACCGGCCAACGGTTTCTACGAATGGCGCGGCACCACCCGCAAGCGCCCGTACTGGCTGACGCCAGGCGAGGGTTCGGCGCTGTTTTTTGCGGCGATCTGGGAAGCGTATCCGGTGCAGGAGCAGGTTTGGCTCAGTACGGCGGTGGTGACTCAGGCGGCCTCGAATCAGCGTCGTCCGTTGATTCTCGATGCAGCCGCTCAGGAAGCCTGGCTCAACCCTGAAACCCCGCTGCACACCTTGCAGGCGCTGCTTGCCAGCGAACCGGCCGCATTGCGCGAGCGGGTCTTGGCGAACTTCGTGAACGATCCGAAGCTCAATGCGCCGGAGTGTTTGACGCCGGGTTGATGTTCTCAGATGCTTGTTTGGTTCAAGAGCCACCCCTCACCCCAGCCCTCTCCCCAGAGGGGAGAGGGGGAAAGGGAGCAGATTTCGGTGCTTTTCAAGACCGGAGTTCGACTTGGTCTTTCAGGTCGATATAACTCGAAAAACAACTCGGTCAGTCCCCTCGCCCCCTTCTCATCGTTCTACATAACTCTGCTTTCAAGTTACCTTTAAAACTCATAGAAATG
>CAYNGZ010000153.1:0-5891 GCA_964396695.1 uncultured Pseudomonas sp.
CGAATACGCGAGTTTGTTATCGCATTAGAAGCCCAGCGTGCGCTCATCGAGAGTTATGTAGAACGATGAGTGCTGACCAAGGGCCAGCCTTATGTTGAGAAGGGCATCGAAGCTCACGAAGAGAAAAGCCGCGATCGACAACTGCGCGCCTTGGAACGCAAGGCGCGCAAGCTGGGGATGCAGTTGGTGATGGTTGGATAAATTTCAGAGCAAAAACAATGCGTTATTTTTTGTTTGATAAGAGCTGTCGCAGGCTGCGATCTTTTTTCATATGCATCGTCTCCAAAAAGAGATAACCCACGCCCAAACAATCCAGAAAATCGAAATAATTCAATACATTTCAATCACTTAGACTGATGGCACGAAACTCGCTAAGCCCACAGCCACAAAAGATTCGCCCTACAAAAATAACAATCCAGGAGACACACCATGAGTGTGATCATTGCCTTGGCAGCCCTCGCGCTGTTGATGCTCGCCGCTTACCGTGGCTACAGCGTTATTCTCTTCGCTCCGATTGCCGCCCTTGGTGCGGTCCTGCTCACTGACCCTTCTGCCGTTGCGCCCGCTTTCACCGGCGTGTTCATGGAGAAAATGGTCGGGTTCATCAAGCTGTATTTCCCGGTATTCCTGCTCGGTGCCGTGTTCGGCAAGCTGATCGAGTTGTCGGGCTTTTCCCGTTCGATCGTCGCCGCTGCAATTCGCCTGCTCGGCACTCGCCAGGCGATGCTGGTCATTGTGCTGGTGTGTGCGTTGCTCACCTACGGTGGCGTGTCGCTGTTTGTCGTGGTGTTCGCGGTGTATCCGTTTGCCGCGGAGATGTTCCGCCAGAGCAATATCCCGAAACGGCTGATCCCGGCGACCATCGCCCTTGGCGCGTTTTCCTTCACCATGGACGCCCTGCCCGGCACCCCGCAAATTCAGAACATCATCCCCAGCACCTTCTTCAACACCACGGCCTGGGCCGCGCCCTGGCTGGGGCTGATCGGCACGATGTTCGTGTTCTGCGTCGGCATGCTGTTCCTCCAGCGCCAGCGCACCAAGGCCCAGCGCAGCGGTGAAGGTTATGGTTCGGTACTGCGTAACGAGCCGGAAACCGCCGAAGACGTGAAGCTGCCTAATCCGTGGATTGCACTCTCGCCATTGCTGCTGGTGGGCATCATGAACCTGCTGTTCACCCACTGGATTCCACTGTGGTACGGCAAGACCCACAGCCTCAGCCTGCCGGGCATGGCGGCGCCGGTGACCACCGAAATCGCCAAGCTCACCGCGATCTGGGCGGTCCAGGCCGCGTTGCTGGTGGGCATCATCATGGTGCTGGTGTTCGGTTTCCAGGCGATCCGCGGCAAGCTCGCCGAAGGCAGCAGAAGCGCGGTCAGTGGCGCCTTGCTGGCCGCCATGAATACCGCGTCGGAATACGGTTTTGGCGCGGTCATCGCCTCGCTTCCCGGCTTCCTGGTGCTGGCCAATTGGTTGAAAAGCATCCCGAACCCGCTGGTCAATGAAGCGATCACCGTGACCCTGCTGGCCGGCATCACCGGTTCGGCCTCGGGCGGCATGAGCATCGCCCTGGCGGCGATGGCCAATGACTTCATCGCGGCGGCCCATGCGGCGAACATTCCGCTGGACGTGCTGCACCGGGTCGCCGCCATGGCCAGTGGCGGCATGGATACCCTGCCGCACAACGGCGCAGTGATCACGCTGCTGGCAGTGACGGGCTTGACCCACCGCGAAGCCTATAAAGACATTTTCTGTATTACGCTGATCAAGACCCTGGCGGTCTTCGTCGTCATCGGTACTTTCTACGCCACCGGCATTGTGTGAGGCATTCATGACAACTCTTACAGGCAAAACCGCCCTGGTCACCGGCTCCACCAGCGGCATCGGTCTGGGCATCGCGCTGAGTCTGGCCAAGGCCGGCGCCAACCTGATCCTCAATGGTTTCGGCGATGCCTCGCAGGTCATTGCTCAGGTGCAACAGTTCGGCGGCAAAGTCGGCCATCACCCGGCCGACGTCAGCGACCCCGCGCAAATTGCCGAGATGATTGCCTACGCCGAGCGCGAGTTCGGCGGCGTCGATATTCTGGTGAACAACGCCGGCATCCAGCACGTGTCTGCGGTGGAAGACTTCCCCGTGGAGCGCTGGAATTCGATCATTGCGATCAACTTGTCCTCAGTCTTTCACAGCACCCGCCTGAGCCTGCCCGGCATGCGCGCCAAGGGCTGGGGGCGGATCGTCAACATCGCCTCGGTGCACGGCCAGGTCGGTTCGGTCGGCAAGGCCGCCTACGTTGCCGCCAAGCACGGCGTGATTGGCCTGACCAAAGTGGTCGGCCTGGAAACCGCCACCAGCAACGTGACGTGCAATGCCATCTGCCCGGGTTGGGTGCTGACTCCGCTGGTGCAAAAACAGATCGACGACCGCGCCGCCGCAGGGATCGACCCACAGCAGGCGCAACATGATTTACTGGCCGAGAAGCAACCGTCGCTGGAGTTCGTCACCCCACCTCAATTGGGCGAGCTGGTGCTGTTTTTGTGCAGTGAAGCCGGCAGCCAGGTGCGTGGCGCGGCGTGGAATATTGATGGTGGGTGGTTGGCGCAGTAGCCTTTACTTGTCACTGAAGCGTGCGTGCACATAAGAACAAGAGGCCCATCATGTCAGAAGTACTTTGGCAACCCAGCGCCGAGCGCATCGGCAAAACCCGCATGGATGCCTTCCGGCGCTTCAGCAATCAGCGGCACAACCTTGCGCTCGCCGACTACCCCGCCCTGCATCAATGGAGCATCGATCAGCGCGAAGATTTCTGGCAGGCCATCGTCGACTTCTTCGAGATCAACTTTCACCAGGCACCGAGCACGGTGCTGCGTGAAGGCCCGCAGATGCCCAGCGCCGAATGGTTTCCCGGTACCACCCTGAACTTTGCCGAACACCTGCTGCGTCGTCGCGATGACGCAACCGCCGTGATTGCCATCGCCGAAAACGGCGAGCGCGAAACCCTGAGCTATTTCGAGCTGGCCGAGCACGTCGCCGGCCTGCAAAAAAGCCTGCGAGCCGCCGGCGTCGGCCTGGGTGATCGGGTGGCGGCGTGCATGCCGAACACCTGGCAAACCCTGGTGGGCATGCTTGCCACCAGCAGCCTCGGGGCGATCTGGTCCTGCTCGTCACCGGATTTCGGTACACACGGGGTGATCGACCGCTTCGGTCAGATCGAACCGAAAGTGCTGATCACCTGCGCCGGTTATCGCTACGCCGGCAAAGAGATCGACCAGACGATCAAGGTCAACGAAATACTCGAACGCCTGCCGTCGCTGCAACAACTGATCATCGTGCCTTATGCCCGGCCACAGGCCCGCGTTGAAGACTACACAACCCAGGCCAACGTTGCGCTGTGGGACAGCTTTTACCGTCCGGGTGGCGAGCCCGGGTTCGTCGCGGTGCCCTTCGCGCATCCGCTGTACATTCTCTACTCCAGTGGCACCACCGGCGTGCCGAAATGCATCATCCACAGCGTCGGCGGCGTGCTGCTGCAACACGTCAAGGAACACGGTTTGCACGTCGACCTCGGGCCTGACAACCGACTGTTCTACTACACCACCTGTGGCTGGATGATGTGGAACTGGCTGGTCTCGGCACTGGCGGTCGGCAGCAGCGTGGTGCTGTATGACGGCTCGCCCTTCCATCCCGGTCCGCAACGCTTGATCGACCTGATCGACAGCGAAACCATCAGCGTCTTCGGCACCAGCCCCAAATACCTGGCGACGCTTGAAGTCAATGAGATCCAGCCACGCCTCAGCCATGACCTGGGCAGCCTGAAAGCCCTGCTCTCGACCGGTTCGGCATTGTCGCCGCACAGCTACGATTACGTGTATCGCGAGATCAAACGCGAGCTATGCCTGTCGTCGATGTCCGGCGGCACCGATATCGTTTCCTGCTTTGTTGCTGGCAATCCGGTCCTGCCGGTCCGCCGTGGCGAGATGCAGTGCAAGGGCCTGGGCATGGCGGTTGAAGTCTGGAATGAGGCCGGCCAGCCGATCATCGGTGAAAAAGGCGAGCTGGTGTGCACCCGGCACTTCCCGGCGATGCCGATCGGCCTGTGGAATGATCCGCAGCAGGAAAAACTCCACGCGTCGTATTTCAGCCAGTTCCCGGGTGTCTGGGCTCAGGGTGACTATGCCGAGCAACTGCCCAACGGCAGTTGGTTGATTCACGGGCGCTCTGACGCCGTACTCAACCCTGGCGGCGTGCGCATCGGCACCGCAGAAATCTACCGTCAGGTGGAAAAAGTCCATCAGGTGCTGGACTCGGTCGCCATCGGCCAGCAATGGCAGGATGACGTGCGCGTGGTGCTGTTTGTGCGACTGCGTGACGGTGTGGTACTGGATGAGAAACTGGAGCAAGAGATACGGCAAGTCATCCGCGCCAACACCACGCCTCGGCATGTGCCGGCGAAGATCGTCGCAGTGACGGACATACCGCGCACCATCAGCGGTAAGGTGGTCGAACTCGCCGTGCGCAATATGGTTCATGGTCAGCCCGTGAAGAACACCGATGCCCTGGCCAACCCCGAAGCGCTGGAGCAGTTTCGGGATCGGCTGGAGCTAAAGAACTGAGACAGCCCGGGGTCGCCTGAAAAATGCTGAACTCATCTGGCACGGGGCCGGTCATTCAGCCTTGTTCAGCGTCACCAGCACCGGTGTGGCAATCGCGCCATCGCGACGAGACGCAACCGCTGCCTCCAGTGTGGACATGTTGCAGTCATAGCCCGGTTTGTCGGTGTACAGCTGACTGAGCAGCGACGTGGCCACCGCCAGAGAGTCGGCATTTTCAAATGCTTTCGAAGCGGCGTGGTATTGCGTCACGGAACCACCCTCTGCCACCGGATGCTTCCCGTTAGCCAGGTTCAGCAACGGCGTAACGTTCAGCACTTGAGCAGTGGCGCCCTCGTCCGCCGCATCGAAGGCATAGCTGACATCTTCTGTCTGCGCGGCGCCGTGGAGCATCTCGTGAATCAAATCATCCGCCACCACATCATGGTTGTAGCCATGCCGGATGAAGTGCCTGCTCAGATCTCGCGTGTAGATTTCAATGAATGAAACACCAGATCGGTCATCGGCACCCAACGCCATCCATTGCGTGTAGATGTCCCGGTTGAATGCCGCGATGTTGCCGTTGTCCTTGAACGGATCGAGGATGAAGTTGCTCAGGGATAAACCCGCGAAATCCGTCCTGATCAATTTCAGGTACTTCAACAGTCGATCACGGGCATCGGCCGAGTCACTGCCCAAAAACATTTTGATGATCAAATCGCGCTCCCTTGCGAAGTCGTGACCGCTCAAGGCATTGATCGCCTTCTCAACTTTCGATTTTGCCCTCGGCAAACTTTGCTGGATGAAATGACGGGTGTAACTGACCGGCAATGTTTTATGGAACTGCGGGAGTCTGAAAGGCGCATTCAACGTAAAGTTGCTCAACTTCGGTCCCCAGGCTTTACCGGTCCGGTCGAGGGCGTACCAGTGAAAGTCTTCGCGCGCCGCCAGGACAGTCAGTGTGTCGGCCCTTCCGGCGTGGGGCCGCCAGGTGCCCTGTCCGATTTTCGCAACATTGCCCGCGTTGGGTTTAGCGGCGCCCTTGATATGACTCAGTTGCGACTTCGCCAGAGCGATAATTTCTTGAGTCTGCCGGCTCAAGCGCACGCCTCCCTTGTAAATCAGCTTACCCGTACCGCGCAGTATCGACGGTATGTCGTCCAACGGGTTGAAGATGGAAATGCCTGTGCCGATCACCAGTTTGGCCAGACTGGCGAGCTTGGCGGACATACTGGAAGCCTTCCTCACAAGTGAACCGGGCGTTGCCCCTTCCCCCGGCATTTGCCCCCCCATAGAGTGTTCCCCCC
>CAYNGZ010000153.1:5901-13017 GCA_964396695.1 uncultured Pseudomonas sp.
GCGCCTGCAATTGCGCCCGCCAGAGCGATTGCATCCATGGCGCAACCGTAAATTCCATCGACGACCTTGTTGTGTTCCCCGGTACTCAGATCCTCTACGCACTTTTTGAACGGCACGGCGAGATCGACGATAAAGTCGGCGATCCGCCCGCCTTTTTCACGTTCCAGTTCAAGCACCGTGGGTTGAGTAGCCGTCACTTTTAGCTGCTCGAACGTCATCAGCGGGTGTTGGGCTACGATGAGTTGTGCGACTCGGGCGAGCTGTGGCTCTGCGTAATTCCGGTATTCACTATTTTTTGGACTTGATGAGGTCACCGGCGCAGGCAACACGGCCAATTTGTCGATAATTGCCATACTGCTGGTGACCCGAAAATCGTTCGCTACACCCTCGATATAGCATTTGAGATTGACAGGCAGGCGTTCTTTGGGTGCCGGAGGCACATGGCTATTCAGATCGCCGCTGAAATCCACTCTCGCTGCCGCCTGCAACTTTCCGGCACTGACGATCAGTTTTCCGAGTTCATCGTTTTTGTGTATTTCGCCACGCAACGTAAAAAACTCATAGCACGTGACCCGGCCACGATAAGAGACGCACATCACAACCCCAAAGCGACCTGTTGCGGCATCTTTACCCGCTTGACTCTCCACCGGTTCCTGACGGACCAGCGGGCCTCCTATCGGCGTCGTACGCATGATTACCGCTGAGTCACGAAGGGTGAAAAAAGTGATCTCACCATTCAGAACATCCTGTAACTGGTACGAGGAAAGTCGCGAGAGTGCCAACTTGATGGTTGTAGCGAGTGACTTGTTCAACTCACTTAGATGAAGATGCAATTGACGATGAAACTCAACGTTGTTCTCTTGCATCCGTAGCAGCTGCGGGTAACGCGCGTAAATACTCACAACCGTTGGATCGTAGTGGCTCGGTGTCTTTTGGTTGGTGGCCTGGCTCAACAGATCCGGGGATTTGCTATCAGGGAAAACCGCGCGAAAGTCCCACTCCTGCTTCAGCAGGTCGCCCGACATATGCAAATCGACCATCGACATGGCGGTAGGAGACGCGTAAAGACCCGGTCGCTGAACCAGTCTCGGCAGTTCAAGAAAATCACACTCCGCAGCGGCGAGCTTCAGCGCCGCAAGCGCGATACTTCTCCTGTCGGGTAACGACGTGGAATAAGCGCTGCTGACCTGGGAGAAATCGGCCACGTATTGCTGGTACGCGACGATTGCCCGTTGCGTCGTTTCCTGTTCGGTTCGTCGCAGTTCTTCATCGCTCACTACGCCGTTCATCAGCGCCCAGTCAACGATCGGATCGATCAAAGCCAGGGTGTGCAGATCCGCCAAAGACCGGCTGACCGGCTCCTGTTCCGCGTAGGCCATGATCTGCGCATAAGTCATCACACGCGAAGCGCCTCGGGCGACGGCTTCGACCAATGCCACTGCACGGCAGAAATTCACCCATTCCAGCGAACCGATCAGAACGGAACCCGGAACCTGCCTGACCAGGAATTCAGGCGCCACTTGCCCCAACGACAGATGAATCGCCAAAGGCGCTGTATCGTGCGTGATCCAACCATTGGGCCCCCTGTGGGACCGCAAGCCTGCAAGAACGAGGGCGGCCGGTCTCCCGATATAGCCTTGCGAAAACATTCCATAACTGCCGACAGACTTCCGTCCCTGGCTTTTGCCGAATAAGGGGTTGATATCCAGCAGAATGGCGGTAATGAGCACTTGCCCAAGCTGTTGCGGGGTAATGTCCTGGCCGGGCTCCGCTCCGAACCACCCCAGCAGCTCCATATACTTTCTGGCGTATCCCTGAGAGATCGAGTGGCTGATCAACTGTTTTATCAACTCGGCGGCATTGTCATGCAATGCAACAGGGGAGCGTGTTTTGCGAAAAAGGGTATCGAGCAGCCTTTCGTCATTCGGAACCAGTTGGGCCGTTGTGTTCCTGATGGCTTCGCGCTGTTCGGCAGACAACACGACCAACGACTGATCATCGGTAACGAGCTGCCCCCAGTAATTGTCCAGATGATCGACTTCAGGAAAATCGAACTCGAAATAATCAATCAGGTTCCTGACTTGCGCAACGTTCTCCGGTACATCGAAACCGTGAAATCGAAGCCATTGGTCGACAATTATTACATTGTCCGTCCATATGTAACCTCCAGCCTCCTTGGCAATGTCTGTCAGGATCCCCAATAAATCACGGCCACGTTCAAAGGACCTGAAATAACCACGCTTTACGAAGTCCAACCAGCCTATATCACTCGATACTTCCAGCTTGCCGGAGTCAGTGACGCAAATAGGTGCGGAATCAACAATATTTTCCTGAGCGAGTGCGCTTCTTATAGCAACTGTGCTGACCAACTCATTCAGCAGAACGCTACCCGGCCTATAGATCTCATACAACGAAGAGCCCTTCTGCAACTCCAGCTGGTAGTCCCACCAAGGGATTGCTTCGTCACCACTGTGGTTTTCCAGGCACTTTTCGAACTCAGCCAAAACCAATTGCCGTTCCTTTGCATCCCATTCCTGATGCTGTTGCCCTGCACTGTCAGACGCATATTTACAGGATTTATTCTTCAAAACAAAATTCATGACAACACCTTGAAAAGATTAACGTAAATGCCAACTCGACTCGGGAAATATTACGTTTACGAACCCAACAATCCAGCAAGCATTTATTAATCAACATTTCCAGCCATACATCTGCCCGGCAACTATAAAAGTATGCACACCATTAGACCAACCCCCATTCCCCGGAATCTGCCACCGATACAGAACCTTGCTGTTGCTCAAGCTTTAATCGCAACTTCAAATTATTGATTGAGTCCGCATGTTTTAGTGCTTCTTCTTCACCAAGAACACCTTCGACAACCAACTTGTGAAGTGCATCATCGAACGTCTGCATACCCAATTGTGCGGATTTTTCCATGATGCCCTTGAGTTCACCCAATTCATTGCGCCGAATCAGGTCGGCAATGGTCGGCGTGCCCAGCATGACCTCCACTGCCGCCCTACGCTGCCCATCGAGGGTGCGTACCAGACGTTGGGAAACGAAGGCCTTGAGGTTGTTGCCCAGATCATTGAGCAACTGCGCGCGGCGTTCTTCGGGGAAAAAATTGATGATCCGGTCCAGCGCCTGATTGGCGTTGTGGGCGTGCAAGGTGGAGATCACCAGATGCCCGGTATCGGCAAACGCCAGGGCATGCTCCATCGTCTCGCGGTCACGGATCTCGCCGATCAGCACCACATCCGGGGCCTGGCGCAGGGTGTTTTTCAAGGCTGCCTGGAAACTGCGGGTGTCGACACCGACTTCTCGCTGGTTGATGATCGATTTTTTGTGCCGATGGATGTATTCCACCGGGTCCTCGATGGTGATGATGTGCCCGCTGCTGTGGCGATTGCGGTAATCGATCAACGCTGCCAGCGATGTCGATTTGCCCGAATCCGTGGCGCCGACGAACAACATCAATCCCTGTTTGAGCATCACCGTTTCAAGCAGCACGGCAGGCAGCTTAAGGTCTTCGAAACGCGGGATATCGAGCTTGATGTTGCGCGCCACAATCGATACATCGTTGCGCTGCTTGAAGATATTGACTCGAAAACGCCCGACACCCGCCAGTGAAACCGCCAGGTTCATTTCCAGCTCGCGGTCGAACTCGGCGCGCTGCTCGGTATCCATGATGGCCTCGGCAATCCGGGCGATTTCGCCGGGTTTGAAGGCATCAAAGGTCAGTGTTCGGAGCACACCCTGAAATCGCCCGGTAGGCGGTGCGCCAGTCGACAGGTAAAGATCGGAGCCCTCCTGGCTGGCCAGCATTCTCAGCAGCGAGTGAATTTCCATGGCAAAAAAATATCCATAACACCTTCCATTGAACGAAAATCGCCACGGCACGCCACTTTTTCACGCGTCCGGGCGTCTACTCCTTCGAAGCGTAGTTGATGCCGCAGCACTGACATGATGCAGGAACCCCAATGAACGGATCCCCTACCGGCGGCGACGCCCAGGCCTTGATTGCCCGACTCGACTGGTCACAAAGCCCGCTGGGTTCTGCCAGCCACTGGCCGTAGAGCCTGCGCACCGCCGTGGACATCGTGATTCACTCGCCCATGCCCATGCTGTTGTTGTGGGGGCCAGAGCTCTCGCAGATCTACAACGACGGCTTTGCACTGCTGGCCGGCAACAAGCATCCGCAGGCTTTCGGACAACCCACGCACCTGACATGGCCTGAACTTAAAGACTTCACCGACCCCATCTATAGCGCTGTCTTACAGGGCCAAGTACGGTCCTACAGCGAGCAACGCTTCAGCCTGCAACGCGATAGCGGTGAATCGGATTTCTGGCTGGACCTGACCTACAGCCCGATTCGCGACGAGCACGGGCAGGTCTCCGGAATCCTGGTCACCGCCATTGAAACCAACGAGCGCCGACGCATCGCCCTGGAGCTCAAACAACGCTCGGAGGCCAGCCTCAAGGCCCAGCACGAAACCGAAGAGCGTCTGCAACTGGCCCTCGCCGCCACCGACGCCGTGGGCACCTGGGACTGGGATATCGGCGAAGACCGCTTCATTGCCGATGCTCATTTCGCCCAACTGCATGGTGTCGATCCATCCCTGGCCAGCCAGCTGCCTATCAGCGCGTACCTCAGCGGTGTGCACCCGCAAGACCGGGCCATGGTTACCCGCAGCATCAAGCTCTGCATCAACCATGGCAGTGAGTACGCCGAAGAGTACCGGCTGCTGCAAGCCAGTGGCGAAGTGCGTTGGGTCTTTGCCCGGGGCCGCTGCTACAAGGATCATCACGGCCGGCCCCTGCGCTTTCTCGGCGCCGCCCTGGACCTGACCGAGCGCAAGCACACCGAGGAAGCCTTGCGCAACCTCAACGAAACGCTGGAAGAACGGGTCGCCACACGCACCAAGGCGCTGGCCGAAGCCAACCATCGCCTGCAAAACGAAATGTTCGAGCGTGAGCGCGCCGAAGACGCGTTGCGCCATGCACAAAAAATGGAAGCCGTCGGCCAGCTCACCGGCGGTATCGCCCACGACTTCAACAACATGCTGACCGGCATCATCGGCAGCCTGGACTTGATACAACGCTACATCGCCGATGGCCGCATCGGCGAAATCGGGCGTTTCGCCGATGCGGCCGTTTCTTCGGCCAATCGCGCAGCGGCCCTGACTCATCGGCTGCTGGCATTCTCCCGCCGACAGTCGCTGGACCGTCGACCGCTCGATCCCAACACGCTGGTGCGCTCGCTCGAAGAACTGCTGCGCCGCACCAAGGGCGAACATATCGAGCTGAAGTTTCAACTCTCACCGCACGTGTGGCCCGTCAACACCGATGCCAACCAACTGGAAAACGCCCTGCTCAACCTGGTGATCAACGCCCGCGACGCGATGCCCAAGGGTGGCGAGCTGCTGATTGAAACGGCCAACAGCTACCTTGATGGCAGCGACATCAGCACGCTGGAGCCGGTCAAGGCGGGCGATTATGTGATGCTCGGCGTGCGCGACAACGGCGCCGGCATGACACCACGCGTGCTGGCCAAGGCCTTCGATCCGTTCTTCACCACCAAACCCATTGGCCAGGGTACCGGGCTTGGGCTGTCGATGATTTATGGCTTTGCCCAACAATCCGGCGGCCATGTGACCCTCAGCAGCGAGCCGGGACAAGGCACGACAGTGCGCCTGTACTTGCCGCGCCTGCACAACGCGCCTCAGCACCTCTCATCGCCGGCAGTCAGAGCGGGCAACACCTATGCAACGGCGGGCGAGTCGGTGGTGCTGGTCGAGGACGATCCGGCGGTGCGCATGCTGGTGCTCAATGTCCTGAACGAACTCGGTTACATCACTCACGAGGCAGCGGATGCGAAAAACGCCTTGCCATTGCTGGAGTCTGACCTGCGAATCGATCTGCTGGTGACCGACGTGGGCCTGCCGGGCATGAATGGCCGGCAGCTGGCGGAAATCGCCCGTCAGCATCGGCCAGGGCTCAATGTACTGTTCATGACCGGTTACGCGGAAAAAGCCGCCGAACGTCAGGGCTTTCTCGATGAGGGCATGGACCTGCTGGCCAAGCCCTTTACCCTTGAACAACTGGCCGGCAAGATTCGCCACATGATCCGCCGAACCGGCTGATTTGAGGCATAATCGCGCCCCGCCGCCGCCACCGCTCCAAGGTAACTGCCCCAATGAAAGCTCAAGCCCGCCATATTCTGGTGAAAACCTCGGATGAGGCCGAACAACTCAAACAACGCATCGCCAAGGGCGAGGCCTTTGACGTGCTGGCCAAGAAGTATTCCATTTGCCCGTCCGGCAAACGCGGTGGCGACCTGGGCGAAATCCGGCCCGGGCAAATGGTAGGGGCTATCGATGCGGTGATCTTCAAGAAACCGCTGCGTGTGGTGCATGGGCCGATCAAGAGCAAGTTCGGCTATCACCTGGTGCAGGTGTTTTTCCGCGATTGACTGTAATCGGCGCGGTGGCCATTCACCCTCGGGGAATCAGTGCGCCAGGCACCTGAATCACCCGACTCGCCAGCCGATACCCCGCCTCTGCCGCGTCTGCCGGGCTACCGCCACAAAGCCTGCTGGCCAGATACGCCGCGCTGAACGAATCCCCGGCCGCCGTGGTGTCCACCACCCGCTCGACACGTTGCGCCGGGACTTCGAATGACTCACCACCACAGCGAATCAGACACGGCTCGGCACCGCGTTTGAGCACCACTTCCGGCGTGCCCATCCGCTCGTAGGCCGCGAACACCGCCGCACAATCGGAAAAGCCGAACAGCGCCTGTTCATCGTCCACCGTCAGCAGCGCCAGATCGACATACGGCAAGACTTCGCGGTACGCCGCTCTGGCCTGTTCGACAGTGCTCCACAAACGTGGCCGATAGTTGTTGTCAAAGACAATCCGCGCATCCCGCTGGCGGGCTTCGATCAGTGTTTCGATGAGCTTCTTACGCCCCGCTTCGCCCAGTACCGCCAGGGTGATGCCACTGAAATACAGCACGTCGTAATCCGGCAGCGCCGCCAGTATCGGTCCCCCCGCCGGCGTGGTGAAGCAGTCGCCCACGGCGGCCTGGTTCCGCACCTCCGCGGCTACAAACACC
>CAYNGZ010000154.1:0-12935 GCA_964396695.1 uncultured Pseudomonas sp.
TTTCCGGTGGGGGTTAGGGGGGATTTTGTAACGGGTGGCTTTGTTCTGTTGGATGATGCCTTTGTCAGCCATACGGTCGATAACCGGTACAGCAGCAACCAGAGCGGCCTGGGCCTTCGGCAGGTCCTTGGCGTCGACTGCTTTGACTACGTTCTTGATGTAGGTACGAACCATGGAACGCAGGCTGGCGTTGTGGCTGCGACGCTTCTCAGCCTGTTTTGCACGTTTTTTGGCGGAAGGTGTGTTGGCCACCGTCGAGCTCCTCGAAAGACTTTTTTGGGAAATAGCAAACAAAATAGGCCGCGAATCATGCCGATGAGTTGAAGTCTTGTCAAGGGCGGTTGAGACGCTCCGCTAAGTGGTAGGTATGGAGCACCGGGATATTTATTTCCGGCGCTTGACCTGTAAACTCGCGAGCTTTGGCTCTGTGCTGTTGCGGCGCGGAGTATCGCATAAGTAGGCGGTTTGTTCGCCTGCTGTTTATCGACAGGCAAAAACTCTTCAATGAACCTGCTTAAATCGTTGGCCGCCGTCAGCTCTATCACGATGCTTTCCCGGGTTCTGGGGTTTGTCCGTGACACGCTCATCGCACGTATATTTGGCGCCGGGATGGCCACAGACGCCTTCTTTATTGCCTTCAAATTGCCCAACCTGTTGCGGCGGATCTTCGCCGAAGGGGCGTTTTCCCAGGCCTTTGTGCCGATTCTGGCGGAATACAAAAGCCAGCAGGGCGAAGAGGCGACACGCACCTTCATCGCTTATGTCTCAGGCTTGCTGACGCTGGTGTTGGCGCTGGTCACGGTGCTCGGGATGATCGCGGCACCTTGGGTGATCTGGGTCACGGCCCCGGGTTTTACCACCACGCCGGAAAAATTCCAGCTGACCTCCAGCCTGTTGCGGGTGACTTTTCCTTATATATTACTGATCTCGCTGTCCTCGCTGGCCGGGGCGATCCTCAATACCTGGAACCGCTTTTCGGTGCCGGCCTTCGTGCCGACCCTGCTCAACGTCAGCATGATCGTCTTCGCGGTCTTCCTGACGCCGTACTTCGATCCGCCGGTCATGGCGCTGGGTTGGGCGGTATTGGCCGGTGGCCTGGCGCAATTGCTCTATCAACTGCCGCACCTGAAAAAAATCGGCATGTTGGTGCTGCCGCGCCTGAATCTGCGCGATACCGGCGTCTGGCGGGTGATGAAACAGATGTTGCCGGCGATCCTCGGGGTCTCGGTCAGCCAGATTTCGCTGATCATCAACACCATTTTTGCCTCGTTTCTGGTGGCCGGTTCCGTGTCCTGGATGTATTACGCCGACCGCCTGATGGAGTTGCCATCCGGTGTTCTCGGTGTCGCGCTGGGGACGATTTTGCTGCCCACGCTGGCCAAGACCTACGCCAACAAGGATCGCAAGGAGTATTCGCGAATTCTCGACTGGGGCCTGCGGCTGTGCTTCCTGCTGGTGCTGCCGTGTTCGCTGGCGCTGGGGATTCTGGCTGAGCCGCTGACCGTTTCGCTGTTCCAATACGGCCAGTTCAGTGCATTCGATGCGTCGATGACCCAGCGTGCGCTGATTGCCTATTCGGTCGGTTTGCTCGGGATTATTGTGATCAAGGTGCTGGCGCCGGGTTTCTATGCGCAACAAAACATTCGCACGCCGGTAAAAATCGCGATTTTCACACTGGTCGTCACTCAACTGTTCAACCTGGCCCTGATCGGTCCTTTGAAGCACGCCGGCCTGGCCCTGGCCATCAGCGCTGGTGCATGCCTCAACGCGGGTCTGTTGTTCTATCAGTTGCGTAAAAAGAAGATGTATCAACCGCAGCCAGGCTGGGGCATGTTCGGGCTCAAACTGGTGGTTGCCGTGACGGTAATGTCCGCGGTACTGCTGGGGTTGATGCATTTCATGCCGGCCTGGGGCGAAGGGCGCATGCTGGAGCGCTTCCTGCGTCTGGGGGCGTTGGTCGGTGCCGGTGTGGTGGCCTATTTCGGTATGTTGGCGTTAATGGGTTTCCGTCTTCGGGACTTCAATCGCAAGGCGCTGAACTGAGTCAATAATCATGGGGCGGGCGTCGGTTTTGTCGGTTCGATCACTTTGGGTTACGGTGTTGCCTGTCGTCGGCCGCCGGGTGTGGTTATAATCGACCACTTTATGAGCAAGAAGCGCGTTATGCAGCTGGTTCGAGGCCTCCACAATCTGCGCCCCCAGCATCGGGGCTGTGTCGCCACTATTGGCAACTTTGACGGTGTTCACCGTGGTCACCAGGCTATCCTGGCCCGGCTGCGTGAGCGTGCGCTTGAGTTGGGTGTACCCAGCTGCGTGGTGATTTTCGAACCACAGCCGCGTGAGTTTTTCGCCCCGGACACGGCGCCGGCCCGTCTGGCGCGCTTGCGCGACAAGCTGCAACTGCTGGCCGCCGAAGGGGTGGACCGGGTTCTGTGCCTGGCCTTCAATCAGCGCTTGAGCAAGCTCAGCGCCGCCGAGTTCGTCGACACCATTCTGGTCGATGGCCTGGGTGTGCAGCATCTGGAGGTCGGTGACGACTTCCGTTTCGGCTGTGATCGGGTAGGGGATTTCGATTTCCTGCAACAGGCCGGGGTCGTCCAGGGGTTCACCGTCGAGGCGGCGCAGACCGTTGAACTGGACGGTTTGCGTGTCAGCAGCACCCAGGTGCGTAATGCCCTGGCCGCGGCTGATTTTACCTTGGCCGAGCGACTGCTCGGCCATCCGTTCGGGATTGCCGGGCGGGTTCTGCACGGGCAGAAGCTGGCGCGCCAATTGGGCACGCCAACAGCCAACGTGCAACTCAAGCGTCGTCGTGTACCACTGACCGGGGTTTACCTGGTCAGCGTCGAGGTCGACGGCAAGACCTGGCCGGGAGTCGCCAATATCGGCGTTCGGCCAACGGTCGAAGGTGATGGCAAAGCCCACCTGGAAGTCCATATTCTAGATTTTGCCGGCGACTTGTATGACCGGCGTTTGACGGTGGTTTTCCACCACAAGCTGCGTGAAGAGCAGCGTTTTGCCTCTCTGGAGGCGCTTAAGACGGCGATCAATGCGGATATCGCCGCCGCCCGTGCCCATGCCGCACCTAGCGCCAATCGCTAATGAAGAGCCTTAAATGACCGACTATAAAGCCACGCTAAACCTTCCGGACACCGCCTTCCCAATGAAGGCCGGCCTGCCTCAGCGCGAACCGCAGATTCTGCAGCGCTGGGACAGCATTGGCCTGTACCGGAAGTTGCGTGAGATTGGCAAGGATCGTCCGAAGTTCGTTCTGCACGACGGTCCTCCGTACGCCAACGGCACCATTCATATCGGTCATGCGCTCAACAAGATTCTCAAGGACATGATCATCCGCTCGAAAACCCTTTCGGGTTTCGACGCGCCTTATGTTCCGGGTTGGGACTGCCACGGCCTGCCGATCGAGCACAAGGTCGAAGTGACCCACGGCAAGAACCTCACCGCGGATAAAACCCGTGAGCTGTGCCGTGCCTACGCCACCGAGCAGATCGAAGGCCAGAAGTCCGAGTTCATCCGTCTGGGCGTGCTGGGCGACTTCGCCAACCCGTACAAGACCATGGATTTCAAGAACGAGGCCGGTGAAATCCGCGCCCTGGCTGAAATCGTCAAGGGTGGTTTCGTGTTCAAGGGCCTCAAGCCTGTGAACTGGTGCTTCGACTGCGGTTCGGCCCTGGCCGAAGCCGAAGTTGAATACGAGAACAAAAAGTCCTCGACCATCGACGTGGCGTTCCCGATCGCTGACGAAGCCAAACTGGCGGCTGCGTTCGGCCTGCCATCGCTGGGCAAACCGGCTTCGATCGTGATCTGGACCACCACCCCGTGGACCATCCCGGCCAACCAGGCGCTGAACGTTCACCCTGAGTTCAATTACGCCCTGGTCGACGTCGGCGACAAACTGCTGGTCCTGGCTGAAGAACTGGTCGAGTCGTGCCTGGCGCGCTACAACCTTGAAGGCTCGGTCATCGCCACCGCCCCTGGCGCGGCGCTGGAGCTGATCAACTTCCGTCACCCGTTCTACGATCGCCTGTCGCCGGTTTACCTGGCCGAGTACGTCGAACTGGGCGCCGGCACTGGCGTGGTTCACTCCTCGCCAGCCTACGGTGTAGACGACTTCGTGACCTGCAAAGCCTACGGCATGGTCAACGACGACATCCTCAATCCGGTGCAAAGCAACGGTGTGTACGTGCCGTCGCTGGAGTTCTTCGGCGGCCAGTTCATCTGGAAGGCGAATCCGGCCATCGTCGACAAGCTGACGGAAGTCGGTGCGCTGCTGCACACCACAACCATCGAACACAGCTACATGCACTGCTGGCGTCACAAGACTCCGCTGATCTACCGTGCTACCGCGCAGTGGTTCATCGGCATGGACAAAGAGCCGGCGACGGGCGAGACCTTGCGCAAACGCGCGATCAAAGCCATCGAAGACACGAAATTCATTCCGGCCTGGGGCCAGGCGCGCCTGCACTCGATGATCGCCAACCGTCCGGACTGGTGCATCTCCCGTCAGCGCAACTGGGGCGTGCCGATCCCGTTCTTCCTGCACAAGGAAAGCGGCGAGTTGCACCCACGCACCGTCGAGCTGATGGAAGAGGTCGCCAAGCGCGTCGAAGTCGAAGGCATCGAAGCCTGGTTCAAGATGGACGCGGCGGAGCTGCTCGGTGACGAAGCGCCGCAGTACGACAAGATCAGCGACACCCTCGACGTCTGGTTCGATTCGGGTACCACGCACTGGCACGTCCTGCGCGGTTCGCACCCGATCGGCCACGACAACGGTCCGTGTGCCGACCTGTACCTGGAAGGTTCCGACCAGCACCGCGGCTGGTTCCACTCGTCGCTGTTGACCGGTTGCGCCATCGACAACCACGCGCCGTATCGCGAACTGCTGACTCACGGTTTCACCGTTGACGAAGCCGGTCGCAAAATGTCCAAGTCCCTGGGCAACGTGATCGCGCCGCAAAAAGTCAACGACACCCTGGGCGCCGACATCATGCGCCTGTGGGTCGCTTCGACCGATTACTCGGGTGAAATGGCGGTTTCCGACCAGATCCTGCAACGCAGTGCGGACGCCTACCGGCGGATCCGTAACACCGCGCGCTTCCTGCTTTCCAACCTGACCGGTTTCAACCCGGCCACCGACATCCTGCCGGCAGAAGAAATGCTCGCGCTGGATCGTTGGGCCGTGGACCGTACCTTGCTGCTGCAACGCGAGCTGCAAGAGCACTACGGCGAATACCGTTTCTGGAACGTCTACTCCAAGATCCACAATTTCTGCGTGCAGGAGCTGGGTGGTTTCTACCTCGACATCATCAAGGACCGTCAGTACACCACTGGCGCCAACAGCAAGGCCCGCCGTTCGGCGCAAACCGCGCTGTTCCACATCTCTGAAGCGCTGGTGCGCTGGATCGCGCCGATCCTCGCCTTCACCGCTGATGAGTTGTGGCAGTACCTGCCGGGCGAGCGCAACGAATCGGTCATGCTCAACACCTGGTACGAAGGCCTCAGCGAGTTGCCGGAAGGCTTCGAACTGGACCGCGCCTACTGGGAGCGGATCATGGCGGTCAAGGTCGCGGTCAACAAGGAAATGGAAATCCAGCGCGCGGCCAAGGCTGTGGGCGGTAACCTGCAAGCCGAAGTGACGCTGTTTGCCGAAGAGGCACTGAGCGCCGACCTGGCCAAGCTGAGTAACGAACTGCGCTTCGTGCTGATCACCTCGACCGCGAGCATTGCACCGTTCGTGCAAGCGCCGGCCGACGCGGTTGAAACCGAAGTCAGCGGCCTGAAACTCAAAGTGGTCAAGTCGAGCTTCGCCAAGTGCGCTCGTTGCTGGCACTGCCGTGAAGACGTCGGCGTAAACCCGGAGCATCCGGAAATCTGCGGTCGTTGCGTCGACAACATCAGCGGTGCTGGCGAGGTTCGTCACTATGCCTAAGGCTGCTAGCCGTTTCGGACGGCTGAGCTGGCTCTGGTTGAGCGTGCTGGTTCTGGTCATTGACCAGGCCAGCAAGTTCCACTTTGAAAGCTCGCTGACGATGTACCAGCAAATCGTGGTGATCCCCGATTACTTCAGCTGGACCCTGGCCTACAACACCGGTGCGGCTTTCAGCTTCCTGGCTGATAGCTCCGGCTGGCAGCGCTGGTTGTTTGCCCTGATCGCGGTCGTGGTCAGTGCCGTGCTGGTGGTCTGGCTCAAGCGCCTGGGACGCAACGACACCTGGCTGGCGATTGCGCTGGCACTGGTGTTGGGTGGCGCGCTGGGTAACCTGTACGACCGCATTGCCCTGGGCCACGTGATCGATTTCATTCTGGTGCATTGGCAGAACCGCTGGTATTTCCCGGCGTTCAATTTTGCCGACAGCGCCATCAGCGTCGGGGCTGTGATGCTTGCGCTGGATATGTTCAAAAGCAAGAAGACCGGAGAAACCGTTCATGACTGAACAGGTATTGGCTGAGCAACGCATCGGCCAGAACACGGAAGTCACCTTGCACTTTGCATTGCGCCTGGAGAACGGCGACACCGTCGACAGCACCTTCGACAAAGCCCCGGCGACCTTCAAGGTCGGCGACGGCAACCTGTTGCCAGGTTTCGAAGCGGCCTTGTTCGGCTTCAAGGCGGGCGACAAGCGTAATCTGACGATTCAGCCAGAAAATGCTTTCGGCCAACCCAACCCGCAAAACGTGCAGATCATCCCGCGTTCGCAGTTCCAGGATATGGAACTGTCCGAAGGCCTGCTGGTGATCTTCAACGATGCGGCGAATACCGAGCTGCCAGGCGTGGTGAAAGCATTCGATGACGCGCAAGTGACCATCGATTTCAACCACCCGCTGGCTGGCAAGACATTGACCTTTGACGTGGAAATCATCGACGTCAAAGCGCTGTAACATGGTGGGAGCGAGCTTGCTCCCACAGTAAGTTTTCACTGTTTTCGCTATTTCTTGCGCGCAAGACACGAGGCACAGCATGCAAATCAAACTCGCCAACCCCCGTGGCTTCTGCGCCGGTGTGGACCGGGCGATCGAAATCGTCAACCGCGCCCTGGAAGTCTTCGGGCCACCGATCTATGTGCGCCACGAAGTGGTTCACAACAAATTCGTCGTTGAGGACCTGCGCGCACGCGGGGCGATCTTCGTCGAAGAACTGGATCAGGTGCCGGACGATGTCATCGTGATTTTCAGCGCCCACGGGGTTTCCCAGGCGGTTCGCGCTGAAGCCGCAGGCCGTGGCCTGAAGGTGTTCGATGCGACCTGCCCGTTGGTGACCAAAGTGCACATCGAGGTGGCGCGCTACAGCCGTGACGGTCGTGAATGCATTCTGATCGGCCATGCCGGTCACCCGGAAGTCGAAGGCACCATGGGGCAGTACGACGGCAGCAATGGTGGGGCGATCTACCTCGTCGAAGACGAAAAGGACGTTGCTGCGCTGAACGTGCGCAACCCGGAAAAACTCGCCTTCGTCACTCAAACCACGTTGTCGATGGACGACACCAGCCGTGTGATCGATGCCTTGCGCAATCGTTTCCCGGCCATTGGCGGCCCGCGCAAGGACGACATTTGCTACGCCACGCAAAACCGTCAGGACGCGGTCAAGCAACTGGCCGACGAGTGCGACGTGGTGCTGGTGGTTGGCAGCCCGAACAGCTCGAACTCCAATCGCTTGCGCGAACTGGCTGAGCGCATGTCTACCCCGGCGTACCTGATCGACGGCGCCGAAGACATGCAACGCAGCTGGTTCGAAGGCGTCGAGCGTATCGGCATCACCGCCGGGGCTTCGGCACCGGAAGTGCTGGTTCGCGGCGTTATCGAACAATTGCAGGCCTGGGGCGCCACCGGTGCCGATGAACTGGCCGGTCGCGAGGAGAACATCACCTTCTCCATGCCCAAAGAGCTACGCGTTCGCTCCTTGCTCTGACTCTTCTCCTCCCGTGCACAAGGCCTGTTCGGCCTTGTCGCTGCGCAGGCTGACGCGGCCGCTTCTGGACAGCACCACCTGGTGATGGCTGACCGGTTCGCGGCTCGCGCAGATGTGCAACGTCCCGGCCTGAAACGCACCGCTGGGTAACTGTGGCTCCCCCAGGCCGCTGAATCTCACAAAACTCTTCACTGGCCGATTACCCACGATCGGCACCCGTTCGTCTGTCTGGCGCTCGATCAGCAGCGGATTGCTGCTGTCCTGATGACCTTCACCATTGATATCCAGAATGATTCGCCAACCTTGGCCCCAATCGTCGTTCAGCGCGTGGATGACAATGGTCTGATTGCGCAGGATCGCCTCGGTGCGGGCATTGCGCATGCCACTGGCGAGCATGTGTGCCGCGTTTTCACGGCGCACCGAGACGGTGTACTCGCTGAGCACCGGGCTGATCAAGTGCAGAGCGATCGCCGCGATTGCCAGCCCGATAAGCAGTTCGATCAGGCCGAAACCTTTTTGAGGCATGACGTCTCCTTTTCTGGGGGGGGGGCGCAATGGGCGTCAAATCAAACCTGCGGCGCCCGGCTGAATGTTCTAGCTTGTTCTAGGTGTAGTCGTTGGCAGCGGAGGGCAGCGATGAATCATCGTACAAAAGGTTTCACGTTGATCGAGTTGCTGGTGACCCTCGCGGTCATGGCTATTCTGGCCACCCTGGCGGTGCCGGCGTTCAACCGTTCAATACAGAACGCCAAGGCCGATACCGAGATCAGTGATCTGCAGCGAGGACTCAATTACGCCCGGCTGGAGGCGATCGATCGTGGCATCACCACGCGGATCCGGCCAACCGCTGGAGGCAGCGTCTGGACCGGGGAGTTGACGGTGTACGACAGCACCGGCACACCGGCGAATGTATTGCGGGTTGTTCCGGCGATGAGCAGCGGCGCCACTCTGACGCTACCCTCTGGAGTGAACAGCATCGATTTCAACAACCTGGGCGGGTTGGCGGCGCCGGCCGCAGCGGTGTCGATCAGTTATGTATTGGGGGCGCAGAGCCGGACGCTCAGCGTGTGTTTGAACGGACGGATTGTCCTGGGTGGAAGCTGCGGATGACAGGATCGGGATCGCGTGCACAGGACGGCATGACACTGATCGAAGTGTTGGTTGCGTTGTTGGTTCTGGCAGTAGGGTTGTTGGGGGCGGCGGCCATCCAGCTCAATGCGCTGAAATACACCGACAGCTCGCTGATGACCAGCCAGGCGAGTTTTATCGCCTACGACATGATGGACCGGATTCGTGCCAACTCAGGGGCTGACTACACCGTCACGCCGCCGACCTCGGGTAACCTGAATGTCACTCGGGATCAGGACCTGTATGACTTCACTACCAATGTCCTGAGCTTCGGCGGCCCAACTGCCACGGGCAGCATCACCCTGAACCAGCGGGTGTACACCATCACCATCACCTGGGATGACTCGCGGGCCGCTGCCGCCAGTTCGACCCGCAGCTTTGTCCTGAGCAGCCGCGCCACCGTCGATCCGGTGACGACACCATGAACCGTTCATCGCGGGGGTTTGGCCTGATCGAGCTGATGATCACGTTGGCGATCAGCCTGATCGTGGTGCTGGGCGTGGCGCAAATCTTCATCTCGGCGAAAAGTACCTACGTCAGCCAGAACACCTCGGCCGGGATGCAGGAGGACGCGCGTTTTGCCCTGAGCAAGATGATTCAGGAAATCCGCATGGTCGGTATGTTCGGTTGCCTGGGGACGATTACCGATGCCAGCTCGGCCGGAGACTTCAATGCCAATCAGATCACCCCCATCAGTTGGGATAACACCGCGCTCAAATTGACCCTGGTGACCTCGGATGTTGGCGGCAACGGAGGCGTGCCCACCTGGACCGTGGTGTCTGACTGTCGAACCAGCGCAACGGCTTACACCGGAACACATACCCCGGCAGCCGGGCAGCTGGCGTTTCCGATCCGGCGGCTGGCCTATAGTCTCAGCAATGGCCAGATCCTGATGACCACGGGCACCGGCATCACATCGGCGGTGCTGGTGAACAACGTCAGTGCCTTCAACGTGACGTTCGGCATGGCCACCAGCGCTACCGACGTAGCGGCGTCGAGTTACAGCAGCAACCCGACCGACCCGAGCCGAATCCGCAGTGTGCGTTTGACCCTGACCCTGACGGACCCCAACAACCGCGTGCGCAATCAGACCTTCAACGTGGTTGCCGCTTTGCGCAACCGGTTGATGTAGGAGGGATGCCGATGACTCTTTCACCCCTCAAGGCACCTACCCAGCGTGGCATGGCGCTGCTGATGAGCCTGGTGTTTCTGCTGTTGTTGACGCTGATCGGAATTTCGTCGATGCAGAACGCCACGCTCCAGGAAAAAATGGCCGGCAGCGTCACGCTGCGCAATCAATCCTTCCAGGGCGCAGAGGCGGCGTTGCGGATCGGTGAAAGCGCGGTGCAGTTGAGCACTTACACCTTGGCGGCGTGTGCCAATACCACCCAGTGTGCGCCGCCGGCCGAGTCTTCAGTGATCACGGCGGCCGGGCTCAACGCTACCTCCGGGGTGACCTGGATCGCTGCCGGAAGCGGTTTTTATGGGGTGCAGAACATCGGCACCACGCTGAGCGCCGTGAATGTCCCGAGCAACACGTCGGCGACGCTCTATCGGGTGACCGCCGTCGGGTTGGCGGGCACCTCGCGCAGTGTGGTGGAGAGCATCTATGCGAAATACTGAGGCGCGTCGTCGGGGGTGGCGCCATGGGTTGACGCCGTTAGTCTGTGGCTGGCTGCTGGGCCTGTGTCTGGCCGTTCCGGCCTACGCCTTCACGCCATCGGACTCACCGTTGCTCAATGCCGCGGCAGTCGCGCCGAACGTGATACTGCTGATCGATGATTCGGGGAGCATGAACAGCATCATCTATGCCTCGGGGTTTGACCCGACCGTTTCACGCACTCCTGCCCAGCAATGTAACGCGCTCTCGGGCTTGTGTTTGAGTGGCTCCGCTATCGTCGGCGATCCGATCCTGCTGTCCAGTTTGCCCCAGTCGGGATGTTCCAGCGGTTACTACGCGTTCTACAAAAACAGCCTGACGCCGCTGTGCCTGAAGCTCCCTGACCCGGTGGGCGGCGGCAACACCCGTTATTCCGACAACTACATTTCCTACCTGGTGAGCCTGGCCAACGGCAGCAATCGCGACTTCACCGATGGCTCGATACCCAATGACTACCGAATCAACGTCGCGCGCAACGTAGCCACGGCGCTGATCACCAGTAATCGCGGGCTGCGTTTCGGTCTGGCAACCTTTAATTCGCCGAATACCCACGGCAACAGCGATGGTAATCATGGCAACGGCCATGGCAGTGGTATCGGCAACAATAATGCCGGTAATGGCGGTTACATCGTCAACGACATCAGCGATCTGACGGTGGTCAGCGGCAGCGTGACCCAGGCCCAGGCGGACGCCAACTACAACGCGCTGATCTCTGCTATCGGTGGCTTGAGCGCGATATCCAATACACCACTGGCAGAAACCTACTACGAAATTACCCGCTATTTTCGCGGTATGACGCCGTACTACAACTCAGGGCCAGCCACCTACACCAGTCCGATCCAGTACCGCTGCCAGAAGAGCTACGGGGTGGTCATCAGCGATGGCCTGCCGACTTACGACCGGACCTTCCCGAGCGACGATCCACTCGGCGGCAGCCAACTGCCCAACTGGGACGGGATCAACAATGACGGCAACGACCTCAAAGGCGATGACGAGGGTGACACCTTGTACCTGGACGATATCGCCAAATTCGCCTTCGATATCGACATGCGCTCCACCGGCACGGATCTGGCGGGTAAAAGCTGGAGTTCGCCAGACTTCCCCAAGCAGAACCTGAACACCTACACCGTGGGTTTTACCATCGCCAATCAGATGTTGGCGGATGCCGCCCGTTACGGGCAGGGCAAGTACTATCAGGCAACCGACAGCGCCAGCCTCAACACTGCGTTATCGGCAGCCTTGAGCGACATCTCCACCAAGGCCGGCTCAGGTGGCAGCGGTGTCGCCAGCAGCAACACGCTGACCAGTGGCTCCAGTTATTTTCAGACCAGCTACGACCCCAAGGACTGGCGCGGCACGATAAAAGCCTATGGCTTTACCTCAAGCGGGGCCGTGGACACCACCTCGGTGCTGTGGACCACCGACACAGCAATCGTCCCCGGTGCGACGGCACCGAACTATCAGTCCTGGAACAACACGACCAACGCCGCGGTCACCCTGGCCTATGGCAATTTCTCCAGTACCCAGCAAACCAGCCTTAGCCAGAACCTGCCGACCGGCATCAGCGGCAACGATCTGGTGGAGTGGAGCAAGGGCACCAACAAAACCGGCTTGAAGGCCCGCACTGTGCTGCTCGGGGACATCATCAACTCGCCATTGGCGCTGGCGTCGCCCACCGATAAAACCGCTTCTGATCTGGCCGGCAGTACCAGTTACAGCACGTTCCTGACCAGCAAAGCCGCGAACATGAACACCAGCCTGGTGGTGAATGCCAACGACGGCTTCGTGAATGTCATCAACGCCGCCAACGGTGTGCGGAGTTACGGCTACATGCCTTCCAGCGTGCTGCCGTCGCTGCATTTCATCGCCGATACCGGCTATATCAATGGCACCAGCCACAAGTTTCTCAACGATGGTCAGGTCGGCGTATTCGACGCCCAGCTCAACAGCTCCTGGAAAACCCTGGCTCTGGGCGGCGTGGGGGCGGGCGGCAAGACGTTCTACGCCGTGCAGCTTTTCGACGGGACGGCGGGGAACGTGACCAACGCATTGTGGGAAATCAGCGCGCCGGCCACCGCCAACACCGCGAACGCTTTCAATGATCTGGGTTATGCCTATGCCCGTCCGGAAGTGGCACGCTTGGCCGATGGTCGCTGGGCGGCTTTCATCGCCAATGGCTACGGCAGCAACTCGGGGGTGGCTGCGTTATATGTGCTGGATGTG
>CAYNGZ010000155.1:0-12884 GCA_964396695.1 uncultured Pseudomonas sp.
AATCGCTGTCCAAGTGTTCGTGGAATGGGTGTCCAAGTGCGCATGGAATCCCCACTCACATTCCTTTTGGCTTTTTGTTTCTTCAGCATCCGCCAGTCGAAAACCTGCCTTTGCCTGATCTGCGGACAGTGGGAGGGATTGCTCCTCAACGACCCAGTCTAGAGCTGTTGGACACCGTGAGGGATGCTATACGTAAGCAAGACTGGTACTTGGAGTATCTGCAACAACAGGAGCATCAACCGCTGGCATTTGTCGGTCGCTTTAATAGCCGATCTCAAGTCAAAGAGGTGGTGGACGATATCCGTCGGACCTTGGGCGTGAACCCTGACATCGCTCGACTGGATTACGAAAAATACGGCCGTGCCTTGATCGAAGCTGCTGAAACGGCGGGCATTTTGGTGATGCGCAGCGGCATTGCCCTAGGGAATATTCACCGCAAGCTCGAAGTGAGCGAGTTTCGGGGTTTTGCCATCAGCAATGCCTTCGCCCCCGTCGTATTTATCAACAGTTCCGACGCCCCCACAGCCAGGCTTTTCACCTTACTTCACGAACTGGCACATATCTGGATTGGTAGCAGTGGAGTATCTGACGGAAATACCGCTAATGGTCGAGACGAAGAACGATTCTGCAATGCAGTTGCAGGTGAGTTTCTGGCTCCCGAAACCCAATTTCGCGTCCTATGGAACGTTGATGCTAACTGGGAAAGCAATTTAGCTCCGTTAGCCACTCGGTTTCATGTCAGCAAATTAGCTATCGGCCGCCGCGCGCTGGATCTTGGTTATATAAGCCAGGCGCAATACAGCGCTTACTATCGAATGATCCTCAAGGCTTTCCAGGATGAAAAAGGTGGAGCAGGTGACTATTACCGTAATGCCACCGCGAAAAACAGCCCTCGCCTAAGCAAGGTAGTGCTGACTGAAGCAATGAGTGGCCGGATGCTGCTGCGAGATGCGGGACACTTGCTCGGTGTGCAACCTGCCAAATTAAGGACTCTCGCCAGCAAGATTGCGGAATGAATAATTTACTCGACGCTAACACACTGATCGAAGCAAAGAACCGTTACTACGGGATGGCTATCTGTCCCGGATTTTGGCAATGGTTATTACTAAAAAATAAAGCATTAGCTTTAGCCAGTATTACACCTGTAATGGATGAGCTAACAAAAGGGCATGACGATCTGGCGGGTTGGGCGAAGGATAATTCTGATTTCTTTCACTCCATCGCCGATCAGGATACGCAACTGGCATTCGCTCAGGTTGCGGGGCTTGTGGCTGGTCAGTCGCCTAAGATGAGAATAGGTGCGATGGAAGAATTTTTGGCGGGTGCTGACCCTTGGTTAATTGCGAAGGCGATGACTACAGGGGCTACAGTCGTTACTCATGAAGTGCTGAATCTCGATGCTAAAAGGAAATTCATTATTCCTAATATTTGTCAGGAGCTTAATGTTCCTTTTTTGAATACGTTTGAATTGTTGCATAGGCTTGAAGCGAAGTTTGTGTTGCCTGCTTAAAATGTTTTGCTCAAGTCGTTCATGGCTTGAAGGTTTTTCAGGTGTATTGATTAGTGTGCTTTTTCTCCAGTACGGAAAATCCGATTTTTTATTGTTTGGAGTGGCCAAGAATTAAATTGCAAAATTATTTGCGAGAGATAGTTGTTGATAAAAGTGGAAAGGTGTATGTGTATGCCCTTGCCGAGCCAGAAACACTCGTAGTACGCTATATTGGGATCAGCGAAGACCCTGAGCTACGTCTATCTCTGCATTTATCAAATGCACAAAGCCGGACAGGGAGTGGGGGGAATCCAATCCTTTCCGAATGGATCTGCACGCTACTTAATAGAGGGCTCATTCCTCGAATGTTTATTATAGAAGAAACGGATCGAGCAAATTCAAATGCACTGGAAAGACATTATATAGGCTTTTATCGTGCTGCCGGAGCCTCCGTTATCAATCAAGATAAATCTTTATTTGAGATGAGGGAGATTGCAAAAAACTATCATGGGAGATGTACGTCTTCATTTTACGAAAGATCTACGCGAAATTTAGATTGGGAGTGCAAGCTTGGCCATTCATTTAAGAAGTCGGGCGCGCGTGTTATGCGAGGGGAATGGTGTTCGGTTTGCGATAAAAGTTCAGGTGTTAAGTTGGCAGAGCTGTACCGGTTTCGCGAGAAGAATTTGCGTAATACATTTTTTGAGATTTATGAGCTAAAGCGATAATAAGTTAAATTCAATCAAACGGTCCAATCGCAGGACTCATGAAATCATTATGTCCAGTTTTATACTGGAAAAGGGGACGTCCATTTAACAGGGTTGTCGCCCGTTCTGGACAGCCTCCGGACGAAGGCGTACTTTTCTTGGCCTCCCTCTAATCCAACATTCCGTCGAGTTTTCAGAGAGGCATCCCTTGGCTAGACCCTCTATACCTGCAGAGATCCGGCGCGCTGTTTTGGTTGAATGTGGCCACCGCTGCGCCATACCTCGATGCAACCAGACCGAGCTTGACATTCACCACATCGTGCCTTGGGAAACCTGCCAAATCCACGAATACTCGAACCTGATCGCTCTTTGCCCCATCTGCCATCGTCGAGCTCACAATGGGGACATTGATCGCAAATCTCTGATGATTTACAAGGAAAATCTTGCCAAGGAGTTTGGAAAACACGACAACGGTACGTTCCAAGCGGATGTTATCGAAACCCGCCGTCGAATGAAGGAAGAGAACCACGGGACTCCCGGCTTCTCATTTCAATTTGACTTTCCTGACTTTCCGTCTGCGGTAGAGCGCATAGTCTCAAGAAACATTGAGGCTTGGGGCTATGAGCTTCTCGCTTCCCTTCAAGATACTCAGGAGAATAATGACTCCGACGCGTCAGTTGCCGACTATCCACTTTCCCACCTAAAAAACCAGTTGGACGGCCACTATCAGATTATTCGCCGTGATGGTCGGGTAATCAGCATCCGGTACACCATTGACTACTATCACTCAGGCGCAGCACATGGAGGTCGAAGCACCCGAGTACTCAATTACTCGTTGAAACCCTTCAATCCAATCACGCTCGAGTATGTGCTTGGCGACATCACCCGCCTCCCTAATCTGGCTGACCATATCCGCCAAAAGCTGGCAGAAACCGGTCGCTACGATACCGACTGGCTAATCACTGGCACCCAACCGACTTTGGAAAACTTTTCTCTGTTCAACATTGAGCAATACGGACTTACCTTCACCTTTCCGGAGTACAGCATTGCCTGCTACGCCGAAGGAGAGCAGAGGATATGGGTGAGCTTCTATGAGCTCGCCCCTTTTTGTGATCCCAAAGCGATTGCAAGCATTGAGTCTGGCGCCTCGTGAGGTAGGAGGGGCGACCAGATGATTCTCAGACTTATTTTTTCCTACTGTCAGTTCTAATGTAGAGAAACAATTTTATCCTCCCTTTTCTCCACGTCAGGCCGGTTCCCCGATGCACCACCACTGTACTGCGACCTCATCGTCAGGTTGAGTTACGTCATGCCCGTGCTCGATGAAATGCGCTGGCGTGTGCAGCGCAAGAGCATCACTGATCCGCTCTGGCTTGAGCGTGTTGGTTTCACCGAGAAAACCCAGATAGTAGTCCAGGTCATAGAAAAGGGTGATCTCGCTCTGATGAACCCATGGCCACACCAGCAGGCAAGCGACCCGGTAGTAACCCTGTGAGCGGTCAGCAGCGTTGGACAGGTGGCTAGCGGCTTCGAGCAGTTGCTGAATGCAGAAGGCCTGAACTTCGATCCTGGCTTGAGGGCCTTGGACCAAGGCCGCGTGCACCGGGATCTTCCAGTGTGTGTAGCGCTCCATGTGCACCGATCGCGGGTGAAACTCGTCGCGAAAACTGGAGGCCCAGCGGTCCAGAGCGCGAAGGCGGCGTGGAATGCCTCTGAGTGGCTTGTTGCTGAGGGCAATTTGCCGCATTGATACGTCCTTGTGATGCCGAAAAAGTCTTTCGTTGTTGTCTGCTGGCGCAATGGAAAAGTGGGTGGGGCCACTTTCATATAAGCCAAAGCCATGCCCAGTACCAGTCCATGTAAAGGAGCAAACTGCTCCCAACCCGATCATTCACTGAATGTCTTTCAAATAATCCTTAAGCGCAATCAGCGGACTATCAAGCTGCTCCAGCGTCTGCGCTGCGCTGAAATCTCCCGACAATCTATCCAGCTCCCGACCCAGCGGCGTACCCGCCCCACCTATCGCCTCAAGTGCCAGCCCCACGCATTCGGCCACTTTGACCTTAATGGTCTCGACATCACCTCTGCGTACCAGCAAGCCGAATACGTCCCGCTGGTAGTCGCCCATCATCAGGTCGTCGCGCAGGATCGGGCTTTGATCTTCCGTTTCGTAAGCGAGTTTGAGGGAGAAGAGGGCGACTGTTTCCAGTGGCAATTCCATGGGGGAATCCTTGATTCGTTAGCTAAGCGGCATCGGACTGTCGCGCCGAAAGAGCAAGATCAAAAGATCGCAGCCTTCGGCAGCACCTACGGAGACCACGTTTTCTCACACTCATAATTGTGGTCCCGTTTTTCGCTGGCTTACCTACTCTACCGGTTGCAATGATTCCATGTGTTTGAGCCAGGAATCGAAGCGGGTGCATTCTGCCCTGATTGTGGGAAGGCCGATTTCAATCGCGGCGAGCGAGCCATGTAGCGGTTTTTCGTAGCCGTCGTAAAGTTTCAGGATCCGTTTACTCGGCGCCGTCACAGTGCTGTTATTGATAGCTTCCGGCGTATCGAACTCATTTCGTATGTGCAGAAACTTGTCCTCAAGGGTGGGCTGGTTGATTCCCATGGCTAGCCGCTTAGGACAACTGAACAGCAACCCCTCGAATTCGTACATCTGGACATAAGGAATGAATCGACGCATTGCATCGTCCCCCAACTTCTTTCGCAGCTTGTCCATCATGGCTTCCAAGAGACAATCGGCCTTTTCATCCATGGTGCTCTTACTGGCGGCCTCAACCTTGCCGGGAAACTCTTCAGGTAGGCCGTAGAAGTCGAAAAATGTTGTGCAGTAAGCCTGACGATCGCCTAACAGTCTTTTTTCGAGATCGGTGAGGAGGCGTTCGAAACGGAAGTTCCCGCCCTTGTGGCCCGGCTTGCCTATCAGCGCAGGCATCAGATAAATACCCAAATGATGAAAGGCTTGGGCAAGCACCTCATTGATGAACATTTCCTCGGTCTGGCCTTCGCAAATGATATGGACTCGAATCATTTACGTGGCCTCCCACCAAGTATGTTTTTCTCCCATAGTTCACCGACCGAGTAGTCATCCAGCCAGGTCTCGAACTCCTCCTCATTGAGTCGTTTGAATACAGTCGCGCCCTTTTCGCGTTCGACAATGATCAAATCGTCAATGGAGAACTCATTTACCAGTGGCACGGATTGTGTCGAGACAATGACCTGCATTCGTGTTGACGCCGACCGAAGCAGTGAGCCCAGCAGGGTGATGGCGTAAGGATGCAGACCCAGTTCAGGTTCATCGATGATGATGGTCGATGGAGGATCGGGTTGTAGCAGTGCGGTGACCAAGCACATAAAACGGATCGAACCGTCCGAGAGCTGGCTGGGCCAGAAGACGTAGTCGCTGTCTTTTTGGCGCCACTGCAAATTGATCAGTTCTTCTTCTGTATCCAGGCGACGGGGCTTGAGCACGAAATCATCAAAGAACGGAATGGCCAGTTGGATGGTTTTGCGAATCTGTTCGTAGACATCCGGTGTCTCTGTGGTCAAGCGATAAAGATAGGCTGCCAGATTCGAGGCATCAGGACGCAGGTAGTCGTTGATGTGAGCGGGGCCAAAGCGCTTGACGCTCGCCATGTCGCTCGTGTCATGGAAGTGGAAGATTTTCCAGCTGGAAATCGATTCGTAGCAGTAAGCCACAACATTGTTTTTGTATGGGGCCCGGAATTTTTTAGAGTCAAATGCTTCTTTGAGCTTGGCCTCTTGGTGCCCCGAACCGAGCGGAATCCATTCTTGCCCATACATCGGTCCATCGAAAAAAAGCTGTTCATTGGCAAATACAAAGTCACCGTCCACAGTCGGCTCTAGCTCGAACCGGTAGCCGTTCAGGCCAAACTGGACGAAGGACTCGACTTTTTGGGTTTCTTTCACGCCGAAACTGACAATACGATCAGCGGAACCTTGCTGGGTGGTCCATTTTTTCAGGCGCAATTCCATCATTTCGCTGAGCATACGAAAGTAGGAGACGAAGCTGCTCTTCCCCGCGCCGTTGGCACCGAGCAGTACGTTCAAGTTGCCAAGGTTCAGGTCATCCAGGTTCTTGATGGACTTGAAGCCCTTGATCGTGAGCCGGCTGATGGGGTTCTTCTTGCTCATTGATGCCTGATTCCTTAAGCGGCGCTGTTTGTCGAGCATCAGGCCACCGTCATTGATACATGTTCAGAGTTTGCCACTGAATTCCAGAGGCTGACTGATTTCGTGATGGGCTCATCCTAACCCTAATCTTTTCCACCTAATACCGCTCCCGTGGGAGCAAGGTACTACGACGTTGGAGTGCGTCAGAATGGAATGGGGCAGCGGTTGGTACGTGGGATGGCTTTTCTACAGGCGAAAAAAAAGGCCTTGCTAAGCAAGACCTTTCTTAATGTTGGTGCCCCGAGGGAGACTCGAACTCCCACTCCTTTCGAAAACGGATTTTGAATCCGCCGCGTCTACCAATTCCGCCATCAGGGCTCAATGGCGGCGAAGTATAGAGATGAGATAACCGTCGGTCAATCAGGTACATGGAGAATTTTCACTATTTCCGCTAGACTTCCCGGCCCTGCTAGACGAACCCCATCATGCGCGTTGCTGACTTTACTTTCGAACTCCCTGATTCGCTGATCGCTCGCCACCCTTTGGCTGAGCGGCGCGGTAGTCGCCTGTTGACCCTGGATGGGGTCAGCGGCGCTCTGGCGCACCGTCAATTCACTGATTTGCTTGAGCATTTGCGCCCAGGCGATTTGATGGTGTTCAACAATACCCGGGTGATTCCGGCGCGGCTGTTTGGCCAGAAAGCTTCCGGCGGCAAGCTGGAAATTCTGGTGGAGCGGGTGCTCGACAGTCATCGCGTGCTGGCCCATGTGCGCTCCAGCAAGTCGCCGAAGCCGGGTTCGAAGATCCTCATCGACGGTGGTGGCGAAGCCGAAATGCTCGCGCGTCATGATGCGTTGTTCGAACTGGGGTTCGCCGAAGAAGTGCTGCCGCTGCTCGACCGCGTCGGGCACATGCCGTTGCCTCCTTATATAGATCGCCCGGACGAAGGCTCGGACCGCGAGCGTTATCAGACAGTCTACGCCGAGCGTCTGGGCGCGGTGGCGGCACCGACGGCGGGGCTGCATTTCGATCAGCCGTTGCTCGAGGCGATTGCCGCCAAGGGCATCGAGTCGGCGTTCGTGACCTTGCACGTTGGCGCGGGCACCTTCCAGCCGGTACGTGTCGAAAAGATCGAAGACCATCACATGCACAGCGAATGGCTGGAAGTCGGCCAGGACGTGGTGGATGCGGTCGCTGCGTGCCGTGCGCGTGGCGGGCGCGTGGTGGCGGTGGGGACCACCAGCGTGCGTTCGCTGGAAAGCGCGGCCCGCGATGGCGTGCTCAAGCCGTTCAGCGGCGACACCGATATCTTTATCTACCCGGGCCGGCCGTTCCATGTGGTCGATGCCCTGGTGACCAACTTCCATTTGCCGGAATCCACGCTGTTGATGCTGGTTTCGGCATTCGCCGGTTATCCCGAGACCATGGCCGCCTACAAGGCTGCCGTCGAGCATGGGTACCGCTTTTTCAGCTACGGTGATGCGATGTTCATCACCCGTAATCCCGCGCCACGCGGTCCTGAGGAAACAGCATGAGTCGCACCTGTCGTATGTCTTTCGAATTGCTGGCCACCGACGGCAAGGCTCGTCGCGGTCGCCTGAGGTTCCCGCGTGGCACTGTCGAGACGCCGGCGTTCATGCCGGTCGGCACGTACGGCACGGTCAAGGGCATGTTGCCGCGGGATATCGAGGCGATAGGCGCCGAGATCATTCTGGGCAACACCTTTCACCTGTGGCTGCGTCCTGGCATGGAAGTGATCAAGAAGCACGGCGACCTGCACGATTTCATGCAGTGGAAAGGCCCGATTCTGACCGACTCCGGCGGTTTCCAGGTGTTCAGCCTCGGCGCCATGCGCAAGATCAAGGAGGAGGGCGTGACGTTCGCCTCGCCGGTTGATGGCGCCAAGGTGTTCATGGGCCCGGAAGAGTCGATGCAGGTTCAGCGCGACCTGGGCTCCGATATCGTGATGATTTTCGACGAATGCACGCCGTACCCGGCCGATGAAGATGTGGCGCGGGTGTCGATGGAGCTGTCGTTGCGCTGGGCTCAGCGTTCGAAAAATGCCCATGCCGACAACACCGCGGCGCTGTTCGGCATCGTTCAGGGCGGTATGCACCAGGACCTGCGTATGCGCTCGCTGGAAGGCCTCGACAAGATCGGCTTTGATGGCCTGGCGATCGGCGGTCTGTCGGTCGGCGAGCCCAAGCACGAGATGATCAAGGTGCTCGATTACCTGCCAGGCCAGATGCCGGCAGACAAACCTCGTTACCTTATGGGCGTTGGCAAACCGGAAGACTTGGTTGAGGGTGTGCGCCGCGGGGTGGACATGTTCGATTGCGTGATGCCAACCCGTAATGCCCGCAACGGGCATCTGTTCATTGATACTGGCGTGCTGAAGATCCGTAACGCGTTCCATCGTCATGATGATTCGCCGCTCGATCCGACCTGCGATTGCTATACCTGCCAGAACTTCTCGCGCGCTTATCTGCATCACCTGGACAAGTGCGGCGAAATGCTGGGGAGCATGCTCAATACCATCCATAATTTGCGCCATTACCAAGTGCTTATGGCTGGTTTGCGTGAGGCTATTCAACAGGGTACATTGGCCGCCTTTGTCGATGCCTTCTATGCCAAACGCGGGTTGCCTGTTCCGCCTTTGGACTGAGTTTTAAAACGTTTAAGACACTAATTTTGCAACTGGAGTGCTAAATGAGCTTTTTTATCTCTACTGCGATGGCAGACGCCGCTGCACCTGCTGCCGGCCCTGCTGGCACTGGTTTTGAGTGGATCTTTCTGGTCGGCTTCCTGGTCATTTTCTACCTGATGATCTGGCGTCCACAGGCCAAGCGCGCCAAAGAGCAGAAGAACCTGCTCAGCAACTTGCAAAAAGGTGACGAAGTTGTGACCTCTGGCGGTATCGCCGGCAAGATCACCAAAGTAGCGGATGATTTCGTTGTTCTCGAAGTTTCTGACTCGGTAGAGCTGAAGTTCCAGAAAGGCGCTATCGCTGCCACGCTGCCAAAAGGCACGCTGAAAGCGATCTAAGTTTCATCTTTTACCAATCGACGGGGCGCGCAAGGCGCCCCGCGTCATAAGCGGGCGGCGTGATGCTGAACAAATACCCTCTGTGGAAATACGTACTGATCCTGGCGGTGCTGGCGATCGGTTTGATTTATTCCGCTCCCAATCTTTATCCTGACGATCCGGCCATTCAGGTCAGCGGTGCAAGCACTGCGCTGCTGGTCAATCAGGCGGATCTGGATCGCGTGAGCAAAGCGCTCAGCGACGCCGGGATCAACGTCAAGGCGGCCTCTCTGTCGGCCAATGGCAAGGGCGGTTTGGTGCGCCTGACCAAGGCTGAAGACCAACTGCCAGCCAAGGACGTCGTGCGCAAGGCGCTGGGTGATGACTACGTCGTCGCGCTGAACCTGGCACAAACGACTCCGCAATGGTTGCGCAGCCTCGGCGCGCATCCGATGAAGCTGGGTCTGGACTTGTCCGGTGGTGTGCACTTCCTGCTTGAAGTGGACATGGAAAAAGCCCTCGACGCCCGCCTGAAAGTCTACGAAGGCGACGTCAAGAGCCTGTTGCGTAAAGAGAAGCTGCGCTATCGCAGCCTGCCGCAACTGGGTGGCGCCATTCAGCTGGGTTTCAGTGATGAAGCTTCCCGCGAAGATGCCCGTGCGCTGATCCGCAAGAATTTCAACGATTTCGACATTGTTCCGGCCGACCTCAATGGTCAGGCGGTACTGCGTCTGGCGATGACCCCGGCCAAGCTGGCGGAAATCCGCGAATACTCCATCAAGCAGAACTTGACCACGGTCCGTAACCGCGTCAACGAGCTGGGTGTGGCTGAACCGATCGTTCAGCGTCAGGGTGCCAACCGCATCGTGGTTGAGCTGCCAGGCGTGCAGGACACTGCCGAAGCCAAGCGTATCCTCGGCAAGACGGCCAACCTCGAATTCCGTCTGGCGGCAGAACCTGGTGCTTCGAAAGCCACTTCCGAGACCTTCGAGTTCCGTGAAGGCAAGCGTCCGCCTGCGCAAATCGAGCGTGGCCTGATCATCACGGGCGACCAGGTGACTGATGCCAAGGCCGGTTTCGGTGAGCACGGTACGCCGGAAGTGAACATTCGTCTGGACGGTCACGGCGGTGAGCTGATGAACCGTGCGACGCGCTCCAACGTCGGTCGCAGCATGGCGGTGATCTTCATCGAGCAACGCCCGGTGACGACTTACGTCAAGCAGATGGTCAACGGCGTCGAGAAAGACGTGCCGGTCCAGAGCTTCAAGGAAGAGAAGAAGATCATCAGTCTGGCGACCATTCAGTCGCCGCTGGGTGCTCAGTTCCGCATTACTGGCCTGAACGGTCAGGGCGAATCCTCGGAGCTGGCCTTGCTGCTGCGCGCCGGTGGTCTGGCGGCGCCGATGTACTTTGCTGAAGAACGTACCATCGGTCCAAGCCTGGGTGCTGACAACATCACCAAGGGTATCGATGCATCGCTGTGGGGCATGCTGTTCGTTTCGCTGTTCATCATGGCCATCTACCGCTTCTTCGGCCTGATCGCTACCGTTGCGCTGGCGGTGAACATGGTGCTGCTGCTGGCCCTGATGTCTCTGCTGGGGGCCACGCTGACCCTGCCAGGTATCGCCGGTATCGTGTTGACCATGGGTATGGCGGTCGACGCCAACGTACTGATCTTCTCGCGGATACGTGAAGAGATTGCGGCCGGCATGACCATTCAACGGGCAATCAACGAAGGCTTCGGCCGGGCATTCACCGCGATTCTCGATGCCAACCTGACCACCCTGTTGGTCGGCGGCATTCTCTTTGCCATGGGCACCGGCCCGGTCAAAGGCTTCGCAGTGACCATGTCCCTCGGGATCTTTACCTCGATGTTCACGGCCATCATGGTGACCCGCGCGATGGTCAACCTGATCTTCGGCGGTCGTGACTTCAAGAAGTTGTGGATTTAAGGGGCTGCCATGTTACGTACTATCAACTTCATGGGCGTTCGCAACGTTGCGTTCGGCGTCACATTGTTCCTTACCGCTCTGGCGTTGTTCAGCTGCTTCCACAAGGGCATGAACTATGGTCTGGACTTCACCGGCGGTACGCTCATCGAGCTGACCTACGAGCGTCCGGCCGATGTCATGAAGGTTCGTTCCCAGCTGACTGATGCGGGTTATCACGAGGCGATCGTTCAGAGCTTCGGTGCAACGACCGATTTGCTGGTGCGCATGCCTGGCGAAGACCCGCAACTGGGTCACCAGGTCGCTGAAGCGCTGCAGAAAGTCGGCGGTGACAACCCGGCGGTGGTCAAGCGCGTCGAGTTCGTGGGCCCGCAGGTCGGTGAAGAGCTGCGCGACCAGGGCGGCCTCGGCATGCTGATGGCGCTGGGCGGCATTCTGATCTACCTGGCTTTCCGCTTTCAGTGGAAGTTCGCGGTGGGTGCGATTGTCTCGCTGATCCACGACGTGATCGTGACCATCGGTATCCTGTCATTCTTCCAGATCACCTTCGACCTGACGGTGCTGGCGGCGGTACTGGCGATCATCGGTTACTCGCTCAACGATACCATCGTGGTATTCGACCGGGTTCGTGAGAACTTCCGCGTACTGCGCAAGGCCAGCCTGATCGAGAACATCAACATCTCGACCACGCAAACTCTGCTGCGGACCATGGCAACGTCGATCTCCACCTTGCTGGCGATTGCGGCGCTGCTGTTTTTCGGTGGCGACAACCTGTTCGGCTTCTCCATTGCACTGTTTATCGGCGTACTGGCGGGTACCTACTCGTCGATCTACATTGCTAACGTCGTGCTGATCTGGCTGAACCTGAGCAGCGAGGATCTTATTCCCCCTGCCAACACCGAGAAGGAAGTGGACGACCGTCCTTGAGGCGTTATCTCCTCTCGTTATAACCAAAAGGCGCGAGTATTGAACTCGCGCCTTTTTTTGTGCTCAAACGCTGGGAGAGGAGCGGGCCTGCCCCGCATGTGATCGTCAGGAGGTTCATGTGAACAAGTCGTTACTGGTTGGTGCGGTATTGGGTGCTGTCGGTGTGACTGCCGGGGGTGCTGTTGCCACCTACAGCCTGGTAAAAAGCGGCGGCCCTGAGTATGCGCAAGTACTGGCAGTTGAGCCGGTCAAGACACAGATCAAAACTCCACGTGAAGTGTGCAGGGATGTGCCTGTTACCCGGCAGGCGCCGGTGAAAGACCAGCATCAGATCCTGGGTACGGTGATCGGTGCGGTGGGCGGTGGCCTGTTGGGCAATATGGTCGGTGGCGGTAATGGCAAGAAGCTCGCCACGGTCGCCGGTGCGGTTGGCGAAGGGAGGTGGGGGTGCAGAGAGCTTGCCGAGGCGGGTCGGGGGGCGGCTTGGTGGGGAGCCGATACAGCATCCGGCCGGCGAGCGTGTGCCGGAAGGAGAGCGCGGCGCGCGCAACGAAGGCAAGTGCTCCGTTTGGTTTCTGCGCGGCGCCGGCCGCTTCGGAAGGTACGGGCGCTCTCACCGGCGGATGCCACGGCGCATAGCCGAGC
>CAYNGZ010000156.1:0-12819 GCA_964396695.1 uncultured Pseudomonas sp.
AGGCGATTTCGCTCGCCGCGAGATGCCAGTTGACCGGCGTGATGCGCAGCCCGATACGGCGCGAGGCATTCAGCGTCTCTATGAACTCGGCCCGGTTGCTGCAGAAGAGCGCGATGGCGTCGCCGGGCTTCAGTCCTTCCTTGCGGAAGACGCGCGCCAGCCGGTTGGAGTTTTCGTTGATCTGGCGATACGTGCGCGTGCCGAAGCGATCCCAGACTGCAACGCGCTCCGGCTTTACCTGCGCCCAGAAGGCGCTGACCATGCCCACCCCGGCATAGGCCACCAGCTTTTCGATGAACGCCTGATCCATTGATCCTCCGGCCGCGCCGCGCTCTTCTGGTAGTCGTCGGCAGAGCCACGCTAGCGTCCGCTGCAGGCCTTGGCCACACTCGACCCAACGCAACGATTGTCGCGGGCCACCGCAATCGTGATCAAGCGGTGCGATCTCAGGCGCGCTAGATTTGGCTAGGATCGGAGCCGAACCATGTCGCTGGCGAACCGGGCATTGTGGACCATCGATCGCAACCTGACGGGCGCCTTGACGCTCGCCAAGGTGGCGGAGAATTGCGGCGTGTCGCGCTATCACCTGGCGCACGCCTTCGGCGAAACCACCGGCATGTCGGTCATGGAATATGTGCGCGGCCGCAGGCTGAGCGAAGCGGCGAGCAATCTCGCCAAGGGTGCCTCCAGCATCCTCGATCTCGCGCTCGACTACGGCTATGCCTCGCACGAGGCGTTTTCGCGCGCCTTCCGCGCGCAATTCGGCATGACGCCGGAAGAAGTCCGCCGCAAGGCGTCGACCGACGGCCTTCCCGTCCTGACGCCGGTGAAGGCGGACGCGGGCACACGTCCCGCCATCACGCCCGTGCGCAGCGAACGTCTCGGCGAATTGAAGTTCGTCGGCTTATGCGAACATGTGCCGTTCGCCAAGTTGCCGAACATTGCCGCGCAATGGCAGCGCTTCATGCCGCACTATGGCGAGATCGAGGACAAGGCGCATCCCATTCCCGCCGGCGTCAGCACCAATCTCGATGACGAAGGCAATTTCGATTACATCAGTTCCGTCCAGGTGAAGCGTTTCGGCAAGGTGCCCAAAGGACTGATGCAGATCACGCTGCAGCCCGAGACCTATACCGTCTTCCGCCATGACGGTCACATCTCGGAGATCGGCCAGACCTTTCACGCCATCTGGAACGACTGGGTCCCGGACGGCGGGCGCAGAATCGCGGATGCCGCCAGCCTCGAACGGCACATGAAGACTTTCGACACGCGCACCGGTTATGGCGGTGTCGAAATCTACATTCCGGTGCGATGACGTTGCTGGTAGACTGAACCACCGTGCCTCTCGCATCGCACATCGCAGAGTTCTACAACCCCCCCGGCCGCATGACCGATGCCGGCGACCTCGACGCGTTTTTGCAGGACGCGCCGCGCGACATCGCCGGCATGGTCCGGTACATCCAGAACCTGCTGCTGCATGTGCATTGGGCAGCACGCTACGGCGTGACACTTTCGCCGGAGCGCCGCGACGAGCAGAATGTACGCTCAACGGCCGACATGCTGGCACTCCTGCGGCGCCACGATGGACGGCCGCTCGGCGACGTGCGAACAGTTGAAAGACGCGCCGTCGGCACGTGCCGCAACTTTTCCGTCCTCGGCACGGCACTTTTTCGTCGCGCCGGAATACCCGCGCGGTCCCGCGTCGGCTTCGGCGCCTATTTCAACGCCGGAACCTTCGAAGACCATTGGGTGGTCGAATATTGGAACGGGACGGCGTGGCAGTTACTCGACGCCCAGATCGATGACAAGCAACGCGACATTCTGCATCTCAAATTCGACACGCGCGACGTGCCGCGCACGCAATTCATCATCGCCGGCGATGCCTGGCAAAAATGCCGCAGCGGCAAAGCCGACCCCAAGACCTTCGGCATTTTCGATCTGCGCGGACTTTGGTTCATTGCTGGCAATGTGGTGCGCGATTTCGCTTCGCTCAACAATGATGAGATGCTGCCCTGGGACGTGTGGGGTCCGATGATCATGTCGGACGAACTGATCACGCCGGAGAAGCTCGTCCTGTTCGACAAACTGTCCGAGCTCGCGCTCGATCCCGACCGGCGCTTTGCGGACGTTTGCGCGTTCTATGCAACCGAAAAGTCCGTGCGCGTTCCGGCTGAGGTCTTCAATGTCGAGCGCAAGCGCATGGAAGCCGCGCGCTGAAGCCCGCTGAGCCGCTCGACCCGAAAGATTAACGGACCCGGCGCTTGAGCCTTCGACTGGCAAAGCGTTCATGCTTCCCATATATCCACAGGCCGAAAGAGGAGGTCCGCGTGGTCCAGGCTTGGTCCCCGCAAAGCTGGCGTTCGAAGCCCATCCGGCAGGTACCGTCCTATCCGGACGCTGCCGCGCTGGCGGCGGTCGAAGCGAAGCTCAAGACGCACCCGCCGCTGGTGTTCGCCGGCGAGGCGCGCAACCTCATGGCAGGCCTTGCCCAAGTCGCCGAGGGTAGGGCTTTCCTGCTGCAGGGAGGCGACTGCGCCGAGAGTTTCGCCGAGTTCCACCCCGACAACATCCGCGACATGTTCCGCCTGCTGTTGCAGATGGCCGTCGTTTTGACCTTTGCGGCGGGTGTCCCGGTGGTGAAGGTCGGCCGCATTGCCGGGCAGTTCGCCAAACCGCGCTCCGATGATTTCGAGACGCGTGACGGCGTCACGCTTCCGTCCTATCGCGGCGACAACATCAACGGCGGCGAGTTCACCGCCGAGGCGCGGGCAGCCGACCCCAGACGCCTGCTCGAGGCCACGGCGCAGTCGGCCGCGACGCTCAACCTCCTGCGCGCCTTCGCCTCGGGCGGCTATGCCGATCTGCACAACGTCCATCGTTGGATGCTGGGCTTCATCGCGGGATCGCCGGCCGGCGAACAATATAAAGGTCTCGCGTCGCGCATTTCGGAAACGCTGGAGTTCATGCAGGCGTGCGGCATCACGCCGGAATCGGTGCCGCAGTTGCGCACCACCGACTTCTACACCAGCCACGAAGGTTTGCTCTTGAACTATGAGCAGGCGATGACGCGCGTCGATTCGACGAGCGGCGACTGGTACGACACCTCCGCCCACATGCTGTGGATCGGCGACCGCACGCGCCAGCTCGACGGCGCGCACGTCGAGTTCCTGCGCGGAGTGAACAACCCGATCGGGGTCAAGGTCGGCCCGACCATGAACACCGAAGAACTGATTCGCCTGATCGATGTGCTAAACCCGGACAACGATCCGGGCCGCCTGAATCTGATCGCGCGCATGGGCGCGAACAAGGTCGGCGACCATCTGCCACAACTGATTCGCGCGGTGGAGCGCGAAGGCAAGAACGTGCTCTGGAGCTCCGACCCGATGCACGGCAACACCATCAAGGCCAGCAGCGGCTACAAGACCCGGGATTTTGCGCAGATCCTCGGCGAGGTGAAGCAGTTCTTCCAGGTCCACGAAGCTGAAGGCACGTATGCCGGAGGCATTCATATCGAGATGACCGGGCAGAACGTCACCGAATGCATCGGCGGCGCTCGGCCGATTACCGAAGATGGTTTGTCGGACCGTTACCACACCCATTGCGACCCACGGATGAATGCCGATCAGTCGCTGGAACTGGCGTTTTTGATTGCCGAAACCCTGAAGCAGGTTCGGCGCTGAGCGTAGGAGCTGCCGCAGGCTGCGATCTTTTGGCGGTCTTGAATTAAAACAAGATCAAGATCAAAAGATCGCAGCCTGCGGCAGCTCCTACATGAGAGACGGTTTATCCGTGAAGCGCCAACGCCACCCGCAACCGCGCCGCACTGGCCCGCGGGCAATTCAACTGAATCTGTTCCAACCCCAGCCAATCAGCCATCTGCCGCAGACTCGCCGCCAACGCCTGCATCCCCACGTCATCCAGACCCGGCTCCTCTTCGTGCACCGCATGCACCGCCAACCGACCCAACGCCCGCTCCGCTCGAAGATCGACCCGTGCGGCAATCCGTTCGTTGTGCAAAAACGGCAGCACGTAATAGCCATAAACCCGTTTGCCGGGTGGCGTGTAGATTTCCAACCGATAACGAAAATCGAACAACCGCTCGGTTCGACTGCGTTCCCAGATCAACGAATCAAACGGTGAAAGCAACGCACTGGCCTCGACCTTGCGCGGCGCCTTTGAGTCCGGCAGGCAGTACGCCGGCTGCTTCCAGCCCTGCACTTCACACACCAGCAACTCACCATTTTCAACCAACTCGGCCAGACCGTTGCGGCACTCAGTCAGACTCAAACGAAAATAGTCGCGCAGATCCTTTTCCGTGCCGACACCCAATGCATTGGCTGCATGCAACAGCAATCCGTGTTGCGCTTCGGTTTCGCCGAGCAACGGTTGCTTGAGAATCGATCCAGGAATCACCCGCTCCGGCAAGTCGTAAAGACGCTCGAAGCCGCGACGCCCCGACACCGTCACTTCGCCGGCAGCGAACAACCATTCCAGTGCATGCTTTTCAGCGCTCCAGTCCCACCAAGGACCGGCCCGCTCCTGGCGCGTCGACAGACTGCCGGCGCCGAGCGCACCCAGCTTCTGGACCGAGGCCAAAACGCGGCGAATGGTCTCTTGCTGCTCACGACCGAAACGCGCCAACTGCTGATAGATCCCCTCGCCTTGCGCCGCGCGCTGCATGCGCCAACGCATCAAGGGATACATCGACAGCGGCAACAACGACGCTTCATGTCCCCAATATTCGAACAGCGTGCGTCGCCGGCCCTGACTCCAGGCGGCCTGATCGAGCAAGTCGACAGAGTAATTGCCAAGACGCGAGAACAGCGGAAGATAGTGCGAGCGCACCAGCGCGTTGACCGAATCGATTTGCAGAATGCCCAAGCGCTCGATCAGGCGATTGAGCTGGGCGGGCTTGATCGCCGCTGGCGGCTGGCGCCCGGAGAAACCCTGGGCGGCCAGCGCCAGACGCCGAGCCTGTTTGAGGGATAAGGACAGTTCTGCGGGCATGTGCATCTCCTTGTCTGCTCGCAAACTACCTCAGTGTGAAGCTTCTTGTGTAGAGGTTCGGTACTCATTTGTGCATCGGGTCGTCCCAGAATGGCCGGGCGACTTCATGCTCGACATCAGCGCGGCTGAGCCCCATGTCCTTGAGTGCTTCGTCGCTCATGCTGGCCAACAGCTCACGTTCGCGGCGGACCTCGTACCAGCCGCTGACTTTCTCCCACACGTGACGCAGTGAGAAACCGTGGAATGAAAACCTGTGCGCCACTGCATAACCGTTTCGACCTTTCATCGTCTTGCCCTCCGTTGTAGATGACTGAAGTCTCGCGCCGGCGCTAAGATCAATCCAACGAATGTTTCTTATGCAACACATCTCGGAGATTGATGAATTGAGCCACTACCCGAGTATTGATACGGAAGTCCTGCGTACCTTCGTCGCGATTGCCGATCAGGGTGGCTTCACCCGCGCCGGCGAACTGGTCAATCGCACGCAATCGGCGGTGAGCATGCAGATGAAACGGCTGGAAGAGGACGTGCTGCAACGCCAGTTGTTTCAGCGCGACGGCCGTCAGGTGAAGCTGACCGCCGAGGGCCAGGTGCTGTTGGGCTACGCCCGGCGGATCCTGAAACTCCACAGCGAAGTGTTCAATACCCTGCGAGAACCGCACATGGTCGGCACGGTGCGCATCGGCACCCCGGATGACTACGTCATGCGGTTTTTGCCAGGCATCCTTTCGCGTTTTGCTCAGGCTTACCCGCTGATTCAGATCGAAGTCCATTGCGAGTCGTCCAAACAGCTACTGCTGCGTCAGGACCTGGACCTGTCGATCGTCACTTGCGAACCCGGCAGCAAGATCGGCCAGTTACTGCGCAAGGAACGATTCGTCTGGGCGCAGGCGCAGTGCTTCAGCCCCAACGAGCAAACGCCGTTACCCCTGGCGATGTTCAACAGTGATTGTTTTTGCAGGCTTTGGGCCTGCAATGCGCTGGACGCTTCCGGGCGCGAGTATCGAATCGCCTACAACAGTTCGAGCCTGTCGGCGATCATGGCGGTGGTCAGCGCCGGGTTGGCGGTCACCGCACAGCTGGAAAGCCTGATCACCCAGGACATGCGCATCCTCGGCGAGGCTGAAGGCCTGCCCCTGTTGCCCGAGGCCAGCATCATGCTGGTGCGCAACCTGAACAACCCGTCGCCGATCACCGAGTGCCTGGCGGAACACATTGTCGAAGGCTTCAAACTTTGAAGGCGAGCATCACCGCACACAGCACCAGAAAGCCGCAGAACAACCCGCGCAGCAAGCGCTCCGGCAAGGCATGGGCGATCTTCACGCCCCAGCTGATGCTCAGCAACCCACCGGCCGCCATGGGCAGTGCGATGCTCCAGTTCACTTGATGATGGAGTGCGTAGGTCACCAGCGTGACGCCGGTGCTGGGCAAGGCCAGCGCCAGCGACAGCCCTTGGGCTACCACTTGCGTGGTGCCGAACAGGCTGGTGAGCACTGGCGTCGCCACCACCGCACCGCCCACGCCGAACAACCCGCCCATGGCTCCCGATGCTGCACCCAACACGCCCAGCCAAGGCCACGAGTAACGCATCTGCGACGCGGCCGGCGCAGTGGCAATGAACATCCGCAGCAGGTTGTAGGCCGACAAGGCGATCAGGAACGCCACGAAGCCGATGCGCATCACCTGTGCGTCAACGCCCACCGCCCAGATCGAGCCGATCCAGGCAAAGCAAAACCCCATCGAGGCCAACGGCAACGCGTGGCGCAATTCGATGCGATTGCGCTGGTGATAGCGCCACAGCGCCAGCATCACGTTCGGCACCACCATCACCAGCGCCGTGCCTTGAGCAATTTGCTGGTCCAGACCGAACAACACGCCCAGCGCGGGAATCGCGATCAAACCACCACCAATCCCGAACAGACCGCCCACGGTGCCCAAGGCAGCGCCGAGCACCAGATACATCACTGACTCAATCACAGGCGGTTTCCCCTCACATCAGGCTTTGTATCCTACGCAATCGGCACAAACAGGGAAACGCGCAGTCACACCGAAACCCTGCCGCGTGCGTCCTTCAGCCAGCCATTACCGAAAATTATCTGGCGCATTAAAGACTCGCCCGCTAGATTCATGACGATCAATGATCAAGGTTTAGACATGACCACCCAACGCAACACCCCGGACAACTGCGATAACCTGCTGCTGGATAACCAGCTGTGCTTTGCCCTGCACTCCACTTCACTGCTGATGACCAAGGTTTACAAACCCTTGCTGCAAGCGCTGGGTCTGACCTATCCGCAATACCTGGCAATGATGGTCTTGTGGGAACGCGACGGGCTGACCGTCGGCGAAATCAGCACACGCCTGTTGACCGATCCCGGCTCTCTGACGCCGCTGCTCAAACGCCTGGAAGCGGAAGGCCTGCTGAGCCGTACCCGTAGTCGCGAAGATGAACGTGTCGTCATTGTCGAGCTGACCGAACAAGGTCGCGCCCTTCGGGAAAAAGCCCGCGAGGTTCCACCCTGCATCCTCGGCGCCAGCGGCCAGACGCTGGAGCAGATGCGCAAACTGCAGGCCGATCTGCAAAACCTGCGTAATCATTTGCAAGACAGCCTCTAACCTCGCCTCTCCAAGAGATCGCAGCCTTCGGCAGTTCCTACATATCCACCTGTAGGAGCTGCCGAAGGCTGCGATCTTTTTTCTTCGCTAAAAATTTCAAAATTTATCTTGCGCACAAAATATCAGCGAGCTACATTTACTTCGCATTTAGTTTGCGCGCAAAACTTTAGCGCAAATCACTCAACCCGAACGAGGCTCACACCATGCAAACTCTCTATACCGCTGTTGCAACCGCCACCGGTGGCCGTGATGGCCGCGCCGTTTCCAGCGACAACATCCTCGACGTCAAACTCGCTACACCAAAAGAACTCGGCGGGGCCGGTGGTGCCGCGACCAACCCCGAGCAACTGTTCGCCGCCGGTTACTCTGCCTGCTTCATCGGTGCACTGAAATTCGTCGCGAGCCAGACCAAGCGCAAAATCCCCGATGACGCCTCGATCACCGCCCATGTCGGCATTGGTCAGATTCCGGGTGGTTTCGGTCTGGACATCGACCTGCATGTCAGCCTGCCAGGTCTGGAACACGCCGATGCACAAACCCTGGTCGACGCCGCGCACCAGGTCTGCCCGTACTCCAACGCCACTCGCGGTAACGTAGACGTTCGCCTGCACGTCACCGTCTGAGTGTTCGCCACCCAACAGACGCGCACAAAAAAGCCCGACTCGATGGTCGGGCTTTTTCTTTCCTGCAAAAACTGCGCTTATTTAGCGCGGCCTTTGTAAGAACCGCCTTCGCGGGTATCGATCTCGATCATGTCGCCGATTTCGATGAAGTCAGCAACCGACAGCTCGGTACCGTTCTTCAGTTTGGCAGGCTTCATTACCTTGCCGGAAGTGTCGCCGCGAGCGGAACCTTCGGTGTAGTCAACCTGACGCACGATGGTGGTCGGCAGTTCTACGGAAACCAGACGGCCTTCGAAGAACACGGCTTCGCAGACGTCGGTCATGCCTTCTTCGATGAACGGCAGAACGCTTTCGATGTCTTCGGCGTTCAGCTCGTACATGGTGTAGTCAGTGGTGTCCATGAACGTGTAGGAGTCACCGCTGATGAAGGACAGGGTCGCTTCTTTGCGATCCAGGATCACGTCATCCAGCTTGTCGTCGGCGCTGTAAACGGTTTCGGTCTTGTAACCGGTCAGCAGGTTTTTCAGCTTGGTCTTCATGATCGCGCTGTTACGACCGGACTTGGTGAATTCAGCTTTCTGAACCAGCCAAGGATCGTTGTCGATACGAATCACGGTACCGGGTTTCAGTTCTTTACCAGTTTTCATTGCGAATATCCGAATTTGGATGGAATTTACAAAAATCGAGGCCGCGTATCATATCCAATTTAGGTAAAACTGTACCAGCGCCGAAGCAAGATCGGCCCGCGAAGCCTGTTCCAGACACCACGTCCGGGCGTGTTTTTGCAGTTCTGGCCAGTGTTCCTGCGTCGCAACCCATGCCTGGGCCATTCCGGTGCCGGTGTTCCAGGCTCGCCATAACCCGACGAGCGCCGCTTTTGCCGCCGGTGAAAGGTCAGCGGTGTACAGCGTCAGAAAGGCCTCAAGCTTATCCAGGTGTACATCTTCTTCCTGCTGATAAATATGCCACAGCATGGGCCGAGCAGCCCATTGCGCACGGACGAACGAATCTTCTCCACGTACGGCGTTGAAGTCGCAACTCCACAGCAGCAGGTCGTATTGATCCTGTCGGACAAACGGCAACACTTGCACGGTCAGTGCACCGCGCACCTGTAACGCGCCGACACAAAGTCCTTCAACGCCCAGCCAGCGCTCGACGTCTCCCAGAATCCGCCCTTCGGGCACCAGCAGATGAGTGGCATGAGCGTCGCCTGCCATGACGTCCAGCCATTCGGCCAACCCGGCATTCTCGTAGGCAAATAACGAAATCAGCCGTGCACCGTGGGCACGATCAACGCCCAGCCCTTGCAGGAATTCGCGTTGCGCCTCGGCACTTTGCTGGAACTGCTCACGCCGCTCCAGCAACCGGCGCTCACGCAGCAAGCCGCCTGTGCCAGCCTGAAACCCCGGAAAGAAGAAGTACTTTTGCACCTGCTTGTACTTCACCGACGGCAAACCGTGACAACCGACAGTCCAGTCTTCAGCGCTCAAATAATCGAGGTTCATCCACAACGGCGCCGTTTCGCAGGCCGCCATGGCTTCCATGTAGGCGCTTGGCAACTGACAGGCGAACGCAGCGATCACCACATCGGCGGCATCTGCCGGTTGCCAGTCGGCCGGCCAATGGCAAACTTCGACGCCTTGCTGCCACTGCCGTGCAGCGTTGATGTCGAGCTCCGGACACAAACGCTCGAACGCCCGCAGGTCATCGACCCACAGCCGTACTGCACAATGATGCTCGGCCACCAATTGTCGGGCCAGACGCCAGGTCACGCCGATGTCGCCATAGTTGTCGACGACCGTGCAAAAAATATCCCAGTCGACTTTCATTCCGGGCTCCGTGGGGCAAAGACCTCAATTGTCCGCATAAATCGTTGCGTGCAGAAGAGCCGACGCCGATTAATCTTCATGCGACAATCGCAAAAGCCCACAACCCTCGCCAGGAGGCAGCCATGCCCTACCGTCCACCCGCTCGCCGCTCGATGTCCATCACACTCAGTCCGCTGCAACTGATTGCCAGCATCGCCGTGGGGTTGTGGCTGGGATTTCTGGCCATTGCACTGACCTGCTGGCTGTTGTCGAAACTGCTATTCAACGAACAACTCGCCCCGATCGCCGAAGCGGCGCGCCAAATGACTCAGCCCAAGCCTGCGGCGGTTGAACCGGCCCCCGAGAATCCCATGTTTGAGCAGTACAAGGAAAACCTGCGCAAACAGGCGCAACAGCAATCGCTCGATCAGGCACGCAGCAATACCCGCAACCTGTCGAACCCGAAATGCCAGTTCTGGCTGCAGCAGGACCAAACCGCGCCCACCGAAAAAAGCCGCGCCAACGTCCAGCAATTCTGCGATTGATCATGAACAAACACGCAGTCCACCAGCTGATTCTGGAAAAGCTTGCAGTCGATATCGAGATCGCCGAGCGTGCAGCGCAAACCGCGTACGAAACCGCGAGCCACGAAGAAAACATCGCCGAGAACAAGTACGACACCCTGGGACTGGAAGCCTCTTACCTGGCAACCGGACAGGCCAGACGGATGGAGGAAATCAGGCAGTCGCTGGTGCTGTGCCAGAACCTGACGCTGCGACCTTATGACGATCAGCGCGGGATTGAAGTCGGTGCGTTGCTGGGTCTGGAAGACGAAAAGGGACGCGAACAGTGGCTGTTCCTGGCCCCTGATGCGGCCGGTTTGAAGGTTGACCTGGTGGGACAACCGATTACCGTCATCACCCCTCGCTCACCGCTGGGCAAAAGCTTGCTGGGCAAGTTCGAGAGTGATGAGGTGGACATCGTGGTGGCGGGCACTCGGCAACAGTTCGCTGTCACCGAGGTGGTGTAGCGGTCTTAATGAACCGGTAACTCAACGCCGTCGAACAGTTCTTCCAGTTCCTGCTTGTTGTGGCACTGGATAGCTTTGGCCATCACTTCGCGAGTCAGGTGTGGGGCGAATTTTTCGATGAAATCGCACATGAAGCCACGCAGGAACGTCCCGCGACGGAAACCGATTTTAGTCACGCTGGATTCGAACAGTTCGCTGGCGTCGAGCACCACCAGGTCGTTGTCGAGTTTGGTGTCGACGGCCATTTTCGCCACGATACCGACACCCAGCCCCAAGCGAACGTAGGTCTTGATCACGTCGGCGTCGGCGGCGGTGAACACCACTTTCGGGGTCAGGCCACGATGGCTGAAAGCTTCGTCGAGTTTCGAACGACCGGTGAAACCGAACACGTATGTCACGATCGGGTATTCGGCCAGGGCTTCGAGGGTCAGCTTTGGCAGCTTGGTCAACGGGTGGCCTTGCGGCACGACAACGCAACGGTTCCAGCGGTAGCACGGCATCATCACCAGATCGCCGAACAGCTCCAGCGCTTCGGTGGCAATGGCAAAATCCACAGTGCCGTCAGCGGCCATTTCAGCGATCTGCATCGGCGAGCCCTGATGCATGTGCAAGGCAACGTCCGGGTATTGCTTGATGAAGTTGCTGATCACCGGCGGCAGCGCATAACGTGCCTGGGTGTGGGTGGTCGCAATCGACAGGGTGCCTTTCTTCTCGTTGGAGAACTCCTGAGCGATCTGCTTGATGCTCTCGACCTTGCGCAGAATCTCGCCAGCGGTGGTGATGATTCGCTCACCGGCCGGGGTCACCCGGGTCAGGTGTTTGCCGCTGCGCGCGAAAACCTCGACACCCAACTCGTCTTCCAGCAGACGGATCTGCTTGCTGATGCCCGGTTGCGATGTGTACAGGCTTTGGGCAGTAGCAGAAACGTTGAGGTCGTGGTGCGCCACTTCCCAGATGTAGCGCAATTGTTGAAGCTTCATATGAATCCCTCAAAGCAGATAGACGCCACGGGCATCAGCGACGGTATATAACTATATTAATGGTTCGAAGAATAAATCTAGAACTTTTTCATCAAAAGGCCAGCTTAAATGTCTCCGTGCCGCCGACGTTGCGACAACGGCACCAGATAAACCGGCACTGGCGACAACTGCAACACGCGCGCGGCGGTGCGCCCCAACGGTGCTTCCGCACCGGCGCCATGGCTGTGACTACCTACGATCAACAAATCCACCGAGAGTTTCTGTGCCTGTTCGAGAATGACCTGTGACGGATCGCCCTGAAACACTCTGACCGACTGAATCAGCGCCAGATCCTGCTGCCCCTCCCCCAACTCTTCGGCAAAACTGTCGAATACCCGCTGCTCGATATTGGCCATCACCGTGTTCAAGCCCTGACGGTGAAACTCATTCAAGGCTTGTTCGTCGAGATAGCTCTGCAACACCGATTCGGCAAACAATCCCATGGGTTCAACCGCGTGCACTACATGCAGATCAGCTTCGAATGTTCGTGCCAGCGACAGTGCATGCTGCATCACAAAAGGTGCGTACAGGCCGAGGTCAGTGGCGTACAGCATCGAACGGATCATGTGACCTCCTCGAATGCCGGGATGGCGGAGATTGATTCAGCTTAGCAGTGCCACAGCGAGTACGACTTCCTGCGCCGTTGAGCTTAGGGTGCGTTCTCAATTAGTTTCCCCACCTCGTTTTCCCCTTAAACCCGGCCAGGCAAGTCGCAG